>JAZKDY010000151.1:0-24057 GCA_040387325.1 Pseudomonadota bacterium | reverse complement strand
GTGCATGTGATTGACGGCCTGCCCGACGGCAAGTTTGCGCTGTACCAGAAGATGCACCACGCCTACGCCGATGGCGTGACCATGGCACGCTGGACGGCCGAGTGTTACTCCACCTCCCCCACCGACATGGACCAGGTCCCGGTGTGGACTCAAAAACACGGTGGCCACGGCGGCAGCCGCAGCGCACGTGCCAAGCAGGAGCTGCTGCAGATGACCTGGAAAGAGGTCACTGGCAACACCCGCCGCTTCCTGGGCATAGGCCGCCTGGCCGCCATGCTGCTGTTGGAAAGCATCAAGCTGACGAAAAACGCCATCGCCCTGCCCTTTGTCTCCAGCGCCAAGACGCCGCTGACCGGCCAGGTCACGTCGGGCCGCCAGTTCGCCACTGCCGGTGTATCCATGGAACGCGTCAACGCCATCCGCACCCGCACCCGCTCCACACTGAACCACATCGCGCTGACCTGCCTGGACGGCGCACTGCGTCGTTACCTGCAGGACCAGGGCGTGGAGCTGCGCCGCCCCATCACCATCCAGATGCCGGTGAACCTGCGCAAAGAGGGCGAGAAAACGGCCGGCAACAAGATCGGCATCATCCAGGTGGAACTGTCACCCCCCACGGATGACCCCTATGTGCGCCTGCGCAACATCGGCTACAGCCTGCGCAATGTGCGCACCATGGTCGACAGCGTGGCCCCTGAGGCGATTGAGTCCTACACCATCATCACCGGCCTGGTGGCCCAGATTGCCGAGACACTCAAGCTCAGCAACAAGATGCCGCCCATGGGCAACACACTGGTGTCCAACGTGCCCGGCCCCAAGGAGCACCTGTACATCAAGGGTGCCCGCATGGAAGAGATGCACCCCATCAGCACGCTGCCACCTAGCAACCTGTTGAACATCACGCTGTTCAGTTATGCAGGTGATCTGTTCTTTGGCCTGATTGCGACGGACGAGCTACCCAACCTGGAACGCCTGGGCGTGTATGTGGAAGAAGCCTTTGGTGAGCTGGAAGCCTCGGTGCGCGACGCGCACATTTAAAGCACTAGGTCACCACACACCAGGGTGCCGTGTTGTGGGCCAATGCCATCCATAAGGCCCAACCAGAGCTGCCGGCCAGCGCCACGCCTGCCAGGCGCACACCCCACTGGCCGCTACCGGGATGCGCGGGCGAGCCGCGCAGGCGCAGCCAGAGCATAGGCCCCAGAAACATGGTCACGCTGGTGCCCAGTGCAAACAGCGCCATCACCAGCGCACCGCCGCCCACACTACCGGCCAGAGCCGCCACCATAAGGGCGGAGTACAACAAGCCACAGGGCAACAGCGCCCAGAGACTGCCCAGCACCAATGGAGCACCTGCGCCCCCAGCACCAGCGAAGGATCGGGCGCGTGCCCAGACTTTGCGGGCACTACGCTCCAGCCACACCGGCTGGCGGGCCTGCACCAACAGCACCATACCCAGCACGAAGGCTGCCACGTGGAACATGGACCATACAGGCCGCAGCGCAGCTGATTGCACGGTCAACCATCCCAGTCCCTGCAGCGAGGCCGCGGCCAAACCACCCAGCACGGAATAGCCCACTATCCGCCCCACCTGGAAGAGCAGCAGCGCTGACTGTTTGCGTGGGCCGGCAGCCTGGCCTATACCGGCGCAGGCGGCACCACACATGGCAACGCAGTGGGGCCCACCCACCAGGCCCATCAACAATGCCGTGACTGCCAGAGAACTCTGCATGCAGCGATTGTCTTCCTAGATGATCTTGGAGAACCGGGCCCGCGTGCGGTCCAACTGCAAGTAGCGGTCAAACACCATGGCCACGGCACGCACAAAGAACCAGCCTTGCGGCGTAACCTCAATGCCGGTGGCATCCATGCTGACCAGCCCCTGGTCCACCAGCGGCTGCAGCGCTTCCAGCTCCTGGGCGAAGTAGCTGCGAAATTCCAGCAAATGTGCGGCTTCAATGGCCTCAAAGTCCAGCTGACCCTGGCACATCAACGCCATGATGACGGCGCGGCGCACAAGGTCATCCCGGGTCAGCGCCAGGCCCCGCACCACCGGGAAGCGCCCTTGGTCCAGGAAATCACAATACTCTTCCATGGTCTTGGCGTTCTGGCTGTAGGTGGCGCCTATGCGGCCAATGGCCGACACGCCCAGGCCAATCAGGTCGCAATCGGGCTGGGTGCTGTAACCCTGAAAGTTGCGGTGCAGCCTACCCTGGCGCTTGGCGACCGCCAGTGCGTCATCCGGCAGCGCAAAATGGTCCATGCCAACATACACATAACCTGCTTTGCGAAAAGCCTCCAGTGAGCGTGAGAGCATGGACACTTTGGCCCCACCACTGGGCAGCTCCACAATGGCAATGCGCCGCTGGGGCTTGAATCGCTCGGGCAGGTGGGCATAGGCATACAGCGCGATGCGGTCCGGGCGGAGTTCATTGATTTGGGCCAACGTGCGGTCAAAGGACTCGGGGCTCTGGCGTGGCAGGCCGTAGATCAGATCCACATTGATGGATTCAAAACCCCGCGCCCGTGCCGCCTCCACCAGTGCAAACACCTGTTCGGCGGGCTGCACGCGGTGCACGGCTTTTTGCACTGCGGGGTCAAAGTCCTGTACGCCAAAGCTCAGGCGGTTAAAACCCAATTCGGCCAGAGTGTCCAAACGTGCTGCATCCACGGTGCGGGGGTCCACCTCCACGGAATACTCCCCCCCGGGTGCCAGCGTAAAGCTGCGCCGCAGCATGGCCATCAGCTCGCCCAATTCGGCATCGGTCAAAAACGTGGGGCTGCCACCGCCCAGGTGCAACTGGCTGATGGTCTGACCCACACCCAGACGTTGGGTGTGCAGGTCAACCTCGCGGCTCAGGTAGTGCAGATAGGGTGCGGCGCGGTCATGGTGTTTGGTGATGATCTTGTTGCACGCACAGTAGTAACACAGCGATTCACAAAACGGAATGTGCACATAGACGGACAGCGGCAGGGGCCTGGCGGCCAAGCCATCGCGCCGCTGGTCCAGCGCCCGTGCGTAGTCATCGGCCGTGAAGGCCTCCACAAAGCGGTCCGCGGTTGGAAACGAGGTGTAGCGCGGGCCGGGCACATCAAACCTCTTCAACAGGTCATCGGACACGGTCTCAGCGGCAAAGGTCATGCGAACTCCAGAACATATGACCTGGACTGTGCGATACATTCGCTGATTACCGCTTGATGTGCATCAAGGCTTAATCACGCGAGCGTGAAAGTGGAGAGTAAACTGCAAGGCAAACGGCTTTGTTACACCCATGCTCGACCAAACCACTGCTCCACCTGCCGCCAGCCGCCCTCAATCCGAAGGACTTCCGCCGGCTGGCATCGCCGGCCAAACCATCAAAATTGCGTGCTCCAACTGCAATCTGCGTGAACTATGCATGCCCGTGGGACTCAGCCCCACTGAACTGGACCGCATCGACGAAGTGGTGGCCAGTCGGCGCAAGGTCAAACGCGGCGACATGCTGTTCCGCAATGGCGAGAAATTCACAAGCCTGTTTGCCATCCGTACCGGCTTTTTCAAGACCTGCATCACCACCGAAGACGGCCGCGACCAGGTCACCGGCTTCCAGATGGCGGGCGAAGTCATTGGGTTGGACGGCATTGTCCACGACGTCCATACCTGCAACGCCATTGCGCTGGAAGACGCCGAGGTCTGCGTCATGCCCTTTGACCGCATTGAAGAGCTCTCGCGCGAGGTGAACGCCCTTCAGCACCATGTGCACAAGATCATGAGCCGTGAAATCGTCCGCGAAAACGGCGTCATGCTGCTGCTGGGCAGCATGCGGGCCGAAGAGCGATTAGCGGCATTCTTGCTGAACCTGATGCAGCGCCTGCATGCGCGGGGTTTCTCGCAGACCGAGCTGGTGCTGCGCATGACACGTGAAGAAATCGGCAGTTATATGGGTCTGAAGCTGGAGACGGTCAGCCGGACCTTATCCAAGTTCGTCGATGACGGCATCATCGAAGTAAAGCAGCGTCATATCCGCGTGCTCAATGACGACGCGCTGCGCAACATCGTCATCGCAAAGGCGGGCTGTTAGACCATTCGTCAGCAGCCTCCCTGCTTGGGACAACCATCAGGCCTGTCCGTTGGCGGCAACGGGCAGCGGTTTACCTCGAACGGAGACATGGCCAGCAAGGTGGTCAATCCGCCTGACACGGTGGTGATGGACCAGAATACGAAGAACGAAACCGTATAGATAGCCTGGCGCGACCACTCCAACGGCGCGCCGAACCAGTGCACATCCTGCGGGTCCACCATCGCAAAGACCAGCACCTCCAGCACACCGGCCATCAAGAAGGCAGGCCACACAATCCACATCAGGCGTTGGCGCAACATCGTCGCCTACTTTGGAGCTTTGACGCCGGTGGCCGCATGGTTGCGTGCCTCCTTGGCGGGTGCCAGGCTGGCCGGGTTGCCACTCAGGGTCTTGTTGATCTCAATGCCTTTGCGGTAATAGTCTTCATCAACCACCGGGTCCTGGCCCACAACCGCCAGGTAAAAAGTGATGAACGAGGCCACAACCACCAGGGCCGGGCCCGCAATCACCAGCCACACATGGCCAAACTTCCACCACGGGGGCGATGGGGCTACGGGTATCGGATGGGAGCTGGCCATAAAACCTCCTGAACTTGAGCCCTTAACGGGGAATGATAAAAACAGATTTCTCGACCACACGCCCCACAGCGCCCTCGCCGGTGACCGTAAAGTAGATGGTGTGTGAGCCGGGTTTGGCTGCGTCGGGCGGCGCCTGCACCCGCACGGCCACCCAGCGGGACTGGGTGGATTCGATACGGGTGGTGGTGTCCGACACCACTGCCAAGCCGGGCAAACCTTCCACCGCAATACCAAAGTCCTGCGTGGCCTCGGTGGCGTTCATGATCTGCAGGCGGTACACGTTCTCGATACGACCCGCCTCCACCATGCGGGCCAATACGCCGCGGTCGCGCACCACATCCACCTTGAACGGGGTGCGCATCGCCAGACTCAGCACTGTGGCCAGCACCACCGTCCCCAGAATGGCGGTGTAGATGAGGATACGGGGGCGCAACACATGGCGCAGCGTCTGGCCCTTGGTCCAGTGCTGGCTGACTGCGTTTTGGGTGGAGTATTTGATCAGGCCCGGTGCATAACCCATCTTGTCCATCACACCGTCACACACATCGGCACACGCGCCGCAACCTATACATTCGTATTGCAGCCCCTCTCGGATATCAATACCGGTCGGGCAAACCTGCACACACAGGCTGCAGTTCACACAAGCACCCAGGTCCAGCGTCAGCAGGTCGGCCTTGCGCGAGCGGGCGCCACGGGGCTCACCCCGTTCTTCGTCGTAGGTGACGATGAGGGTGTCTTTGTCAAACATCGCACTCTGGAAACGCGCATAGGGGCACATGTGTATGCAGACCTGCTCGCGCATAAAACCCGCGTTGCCGTAGGTGGCCAAACCATAAAACACGGACCAGAACACCTCCCACGAGCCCATGCGCCGCTGCACAAACTCGGCCGCCAGTTCGTGGATGGGTGTGAAATAACCTACAAAGGTAAAACCGGTCCAACCAGCCAGCGCCAACCACAAAAAGTGTTTGCTAGCGGCGCGAAACATGCGGTCCGCGGTCCAGGGCCCTGCATCCCGCCGCATCCGTGCCGAGCGGTCGCCCTCGGTCTTCTTCTCCAGCCACAAGAACATTTCTGTGTAGACGGTTTGTGGGCAGGCATAACCACACCACAGGCGCCCCGCCACGGCGGTGAACAGAAAAAGCGACAGCGCCGAAATGACCAGAATACCCGTCAGGTAAATGAAGTCCTGCGGGTACAACACGAGACCAAAGATATAAAAGCGCCGAGCCCCCAGGTCAAACAGCACTGCCTGGCGCTGGCCCCACTCCAGCCAGGGCAGCCCATAAAACACCAACTGCGTCAGGAACACCATGGCCCAACGCCAATTGGAGAAAAAGCCAGACACGCTGCGCGGGTAAATCTTCTTATGCGCCTCGTACAGCCACACCGTCTCCGCGTCGGCATCCGCCGGCGGTGCTATGGGACTCTTGTCCGGCGAGGGTGCGATCGGTATGACCCTGCGCGGTGCCTGTGGTGCGGTATCTGCCAAAACTTTTAACTTTCTGGGCCGTCGTCTACTGCGGCTTGGCCTTGTTGTTCGACAGGCCCCACACATACGACGCCAACACCTGGATCTGGCTGGCATTCAGGCGCTCTGCCTGGGCCGGCATCTGGTTGACTTTGCCGGTGTTGACCATGGCCGCAATGGCGTTTTCACCAAAACCATGCAACCAGATCGCGTCCGTCAGGTTGGGCGCACCCAGTGCTACATTGCCCTTGCCGTCCATGCCGTGGCAGGCGGCGCAGGCGGAAAACTTCTCTTTGCCCAGGGCTGCACGCACGGAATCGTTGGGGCTCCTGGACAGGCCCAGCACGTAGTTGGCCAGGTTCTTCACATCTTCAGGCGTACCCACTGCAGCGGCCATGGGTGGCATATTGCCGGCGCGGCCCAACGTGATGGATTCCTTGATCTTGTCGGGTGTGCCGCCGTACAACCAATCCGCGTCGGTCAGATTGGGAATGCCCTTGGCACCACGGGCATCAGACCCGTGGCATTGTGAGCAGTTGTTCATGAACAGGCGTTCGCCAATGGCCTGGGCCTGCGGATCATGTGCAATGGCCTCGGGCGTCATCGCGGCAAACTTGGCGTACAGGGGGGCGGTTTCACGCTCACCCGCTGCCACCTCGGCCTTGAACTCGCCCAGTTGGGTCCAGCCCAGTGTTCCTTTGTAACTGCCCAGACCGGGGTACAGCACCAGATATCCCAGCGCAAACACGATCGTGATCACAAATAACCAGGCCCACCAGCGTGGCAGCGGATTGTTCATCTCGCGCAGGTCTTCGTCCCACACGTGGCCGGTGGTGTTGTCGTCCGCCGTCATGGCGCGGGCCTTGCCGCTGAACCACAACAGCAGCAGACAAGCCAATATGCTCACCACGGTGATACCGGCGATGTAGACCGACCAGAAGTCGCTTGTAAAGTCGCTCATTTCCAGATCCTTATTGGGTGCTCAGTCCTGCTCAAACGGCAGCTTGGCGGCTTCTGAAAAATCCTCGGCGCGTTTGCGCGACCAGGCCCACCAGACGATGCCAATAAAGGTCACAAAGCTGGCTACGGTGGCGGCGGACCGCAGGGTGTTGATGTCGATGTCCATATTCCGTTCCTTCGGTTTTTATTTCAGCGCCAGGCCCAAGACCTGCAGGTAGGCTATGGTGGCGTCCAGTTCGGTCTTGCCCCTCACGTCTTGCGCAGCGGCGGCAATCTGCGCGTCGGTATACGGCACACCCACCGTGCGCAGGGCCTTCATGTGGGTGGGCATGGCTGCCGCATCCACCAGGGCCTTCTCCAGCCAGGGGTATGCCGGCATATTGGATTCGGGCACCAGGTCGCGCGGGGCAATCAGGTGGGTGCGGTGCCAGTCGTCGCTGTATTTGCCACCCACACGCGCCAGATCCGGGCCGGTGCGCTTGCTGCCCCACTGGAACGGGTGGTCATACACCGACTCACCCGCCACCGAGTAATGGCCGTAGCGCAGGGTCTCGGCCCTGAAGGGGCGGATCATTTGCGAGTGGCAGTTGTAACAACCCTCACGCACATACACATCGCGCCCCGCCAACTGCAGTGCGGTATAGGGCTGTATACCTTTGATGGGCTCCGTGGTGGACTTCTGGAAGAACAGCGGAACAATCTCCACCATGCCACCGACCAGCAGCACCAGCAGGATCAGCACAATCATCAGGAAGTTGTTGGTCTCGATCTTTTCGTGCGAGAAGGACGATTTTTCGTTGTTGTTAGCCATGGTTTTTCCTAGTCACATATTCATTGGCTTAGGCGTAGGCCAAACTGGTGGGAACCTTGACGTCCGCAGCGCGCCCCGAAGTGGCGGTCTTTAGCGTGTTCCACAACATGATCACCATGCCGCCCAGGTACAGCAGGCCCCCCAGCAAGCGCAACACATAGAAGGGATAGGTAGCCTTGACGGACTCGACAAAGGTATACGTCAGCGTGCCGTCGGCATTGATGGCGCGCCACATCAGGCCCTGCATCACACCGGCAATCCACATGGCCGCGATGTAGATCACGATGCCGATGGTGGCGGTCCAGAAGTGCACCTCAATCGCCTTGACGCTGTACATCTGCTTCTGGCCAAACAGGCGCGGGATCAGGTAATACATGGAGCCCATGGTCACCAGCCCCACCCAGCCCAAGGCACCGGAATGCACGTGGCCCACGGTCCAGTCGGTGTAGTGGGAGAGCGCATTGACCGTCTTGATGGACATCATGGGGCCTTCAAAGGTGCTCATGCCGTAGAAGGACAAGGACACGATCAGGAAACGCAGGATGGGGTCGTCGCGCAGCTTGTGCCAGGCGCCCGACAGTGTCATGATGCCGTTGATCATGCCGCCCCAGCTGGGTGCCAGCAGGATCAGTGAGAACACCATACCGACCGACTGCGTCCAGTCCGGCAGTGCCGTGTAGTGCAGGTGATGTGGACCTGCCCACATATAAGTGAAGATCAGCGCCCAGAAGTGGACGATGGACAGACGGTAGCTGTAGACCGGGCGTTCGGCCTGCTTGGGGATGAAGTAGTACATCATGCCCAGGAAGCCAGCAGTCAGAAAGAATCCCACGGCATTGTGACCGTACCACCACTGCACCATGGCATCCTGCACACCGGCATAGGCCGAGTAACTCTTCAACCAGCCTGCGGGAATGGCCGCGCTGTTAACCAAGTGCAGAATGGCCACCGCCAGAATGAAGGCCCCAAAGAACCAATTGGCGACATAGATGTGCTTGACTTTGCGTGTGCCAATGGTGCCGAAGAACACAATCGCAAACGACACCCAGACCAGGGTGATCAGGATGTCGATGGGCCACTCCAGCTCGGCGTATTCCTTGCCCTGTGTGTAACCCATTGGCAGCGAAATGGCGGCCGCCACAATGACCAGTTGCCAGCCCCAAAAGGTAAAGGCTGCCAGCTTGTCGCCAAACAGCCGCACCTGGCAGGTGCGCTGCGCCACGTAATAGGCCGACGCAAACAAACCGCAACCCCCAAACGCAAAAATCACCGCGTTGGTGTGCAGCGGCCGCAGCCTGCCGTAACTGAGCCAGGGTATGCCGAAGTTCAGCTCGGGCCAGGTCAGCTGCGCGGCGATGATGACGCCGACCAGCATGCCCACCACGCCCCAGACCACGGTCATGATGGCGAACTGGCGCACAACGGTGTCGTTGTAAACGGTCGCTTGTTGATTTGCAAATGCCATTGTGTTCTCTCAAGTATTGAAGCCTGGTTGAGATTCTTGTGGCGGGACGACTTTTGCACCTTGACCCAAGTCAAGTTCCGGTCAATGGGCCAGACATCCGTCAAGAATCTTTCAGGATGCGTTCACCTTCAGCGTCAATGTCTTCAAACTGCCCGCGGTGTATGGCCCACCACAAACCGCCCAGGATGAAGAACACCAGCACCACGGACAAAGGGATCAGCAAATAGAGGATGTCCATCAGGCTGCCTTTTCAGTTGATCGGGATATGGGCAGCGAATGCGCCAGGCGCAAGGCGTTAAGCACCACCAACAGCGAGCTGCCGGCCATGCCCAGCCCGGCCAGCCAGGCCGGCAACAGCCCCAAAACGGCCAGCGGCACACAGGCCGCGTTGTAGAGCAGCGCCCACCACAGGTTTTGCCGCACCACCGCCATGGTTCGCCGCGCAAGGCGCAGCGTGTCCACCACGGCTAGCAATTGCTCACCCAGGATCACAAAGTCGGCCTTGGCCTGCGCCAGCGGAGCGGCCTGGCCAAAGGCGAACGAGGCATTGGCGCCCGCCAGTACCGGCCCGTCGTTCAGGCCATCACCCACCATGGCCACGTGGTGGCCCTGGGCCTGCAGTTGGCGCAGAAAGGCCAGTTTGTCGTGGGGTGTGCAGGCGCCACGTGCCCGGCTTATGCCGGCCTGCGAGGCCACACGGGCCACCGATGCGGCGCTGTCGCCGGACAACATGTGCACGTCCACACCCAAGTCCTTTAGTGCATCCACCACCTCGGCCGCCTGCGGGCGCAAATCCTCTTGCAGGATGAAGCTTGCCAGCCAACCCTGGTCGTCGCGCAGATGGACTTGCAAACCAGGCACACAACGCGGGGGTACGGCACAAAAGCTGGCAGAGCCCAAACGCATCGCAGCCTGTTGAGCGCCCCGACGGGCCACGCCCGCCACACCTTCCCCCGCGCTTTCAGTTACGGCGTCGCAGGTCCAGACCGCTAGCGGTAAGGATGTGGCTTGGGATGCAGCCACCAGCGCACGCGACACCGGGTGCAGCGAGTGGTACGCCAGCGCAGCCGCCATGGCCAGCGCCAGGTCCACCGACACGCCATCACGTGTCTCCACCGCATCCAGCACCATGGCATCGAGGGTCAAGGTTCCGGTCTTGTCAAACACCACCGTGTCGACCCGCGCCAATGCTTCCAGCCCCTGCAAGCGGCGCACCAACACACCGCCGCGCGCCAGATTACCCGCGGCGGCCAGCATGGCTGCTGGAGTCGCCAATGACAGGGCACAAGGGCAGGTCACCACCAGCACGGCCACCGCCACCATCAGTGCATGGCCGGGGTCACGCCCCCACCACCAGGCACAGGCCCCAGCGGCTGCCAGCAATACGGCGATCAAAAACGGCTTGGCGATACGGTCTGCCAGCACTGCGCCTTCCGGTTTGGTGGCGGATGCGCTTTCCATCAGCGCCACGATCTGCGCAAAACGGGTCGCCGCCCCCACACGCTCCACACGCAGTTGCACCGTGCCTGTCAGGTTGTGGCTGCCGGACCAGACCCCATCCCCCACACGGCGCGCCAGGGGGCGGGATTCGCCGGTCAGCAAGGCCTCATCCACCCGGGTGCTGCCTACGGTCAACATACCGTCGGCCGTAAAGGTTTCACCGGGGTGCACACGCAACACATCACCCACACCCACACGCCGGGCCGCCACGCGGACAAACTGGCCGTCAGCCTGCAGCCGCTCCACACTGTCGGGCAGGCGGTTCATCAGCGCCTCCAGCGCACCGGCCGTGCGGTCGCGCAGGCGCAACTCCAGCCAGCGCCCGGTCAGCAAAAAGAACACAAACATGGTCAGCGAGTCGAAATACACCTCGCGCCCGAAGATGCCCTGGGGCTCGAACGTGCCGACCGTGCTGACCACAAAGGTGATGACAATGCCCAGCGCAACCGGCAGGTCCATGCTGATGCGGGCATGGGCCAGGTCGCGCAGTGCGTTGCGAAAAAACGGTCCGCACGAGAACAGCATCACCGGCAGCGTCAGCACCCAGGAGGCCCAGCGCAGCAGTTGCTCCATCTCGCCACTCAGGTCACCGGGCAGCGCGACATAGGCCGGGTAGGCATACATCATGACTTGCATCATGCACAGGCCGGCCATCAGCCAACGCCACAGGGCCTGGCGCGTCTCCAGCTTGCGGCGCTCGCTGGCAAAGGCGTCATTGGCCGGCACCGCGCGGTAACCGCTGGCCTGTACGGCCTGCATCCACACCGAGGGTGTGACGTTGGTGGCCGACCAGACGATTTTTGCCCGGTGGCTGGCCGCGCCCACTTGCGCACTCAGCACGCCGGGAACATTTTTCAGCGCATCTTCCACGGTCAACGAACAGGCTGCGCAGTGCATGCCTTCGATCACCACACTGGACTCCCAGTAGCCGGCGCCCTGGCTGGGTGATGGGCGGCTAAAGGCGCTCCACTCTCGCGGGTCGTCCAGCAGTGCCAGAGCGTCTGGCGCGTGCGCCCCCCCCTCCGGCACAAAGGGGCCGGAAATGGCAGGTGACACCGCAGCAGTCGATCGCATGCCGCCAGTGTGCGGTGGATCGATTGCGTACCACTTGACCTACATCAAGCTGTGGTGATGCGGGCAGGAGTAATCTGCAGCCATAGACCCTGTAAGGAGCAATAAAGATGTACCAACGTATTCTGGTCGCCACCGATGGCACGGACCTGGCCCACAAAGCCGTCACCAGTGCCATAGACCTGGCCGCGCTGTGCGGCGCCGAGCTGATCGCGGTGTCCGTCGTTCCCCGCTACCCGCAAAGTTATTTTGAAGGCGGCATGGCGTTGCAACCCGAGGAGGTGCAGCGGGTTGAAAAGCAGTGGTCAGACAAAGGACAGTCCGTGGTTGATGCCGTCAAGGCTGCCGCTGCCAGCAAAGGCGTAGTGGCACAGGCCGTCACCGTCAACTCGGACGTCGTGTCCGACGCACTGATCGCCGCCGCCACCAAACACCAGTGTGACCTGATCGTCATGGCCTCCCACGGCCGGCGCGGCATCCAGCGTCTGCTGCTGGGCAGCGAGACCCAGCATGTACTGACGCATGCGACCATTCCCGTCCTGGTGCTTAAGTAAAATCGGGCTGTAGCCCCCGTGTATTGGATCTATGCAGCTACCAAAACAATAGCAATATCACAGAAGAATGCCTCGCAAGTAACGGGGCTAGGCGATTTCCTCCTGGTAGCGGCGGCGAATGTCCAGCACCTCGTCCCAAGCGTCGAGAAAACTCTGCACGCATTCCGGGTCGAAATGTGTGCCTGAACCCGTCCTCAGAAAATCGGCTGCGGCCTCCAGGGTCCAGGCCGCCTTATAGGGTCGCTCGGACGTGAGTGCATCAAAGACATCGGCAACCGCGACGATGCGGCTGAACAAGGGAATGTCCGTGCCGCGCACGCCATTGGGATAACCTGTACCGTCATACTTCTCGTGGTGGCCACGGGCAATTTCAGCACCGGCCTGCAGAACCTTGGACGAACTACCCTTGAGCAGCTCGTAACCATACATGGCGTGCTGCTTCATCACCTCAAATTCCTCGCCATCCAGCCGTCCGGGCTTGAGCAGTATCTTGTCAGCGATGCCCACCTTGCCGATGTCATGCATGGGCGCCGCTTCCAGTAACAATTCCTGGTCTTCCAGGGACAAGCCCAAACGCCGGGCGATCAAATGGGAATAGTGCGCCATGCGCAGGATATGCGCGCCCGTTTCCGGATCTCTAAACTCGGCAGCCTTGCAAAGCCGAAAAACCGTTTCCCGCTCGCGCGCCACAATTTCAGCGGTGGCTTTGCGCACCTCATCGGCCAGCCAGGCAGCGCGATCAGTGAGCTGTTTGCGCGCTTCACTGACCAGCAACATATTGCGGGTACGGGCCAAAAACTCTACCTTGTCCACCGGCTTGGTCAGGAAATCTGTCGCACCCAGATCCAGGGCCCTGTATCGCAGCTGCTTTTGGTCATTGGCCGTAATCATGACCACCGGCACCGTGTCGCGGGCCGGTATTTCACGCATTAGACGCATGAATTCCAGGCCGTCGATGTCCGGCATCATGTAATCAACAATGATCAGGTCGGGTTGGTTGTCCACCAGCCACACGAGGGCATCGCGCGCATGGGCGAAGGTCTGGGGTTCGCAATCCTCCAGTTTTTTTACAAGCGCTGCGAACAGAATCAGGTTGACTTCAGTGTCGTCAATGATCAGTACACGGTGTGCCACTTTGATTCACCTTTGCATGTTGCGGTTTAGTTCAACCAGTTTGGACAGGTACGGGTATCAACGGGATCAATCTCTTCATTTCCCCTTCCAGCAAATCCAGGCGCACTTCAACACCCGGGGCATCACCTGCAAATACCCTTTGCTCGATTTCGTGGGCCAGGTCGGCGATGGGCTGGGCACCGAACAGGGCGACGGTGCCCTTGAGGGCATGGGCTATCCGCATCACCGCGTCCAGATCACCATTTGCCAACCCGACTTGCATCTTCTCCAGATCCTTGGGCCAGTTGTCCAGGAAAACCTGCGCGACGATATGCAGCACATCCTGGTCCACCTGCGTGATCGCATGGGCATAGTCAAACACCGCGAACACCGGTGGCATCGCTGCAAACTGTGCCGCCTGGGTCTGCAACAGCAGCGCACGCGGGGATGAAAAATGCTGCAGCATCTGCTGCAGCTCCTGGGCCTTGACGGGTTTGGACAGATATTCGTCCATGCCAGCTTCCAGGCAGCGTTCACGGTCCGACTCCATGGCATTGGCCGTCATCGCAATGATGGGTGTACGCCTATCGGTCTCCAGGGCGCGGATGCGCCGTGTGGCTTCCAGCCCGTCCATCACCGGCATCATCATGTCCATCAGGATGATGTCAAACGCCTGCTGGGCAAACAGGTCCAGTGCAATTTGGCCGTTGTCTGCCACCTCCACATGGTGTCCCCAGCGCGTGAGCAGCGTCACGGCCAGCTTCTGGTTGACAACATGGTCCTCCACCAGCAAAACATTGAGCAGAACCTGGCTCTCGCGGATCAGGTGGCTGGTCACCAATGCCTGGGGCTGTGTAATGTCCGATTTGAGCACGCGCGCCAGGGCCTGCAGCAGCTCGTCACGGGCTATGGGCTTGCTCAGATAGCCCACAATGCCCACATCCTTGGCCCGCTGCGCGTCACCCTTGACACCTGCGGAGGACAGCATCACGACTGGAATATTGCGGCAATGCGGCATGCGCCCGATCCGTTCTGCAACCGCAAAACCATCCATTTCCGGCATTTGCGCGTCCAGCAGGATGAGATCACAGGGATTGCCCAACTGCGCAGCCTGTTCCAGCCAGGCCAACCCCTCCTGCCCGCTGGCCGCACCGTGGGTGATCACGCCTTCCCCCTCCAGCGTGCGCGACAACACCAGTCGGTTCACGGCGTTGTCATCAACGATCAGGGCCTTGCAGCCGGCAAACCGCACTATCGGTGCCAGGGGCATCGGAGCGCTGGCGTCTGCCTCCAGGTGCAAGGTGAAGTGGAAGACACTGCCCTGGTCAGGCACACTCTCCACCCAGATACGGCCACCCATGGCCGCAACCAACCGAGCACAAATGGTCAAACCCAGACCGGTGCCACCGTATTTGCGGGTGGTGGAGCTATCCTCCTGCGAGAAGGCATCGAATATGGCCTGCTGCTTCTCCGGCGGAATGCCAATGCCGCTGTCGCTGACAGAAAAATGCACCGTTGCCGGCCCCTGGTCCGGACTGGCGCGCACGACGCGGACGACTATTTCCCCCTTGTCGGTGAACTTGACGGCGTTGCCGATGATGTTGAGCAAAATCTGGCGCAAACGCCCGGGGTCTCCCAACACCCCCATGGGTACATCTGCCGCCAGGTCGGACACCAGCTCCAGTCCCTTTTCATTCGCGCGCAAGGCAACCGACTTGAGGGTGTCTGCCACGGCCTGGCCCAGGTGGAACGGGATATGCTCAATCAGCAGTTTGCCGGCTTCGATCTTCGAGAAATCCAGGATGTCGTTGATGACCCGCAACAGCGCGTCGGCGGACGACTTGACAATGCCCAGGTATTCGCGCTGTTCGGCATCCAGCGTGGTATCCAGAAGCAAGTCCGTCATGCCGATCACACCGTTCATGGGTGTACGGATTTCATGGCTCATATTGGCCAGGAAGTCCGACTTGGCATGGCTTGCAGCCTCTGCATCGTCCTTGGCTTTTTGTAACTCGGCCTCTGCCTGCTTGGAGGCGGTGATGTCGGTGAAATAGCCGTTCCAGACCCAACCGCCGTGCGAGAGCTGGCGTGGATGCGCCTCCCCATGCACCCACACAATGGCACCCGTTTGCAGATGCACCATGCGAAAGTCTGCCGCCTGGGCCTGCGCATTGGCATTGGCCACACCCAGCCCTGTGGAGAAGACATCCTGGTCTTCGGGATACACCCGGTCCAGCAACAGGCCGGTGGTTTCCAGGATCGCGTCCGCACGCACACCACAGATGGCCTCGATGGAATCACTCATGAAGGTGATTTTGAGCCTTCCATCGGACTCTGCGTAGTACTGGAACACCGCAACAGGGATGTTCTCCGTCACCTCGCGCAACCGCGAATCGGCCTCCTTGATGGCGGTGATGTCTTGCCAGATGCCGGTAAACACGGTGGCACCATCGGGTGCGAGATCAAGCTCCGGATCGATTTCGGCCCGGATCCAGCGCAAAGCGCCCTGTTGCAGACGCACCCGGTAGTCCCCGCGCCAGACGACACGGCGCCGGGCCGCATCCAGCACACCATTGACAACACGGGCACGGTCCTCCTTGACGATCTGCAGGGTTGTCAAGGATGAGTCCTGCTTCAGCTCTTCCGGCGAAAAGCCCAGGACCTCGCGCACGCGCTCGCTGATGAAGGTGTAGCGGTAATGGTCAGGAGCCACGTGCCACTGAAAAACTGCGCCCGGTACCGTGTTGGTGATATGGCGCAGCCGTGCCTCAGCGGCCTTCATGGACGCCTCCATGCGTTTACGCTCGGTAATGTCCGTACGGATGGCAATGAACATTGTCGGTTTCCCGGCGTCGTTCGCCAATGGCACGATGGTGGCGTTGACCCAGTACAGACCGCCTGCCTTGTTGCGGTCGCATATCTCACCATGCCAGACCATGCCCGATGTGACCTGCTCCCACATCTCGGTAAAAAACTCCGGACTGTGCACGTGCGAGTTGATGAGCCTGTGGTTATGGTTCAACAACTCGGCACGCGAGTACCCGCTGATCTCACAGAACTTGTCGTTCGCGTAGGTGATGTCGCCCGCCAGATTGGTGATGCTGACAATGGCGTGCTGATCCAATGCAAATTTTTGGTAAGCCAGGTCGGTGAGTGCCTCCTGCAGATCGCGCTGGCTTTCTTCGTGCTGGGTCACCAGATCGCGCATCAGCGCCGACAGGGATTCCAGATTCTCGTCAACTGCCAGGGTATTGTCGGCATCAATGGACACCATCAGGTCCTGGGCGGATGCCCGCAGGGAGTCTATGGCACGGGTGCGACTGGCCAGATCTTCACGCAGACGGGCGTTCTTTTCGGTCAGTTCAACCGAGCTGAGTTCCAGGCTGCGGGTCTTGAGTTCCAGATCCCGGTCACTCTGCGCATAGGCCTCGTCCACCCTCTGGAAAAAACCCGGCAAACCCGTGAGCAACTGGGCAGCCTGCGCAGACAGGGCCCCACTGGCCACCAGCGCTGAGAGTTCCTGCTGCACCGCAGGCAGGCTCAGCGGATCGACGTCCAGTACGCGTTTGATCTGGCGCTCAAGCAGCTTGTGCATTCCGTCCGCCTGGGCTGGATTCAGGCCGATTCGGCAATGTAAGTGATGGTCATGGTCTGGTTGTGCAGCTTGCATTCCACCTGCGGGCTGAACGGGCTGATCTCGCCGTAGGAATAAAACCCGGCCAAGGTAGCGCCTTGACCGAAGACTTCAGCCACAGCCTCCACCTCTTCGTCCACACGCCCACCCATGACCAGTTTGCGCCCTACGCAGCTCACCAACAGGGCAAGCCCCTCATTGGGCTTGGTCTGCATGGCTTTGGCGGCCTCGGCAGCTGCTTCTGCGCCATCCACCAGCGCGTCGGTGCTGGCATGCATCAGCCGCAAGTAACCATCTGGATCGATGTCTCCGGCCAGTGTCAGGCTGCCTGCGGCCTCGTCAACCCCCAGGATGGTGCGGATCAGGCCCACATCGGAATGGTCACTGCCCAGCATCGCAAACGGGAACAGCAGACCCGAGGCCGGCAAGCCCTTGGCGTGTTCGCCCAGGTAGCGTTTGTAAACATCCAGAGCCGACTCGCCGTCGAGCTCAAACAGCACATTGTTCTGCGACCGGGTGACCTTGCGCGCCGGCCCGAAAGGCGACCAACCGCCAAAGGATCCGTGCGAAAACTCCAGGGCTTCTCCATACAGGCCAATACAGGTCAGACGGCTGTCACTGACGCCCTGCGAGTCCAGCACCCAGGTTTGGGCAAAGGCGCCTCCGTCCCCCGCCAGGCCGCCGGTGATCGGCACCTTGGGACCGAGAATTTCGGTCATGCCGGACAAGACGCCACTGCCATTGATCGCGACGCCCTGCCCAAAAATCAACACCGCCTTCAGGCCAACAATGGGAAGGCCCGAGGCCAGCCGTTTACCCGCCGCAAACGAATCCTCCATGCCCGCCAGAACCGTGCTGAACTGGCCGACCTTTGCCGAGTCAAAGTGCAAAGCTGTGACGACCAGGCTTCCATCTTCCACGCCTTTCCCGGAAATCTCTCCTGCCGTCGAACAGCCTGCACGGTGCGCCGCCGGAAAGACCCGCGCAATCGTTGCCGCGCCTGCCTGCAAAGCCGCCACCGATCCAAATGCGAGCACCAGATTGGGTTCAATGGCCGCAAGGGCTGAAAAATCATGCGCAGCCGGATTGCCGTCGCGTACAACGGTTTGCAACACTTTCATGGCGAAACTCCCTCAGTTTGAGTTGGTGTATTCGTTACGCTGTATGTTTTGTGCAGCTCAGCCATGGCACTGTCTCACCGTTCTATGCCCCAGAGGGATGCCCAGGGTATTCTGAAGTTTGCCAGCATTGTCTTGAGCGCGGACAGTATTTTTTTGTGGCTCCCAGTGACTGCAGTGTCCGATCTATAGCCTGTGCAGCACTTGATCCAGGTCAACTCCGCATGAGCTGACGCCTGGCGGCATTCCGGCATTGGCTCTTAAGTAAAACTGGGATGCAGCCCCCGTAGAATATAAACAGTTCGCTACATAATCAGTAGCAAACTACGGCAATCAGTTCGTCTTTACAGTGCGCACCATGGTGTTGAACATGAAGCGCTTGATCAGCGGAATACATTCCGGGCACCGCTGCGGATCCGACGTGTCGTTGTGTTCGCCGCCCTGAATGACGTGCAACTCGTTCCTGATGCCCACCGACTCGGCGCGGCGGTGGATGGGGATAGAGCCAAAGGTGCCGGCAGCAGTCGCGCCGATAGCGACGACATCATCCTTGTCGCCATGCAGACTCATCAGCGCGGCTTCGTTGGGGTCCAGCATGTCCAGATCAGAGACCAGCCCTGACAGGTTGATCACGCCCCGCACCTTGAACGGGATTTTTTCGTTGCCACTGTTGCCGTCGAGCCCGCCATGCTTCTTCATCGCAGCGGCCATCACCTCGGGCATGGTGTCGCTGGCATCCAGATAGGCCACATGCAGGGACGTGATCCCGCCGGCCGAATGCCCGCCTATGAAGATGTTGTCGGTATCGATCTTGTAGCGGTTGGCGCCCGCGGCGTCTTTGACGAAATAGCGAACAGCGGCCTTCTGGTCCGACATGGCCTTGAACAGCGCGTCAAAATACAGCTCTGGTGTGTTGATCCCGCTGGACAACCGGTACCGGTTGATGGCCACCACATAGCCCGCACGGGCCAGGTCCTCGCCAAAGTCATCCATCCAGAAGTCTTCAGTGCGGACAAAGCCGCCACCCGGCGTCAGGATCAGCAGCGGCCGTTTGGTCTCCTTGTCGCCCTTGGGTTCAAACACCCGCAGTGTCAGTTTCTCCAGCTTGCCGGTGAGGTTGTTGGTGTTTTCAGCGAAGACGACATCGCCGGTTCGGATGTGTTCTGCAAACACCAGATTCAGGTAGCGCCGGGCTGATGGTGCTGGCGCGTCCGCCGCCCAGGTGGCCGACCCGGCCATCAGGCCTGTCAACAGCGTTGCACTGAACGCTGCGCCAAAAAATTTCAGCCCGCTTTGCATGCATTTGCCTCCCGCAACAATCCATTGATTCCGGCCAGGCTTTGAACCCATCACCGCTTTACCTGGTACTGCGCACGCAGCAGGTTCTTCTGCACCTTGCCCATGGTGTTGCGCGGCAGCTCCGCCACCACATAACAACGCTTGGGGATCTTGAAGTTGGCCAGCTGGGCCTTGAGCGCGGACAAGATCTGCGCCGGCTCCAGCGGCACACCCGGCTTGGCGATGACTACCGCCACACCCACCTCCCCAAAATCCGCATCCGGCACACCCACCACGGCACTTTCGGCCACGCCGTCCAGGCTGTTGATAAAGCCCTCGATCTCCGCCGGGTAGACGTTGTAGCCGCCGCTGATGATCAGGTCCTTGCTGCGGCCTACGATGGTCACATAGCCGTCGGAGCCCACCTTGCCCACGTCACCGGTCTTGAAGAAACCGTCGGCCGTGAACTCTTCCTTGGTCTTCTCCGGCATCTGCCAGTAACCGGCAAACACATTGGGGCCTTTGACCTGTATGCCGCCGATCTCGCCCACCGGTAGGTCTTTGCCATCGTCGTCCTGCACACGCAGTTGCACACCCGGCAACGGGAAGCCCACCGTGCCGCCGCGGCGCTGGCTCTGGCCGCGGTAACGCACATCTGCCGCATAGGGGTTGGAGGTCAGCATCGCGGTCTCGCTCATGCCGTAACGCTCCAGAATGGTGTGGCCGGTGCGGGCCTGCCATTCGGTGAAAGTTTCGATCAGCAGCGGTGCCGACCCGGCGACGAAGAGGCGCATATTGCGCACCACCTGTTTGTCCAGCCCCGGCTCGGCCAGCAGGCGCACGTATAGCGTGGGCACGCCCATGAACACGGTGGCTTCGGGCAGTTTTTGCAGCACCCGTTTGGGCTCGAACTTGGCCATCCAGATCATCTTGCTGCCGTTGAGCAAAGCGCCATGCACGGCTACGAACAGGCCGTGGACGTGGAAGATGGGCAACACGTGCATCAACACATCACCAGGCTGCCAACCCCAATAGTCTTTCAGCACCTGGGCATTGCTCAGCAGGTTGCCGTGGGTCAGCATCGCGCCCTTGCTGCGGCCGGTGGTGCCGCTGGTGTACAGAATGGCGGCCAAGTCGTCGGCGCCACGCGTGGCCACGGTGTGCTGGTCGCTGCAATGCGCGGCGCGCTCCAGCAGCGAGCCGGTGCGGTCATCACCCAGCGTGAACACGTTTTGTGTGCCGGCCTTGAAGGCGATCTTGCTAACCCAGCCAAAGTTCTTTGGCACACAGACTACGACCGCGGGCGCGGCGTTGCTTATGAAATATTCGATCTCACCGCTTTGGTAGGCGGTGTTCAGCGGCAGGAACACATAACCGGCGCGCAGCGTGGCCAGGTAGAGTGCCAGCGCCTCGACCGATTTCTCGACCTGCACGGCGATGCGCGAGCCTGCAGGCAGTTTCAGCGATTGCAGCAGGTTGGCCAGCATGGCGGTGCTGCGGTCCAGGTCGCGCCAGGAGTAGTTCAGTCCGTTGTCGGTCTCTACCGCCACGGCATCCAGGTCGGCGGGAAAGGCCGCGCGCAAGGCGGCAAAGAGGTTGTGGTTGTTCTTGGGGCTCATCATGGGTTCATCCGTCAGGCTATACGGCAAGGGAAAACATCCGCAGCCGCAGTTTAAACACCGCCACCAAACCGGGGTGGGCGCTTCCCGGTGAAGGCGCTTATGCCCTCCACGTGTTCTGCGGAGCTGGCGTAGCGGTAGGCATTTGCTATCAAGTCAGTAGCGCATTCATCAGTACCGACGGGGGCTATAGCCCGAAATGTCTGTTTGTTCATCCGTGCAGCCTGGGGTGCCAGCGGCCGCATGCGGTCCACCACCGCAGCAACCGCCGCGTCCAGCGCGGGGGCCGCGACGACCTGATTCAGGAAACCACGGCGATGCATCTCGGCTGCATCCAGCACGGCGGCGGACAACAACATCTCCCGCGCCGTCAACTCCCCCACCGCGCGCGCCACCAGAGCCGCCTCACGCGGTGCCATCGGGAACCCCAGCTTGGCAATCGGTGCGCCAAAACGGGCCGTGTCGCTGGCGATGCGGATGTCGCAACAGCTGGCGATCTCCACCCCGGCGCCCATGCAGTTGCCGTCTATCTGGGCGATGATGGGCACATCGCAGTACAGCACGGCCTGCAGGCCGCCCCAGACGTCGTTTTCATGGAAGTCGCGCAGGCTGCTTTCTTCAAAACGAAAGTCGGCGTATTCGGCAATGTCGCCCCCGGCGCAAAAGTGGCCACCCTGCCCGCGCAGCACTACACAGCGGGCGCTGGTGTCGCGCTGGATGTCGGCAAACACGCTGCGCAGGCTGCGCCACATGGCGCGCGACATGGCGTTGAATTTGCCCGTATGGTCCAGCGTGACATACACCACGCCGCCATCTGCCCGCGCTACCGATACCGTTCCTGCCATTGCAACGTCCGTTTAATCGAGCTTGGCGCCCGCGGCCTTGACCACGGCGGCCCAACGCTTGACCTCGGCGCTGACGAAGGTGCCAAATTGCTTTTGCGTCAAGGTGGGAAACTCGGCGCCATTGCCAGCCCAGGCGGTCTTGATCTCATCCTGCGTACCCAGGCGGCGCACCTCTTCGACGATGCGGGCCTGCACATCCGCCGGCGTACCCTTGGGCGCCCACAGGCCGTACCAGGTGGTAACGGTGTAGTCGGGCAGGCCCAGCTCGGCGGCACACGGCACATCCGGGAAGGCGGCGTTGCGCTTGGTACCAGACACCATCAAGGCCTTGATGCGCCCACCCTTGATGTGTGCGGCCGATGAACCCAGACCGTCAAACATCATGTCCACGTTGCCACCGATCAGGTCCTGCAGGGCCGGACCTGCACCGCGGTAGGGAATGTGGGTGATAAAGGTCTTGCTCTGCTGCTTGAACAGCTCACCGGCCAGGTGGTGCGATGTGCCACCGCCCGCTGAGCCGTAGTTGAACTGGGCCGGCTTGGCACGCACCTGGGCCATGAAAGCGGCAAAGTCGCCCGTCACGTTTTTGGGGTTGACCACCAGCACCTGGGGCACGTTGGCCAACAGCGCCAGCGGGATGAAATCGGTCTCGATGTTGTAGTCGAGCTTGGGGTACATCGAGGGCGCAATGGCGTGGTGCACGGCACCCATGAACAGCGTGTAACCATCAGGTGCGGCGCGGGACGCCAGGCTGGCGCCCAGCGTGCCACCGGCGCCGCCCTTGTTGTCAATGACCATTTGCGTGCCGGTCAGTTTGGAAAACTGTGCCGACATGGGCCGCGCAAACGCGTCGGTGCCACCGCCTGCGGGAAAAGGCACCAGCACGGTCACCGGCTTGGAGGGCCAGCGGCCTTGGGCCAACGCGGTCAAGGGAGCGCCACCGGCCATTGCCAGTGCAGCGGCCGCGCCAGCCTGCAGCCATTGACGGCGCTGGGCGTCGAGGGGGGATTCAGAAATGTCCATGGTTCTTGTCTCCTGCTTTGTTATGGAAGAAATATACGCACTGCTTACACACTAAAAAACCAGTTTCCGGATGGCCGCTGCCACGGGGATTTTGCCCTGTGCCAGCAACGCGCGGTGCTGGTCCAGGCGGTGCAGGTCATACAGGTAGTTGACCATCAGGCCATAGGATTGTTTGAGCCCCTTGGGCGATGGGTCGCTGGCCCAGTTGAGCCGCTCTACCCGGGCGCCATTGCCCAGATGGAAACGCGCCACCGGGTCGATGGGCCGACCCTGCGTGGTCTCCTGCCCCAGATACTGCGCGGCGCAGCGCAGCAGCATCTGGCGCACGGGCGATGTGGGTTTGAGCGCCAGCGGTGTTTCGGCCGCGGCCAAAAAGTGTGCGGCAGTCACCGGCTCAAAACCCACGGCTTGGCCCAGTTCGTCGCGGTCACGGGAATCCAGCTGTTCCAGCAGGTTTGACGCATGTTTGCCCAGCCAGGATCGAAAACCCGGTATGGGCGACAGCGTGGCAAAGACCCGGAGTTTGGGGAATTCGGCCTTCAGTGTCTCCACCACCCGTTTGATCAGCGAATCGCCAAAACTCACGCCGCGCAAACCGTCCTGCGTGTTGCTGATGGAGTAAAAGATCGCCGTGGTGGCGGCGTTCACGTCGTCCGCATCGGCGGATTCGTCCAGCAGCGGTGTGATGCTGTCAGCCAGCGCATCGACCAGCGCCACTTCCACAAAGATCAGCGGTTCGTCCGGCAGACGGGGGTGGAAGAAGCCGTAGCAGCGGCGGTCGGAATCGAGCCGGTTCTTGACATCGGCCCAGCTCTTGATGTCATGCACCGCCTCGTATTTGATGAGCTTCTCCACCAGCGAGGCGGGTGAATCCCAGCTGATGCGGCGCAGCTCCAGAAAACCCACGTCAAACCAGGTGGAGAACATGTACTCCATCTCCACGTCCAGCGCCTGCA
>JAZKDY010000150.1:0-4917 GCA_040387325.1 Pseudomonadota bacterium | reverse complement strand
CAAATCGTCTTTTGAGTCGGCCATCCATTTCTTCCCGGTGATTACCCTAAATTGTAAGATTTTTAACAGTCTTACAGCAGGCAGCCGGTTAACGTGGGCGACCGTTACCCTAGGAGGACGCTTCCGTGAACATTCCATCGCTACGAGACAAAGTCAGCCCCGAAGAATGGCAGTTGCGCGTCGACCTGGCGGCCTGTTACCGACTGGTGGCCGCCTATGGCTGGAGCGACCTGGTGTTCACCCACATCAGTGCCCGCATTCCCGGCCCTGAGCACCACTTTTTGATCAACCCCTACGGGCTGATGTTTGACGAGATCACCGCCAGCAGCCTGGTCAAGGTGGACCAGCAGTGCAACAAGCTGATCGACTCGCCCTTCCCCGTCAACCCGGCCGGCTTTGTGATCCACAGTGCCGTGCACGAGGCGCGTGAAGACGCCGGCTGTGTCATCCACACGCATACCCGCGCCGGTGTGGCGGTCAGCGCGCAAAAGGACGGCGTGTTGCCCATCAGCCAGCAATCGACCTTTGTGCTGGGGTCGTTGGCCTACCACGGCTATGAGGGCGTGGCCTTCCGCGACGAAGAGAAGCCTCGCCTGCAAGCCGACTTGGGCAATGCCAACTTCTTGATGCTGCGCAACCATGGCCTCTTGACCGTGGGCCGCACCATTGCCGATGCCTTTTTGGCCATGTACACGTTTGAGTCCACCTGCCAGATCCAGATCAGCGCGCAGGCCGGTGGTGAACTCACGCAAGTCAACCCTCTGATCGTCAAGGGTGTGGCCGAGGCCATGCGTGTGCAGACCGGTGGCCTGGGCGGTGCCTTCGCCTGGCCTGCACTGATCCGCAAGGCCGACCGGTTAGACCCTAGCTACAAGACCTGATCGCCCCAAAAAAATTTGTTCTCTCTGTTTCTATAAGAGCCCACCCCATGCCCGCACGTTCTCTCCACGCCGTTACCCCCATCGATACCGTTCGCATCGAACTGGAAGACACACTCGCGCTCCAGCGCGCCGCCTACCTGGCCCACCCCAACCCGACGTTTGCCGAGCGCAAGGCCGACCTGCTCAAGCTCAAGGCTTTTGTCGTGGATAACCGCGACGCCATCCTGGACGCCATCAGCAAGGACTATGGCAACCGCTCGCGCCACGAGTCGCTGTTTGCCGAAATCTTCAGCATCATCGACGGCGTGGGCCACACGCTCAAACACCTGAAAGAGTGGATGAAGCCGCAGAGCCGCCACATCGACATCAAGAATTTCATCGGTGCATCCAACCGCGTGATCCCCCAGCCGCTGGGCGTGGTGGGCGCCATCATTCCGTGGAACTTCCCGATCTGGACCAGCTTCAACGGCCTGATCTGCACCTTTGCCGCGGGCAACCGCTCCATGGTCAAGATGTCGGAGAACTCGCGCCACATCACGGCCCTGCTGATGGAAAAAATCCCGGCCTATTTTCCGCGCGACAAGCTGGCCTTTTTTGACGAGACCGGTGGCGTGGGTGTGGAGTTTTCCAAGCTCAAGTTTGACCACCTGATCTTCACCGGCTCGGGCCAAACCGGCCGTGCGGTGATGGCCGCCGCTGCCAGCAACCTGTGCCCGGTGACGCTGGAATTGGGTGGCAAGTCACCCGGCATCGTGCTGGATGATTTCCCGCTGCGCACCGCGGCCCAGCGCCTGCTGTTTGGCAAGTGTTTCAACGCTGGCCAGGTCTGCACCACAGTCGACCACCTGTATGTGCCCGAAGGCAAGGTGAGCGCTTTTGTTGACATGGCCAAGACCATCATCAGCGGGCGTTACCCCACGTTGGACACGCCGGACTACACCTCCATCATCGACGACCGCTCCTTCAACCGCATCACCGAAGCTTTGCAAGAGGCCAAGGACCGTGGCGCCACGCTGGTGCAGCTGATACCCGGCAAGCCCTGGGACAAGAAGACGCGCAAGATCGCACCCCACGTGGTGCTAAACGCGCCCGCCGACTGCGCGCTGCGCACACGCGAAATCTTTGGCCCGGTGTTGCCGGTCATTGGTTACACCGACATGGATGTCGTCATCAACACCATCAACAGTGGCCCACGCCCGTTGGCGCTGTACCCGTTCAGCAACCACAAGAAAAAAATCCAGCACCTGATCGAACATGTGATGTCGGGCGGCGTCACGGTGAACGACGGCATTTTGCACACGGCGCAGCACGACATGCCGTTTGGTGGCGTGGGCGAAAGCGGCATGGGCCACTACCACGGGTATGAAGGTTTTGTGACCTTCTCCAAGATGCGGCCGGTGTTCTACCAGGCACCGTTCAGCGCGATCAAATTCTTGTACCCGCCGTATGGCAAGTTCGCCACCAAGTACCTCGATTTCCTCACCAAATAACAAAAATACAGGGACCTTCATCCATGAGTAACTACGGACCTCCACACCTGCAACGCAGGACCTTGCTTAAGCTGGGCATTGCCTCGGCCGTCGTACTGGCTGTGGCCGGTGGCGCCGTGGCGCTGATGCAGCCCGGCATACAAAACGGCAAACTGAGCGAAGGCGCGCGGCTGATTTTTGCCCGCGCGGGCGAAACCATTCTGGCCGGCACCCTGCCCGCCGACGAAGGCCCCAAACAGATCGCCATCAACTCGCTGCTGGACCGCATCGAAGCCTTTATCGCGGGCACACCGGACCATGTGCAGGCCGAGCTGTCACAACTGCTGGGCTTGCTCAACACCGCGGCCGGGCGGCGCGGTGTGGTCGGCCTGTCGGCTGGCTGGCATGAGGCCAGCGTGGGTGAGATCGCCACTGCGTTCCAGGCCATGCGTGTCTCCAGCGTGTCGCTGCGGGTGCAGGCCTACCAGGGGCTGCACGACATCGTGAGTGCCTCGTATTTTTCCGGCCAGGAATCCTGGGCCGTGCTGGGCTACCCAGGCCCTCGCGCCATTTAACCCATCGGCCCCATACCCCTTCGTTGGAACGGAAAAACACACTTATGAGCAGCTTACCGGACCCTATCCAGGAGGGCCTCGCCCGTGGATGGAAAGTATTGGGCGGTGCGCACGGCGCATTGCCCCCCAGCATCACCTGTGACGTGGCCATCATCGGCTCGGGCGCAGGGGCGGGCATCACCGCCGAACTGCTGACCAAAGCCGGCCTGAAGGTCGTCATCATCGAAGAAGGCCAGCTCAAGAGCAGCAAAGACTTCAAACAGCGCGAGCCCGAGGCCTATGCCTCGCTCTACCAGGAGGCCGCCGGACGCCAGACCAAGGACAAGGGCATCACCATCCTGCAGGGCCGCAGCGTAGGTGGCACCACCACCGTCAACTGGACCAGCTCTTTCCGCACACCACCGGCCACGCTGAAATACTGGCAGGAAAAGTTTGGCCTGGCCGACTACACCCCCGAAGCCCTGGCGCCGTATTTCAAACAGGCCGAAGACCGCCTCAACATCGCGCCCTGGGAAACCTCACCCAACGAAAACAACGAGCTGCTGCGCCGTGGTGCCGCCAAGCTGGGTATCAAGGCCGAAGTCATTCCGCGCAACGTCAAGGGTTGCTACAACCTGGGCTCCTGCGGCATGGGCTGCCCGGTCAACGCCAAACAATCCATGCTGGTAACCACCATCCCGTTTGCACTGGATGGCGGCGCCACACTGCTGGTGGAGACACGGGCCGAGAAGTTTGAGATTGCCAATGGGCGGGTCCAGGGCCTGAGTTGCATTGCAGTAAAACCGAATGCAGCCCCCGCCAATCCTCATGGTATCGCTACACAAATCGTAGCAAAGCATTATGTACTGGCCGGTGGCGCCATCAATTCCCCCGCGCTGCTGCTGCGCTCGGGCGCACCCGATCCGCACAAACAGCTGGGTACCCGCACCTTCCTGCACCCGGTGGCCATCACCACGGCCATCATGGCCAACGCCGTGAAGGCCTGGGACGGTGCGCCCCAGTCCATCTACTCCGACCACTACCTCAACACACAGCCCATTGACGGACCCATGGGCTTCAAGCTGGAAGTGGCGCCGCTGCACCCGGTCTTCTTCGGCGCCAACCTGCCCGGCTTTGGCGAGAAGCAGGCCGACCTGTTCCGCCAGTACCCCAACGCCAACGTCATGCTGGCGCTGATGCGCGACGGCTTCCACGACCAGGCCGTGGGCGGCAAGGTGGAGCTGCGCAGCAGCGGCGCACCGTTGCTGGACTACCCGCTGACCGACTATGTGCTGGAGGGCGCACGCCGCTCCATGCTGGCCATGGCCGAGATCCAGTTCGAAGCCGGCGCCAAGGCCGTCTACCCCGGCCACGAAATGGGTGCAGGCACCACCACCTGGGCAGACACCAAAGCGGCCATCAACGCCCTGCCCATGAAACCCCTGCTGACCAAGATCGGCAGCGCCCACGTCATGGGCGGTTGTGGCCTGGCCGCGGACGACAAACGCGGCGTCACTCGCCCCGACGGTGTGCACTGGCAGCTGGAGAATCTGTCCATCCACGACGGATCGATCTTCCCCACCAGCATTGGCGCCAACCCGCAGCTGTCCATCTACGGCAACGTGAACCGCCTGGCCCAGGGCCTGGCCAAGCGCCTGACTGGCAAAGAAGTAACGCTGGCTTAGCTTCGAGCAGCAGGCCTTGGGTGGCTGTTCTGCGCAGGTAAAGGGGGAGGCCGAAGGCCGGAGGACACGGAGCAGAACAGTCGCCCAAGGCCTGCTGCGGGCGAATAACCCATACAACCGCGAACGGCGTACGGGCGGTAGTATCGGGCTCCCACATAGCCACACAAAAGGAAGGTCTCCATGAAGCTGTACTACTCCCCCGGCGCCTGCTCCCTGTCCCCCCACATTGCGATGTACGAAGCCGGCCTGCCCTTTGAAGCCATCCCTGCCCCCACCAAGACCCACCAGCTGCCCGACGGCACCGACTACTACACCATCAACCCGCTGG
>JAZKDY010000149.1:0-9767 GCA_040387325.1 Pseudomonadota bacterium | reverse complement strand
CACCCAAAGGATAAATCATGGTCGTCATTCGACTCGCCCGTGGCGGTGCAAAAGCACGCCCGTTTTTCAATATTGTTGTGGCTGACAAGCGCACACGCCGTGATGGCCGTTTCATCGAGCGCATCGGCTTTTACAACCCCATCGCGACTGCCAGCGAAGAAAGCATCCGCATTGCGCAGGATCGCCTGACTTACTGGAAGGGCGTTGGCGCCCAGGCTTCCCCCACCGTGGAACGCCTGATCAACCAAGCCGCCAAGAAGGCCGCTTAATAGGTCACTGTGCCGAGACGAGGGCCTGGCGCCCTCTGATCGGCACATTACGCGTATGCTCACCGGACTCGAAGCTGCTGAATTGCCAGCGGATGCCATTGAAGTCGGACGGATTGCGGACGCGTGGGGCATCAAGGGTTGGTTCAAGGTCCTGCCCTATAGCGCCGATCCTGAAGCGCTTTTTTCTTCCAAACGATGGTTCCTGTTGCCCACCGAGCGTGGCGCGCAGACGTTCACGGGCGTTGCCAGCCTGTCCGTCAAGGAAGCCAAGGAACACTCCGACACCGTTGTCGCCACCGCCCATGGTGTGGATGACCGCACGGCGGCCGAGGCCCTGCGCGGTTCACGCATTTTTGTCTCGCGCTCCAGTTTTCCGACGGCTGCCAAGGATGAATACTATTGGGTCGATCTGATCGGTCTGGACGTCGTCAACCGTGAAGACGTGGCCCTTGGCATTGTCAAAGAACTACTGTCGACCGGCGCACAAACCGTGTTGGTGATGGAATACCAGGAAGACGGCAAAACCTGCGAGCGCATGATCCCGTTTGTTGCCGCCTACGTGGACGATGTGGACCTGAAGGCGCGCCGCATCCGTGTGGATTGGCAAGCCGACTACTGAGTCTCTGCGTATGCGCTTCGACGTCATCACGCTGTTCCCGGAACTGTTCGCTCCGTTTTTATCGGTAGGCATCACCCGTCGGGCTTTTGAATCCGGCCAGGTGGATGTGCAATGCACCAACCCCCGCGACTTTGCCACTGGCAACTACCGCCGTGTAGACGATCGCCCCTTTGGCGGCGGTCCCGGCATGGTGATGATGGCGCAGCCTTTGGAGCTGGCTTTGGCGCATATCCGGTCCCAGCGCACCGACAGTGCGCCCGTGGTGCTGTTCTCCCCCATAGGCATGCGGCTGGACCATGCAGCGGTGCAGCGCTGGTCCGCGAGCAGTGGCGCCATCCTGGTCTGCGGTCGTTACGAAGGCATTGACCAGCGTTTTATTGATACCCAGGTGGACGAGCAGATCAGCCTGGGCGATTTTGTGCTGTCGGGCGGTGAAGTACCCGCCATTGCCTTGCTGGATGCTGTGGCACGTTTGCAGCCCGGGGTCTTGTCGGATTCCGACAGCCACCATATGGACAGCTTCAACCCTGTGCTGGACGGATTGCTGGATTGCCCCCACTACACGCGGCCCGAAGAGTGGGCAGGTATTGGTATTCCAGACGTTCTGATGTCGGGCCACCATGGGCAGATCGAACGCTGGCGGCGCGACCAGCGGCTCAAACTGACCGCCCAACACCGCCCCGATTTGCTGGAGATTGCCCGCGCGGCAGGTCTGCTCAGCCGTCAGGACGAGGCGGTGTTGCAGGCTCAGGGTTGAACTTGCTATAATGCAAGGCTAACCAGATCCTCTGCACGGCCAAGGCCACGTGTTTTATCCACGCCGGTTTCGCACCCTTCGGTGCAGGCGCATGCAAGATCACGAAAGAAAATCATGAACCTGATCCAAATTCTTGAGCAAGAAGAAATTGCTCGCATGGGCAAGACCATCCCCGAATTCGCACCTGGCGACACCGTTGTTGTCAGCGTGAACGTGGTTGAAGGCAGCCGCAAACGCGTGCAGGCCTACGAAGGTGTTGTGATTGCCAAGCGCAACCGCGGCCTGAACAGCGGCTTCATCGTTCGCAAGATCTCCAGCGGTGAAGGCGTGGAGCGTACGTTCCAGACCTACAGCCCGCTGATCGCCGGCATCGAAGTCAAGCGCCGCGGTGACGTGCGCCGTGCCAAGCTGTATTACCTGCGTGACCGCAGCGGCAAGTCGGCACGTATCAAGGAAAAACTGCCAGCCAAGAAGACAGCGGCTGTTTAATACAAGCCCTTGTCTTCAACAAAACCGCCCGGCGCAAGCCTGTGGCGGTTTTTTTTATGACCATACCGCCATCGCCCCCGCTGAACTTTGACCCGCGCCAGGTACCGGTGGTGGGTGTGGATGACCAATTGCCCAAGGTGCCGGCAGAGGCCCTGCAGGCGCAGGACCTGGTGCGGCGTTTCGCCAGTGGCCATGTCTGGACGCCCGAGCTGCTGGCCGAACCGAGATTCTCCCAACGCGCACCCGTGCATGCCTCGGTGCTGGTGCCCCTGGTCATGCGCGACGGCGGCCTCACCGTGCTGCTAACCGAACGCACCACCCACTTGTCCAGCCATTCGGGCCAGGTCGCCTTTCCCGGTGGCAAGGCCGACCCTGAAGATGCTGACGCCATCGACACCGCGCTGCGCGAAGCCGAAGAAGAGATCGGCCTGGAGCGCCGTTTTGTGCAGGTGCTTGGCACCTTGCCTATCTACACCACGGGCAGCGCCTTCCTGGTGACACCGGTTGTGGCGCTGGTGGATGCGGCCCATTCCGTCATAGCCAATCCACATGAAGTGGCCGATGTGTTTGAAGTGCCGCTGGATTTTCTGATGGACCCCGCCAACCACCGCCGCCACGCGGTGGACTGGGCCGGCTCCCGCCGCGAGTGGCTGTCCATGCCCTATACCGACGCCACGACCGAACGCTTTATCTGGGGCGCTACCGCTGGCATGCTGCGCAACTTTTACCGATTCCTGTTGGGCTAGGAGCCTGGGTGGCAGAGCGTTCTGCGCAGGTTAAGGAGGAGACCGCGTAGCGGGCGGGGGACACGGAGCAGAACGCTCTGCAACCCAGGCGCCTAGCGGGGGTCGCTATGATTGCCCCATGAGTTTTCTCTCCATCCTATTTGCACTGCTGCTGGAGCAGGCGCGTCCCCTGGGGCAGGGCAATCCGATCCACCTGGGCGTGCGCAGCTGGACACGTTGGGTGATCCGGAATCTGGATACCGGCAAGGCCCACCACGCCTGGTTGGCCTGGTGGATTGCCGTGGTGGTGCCCGCAGCTTTGGTGTTTGCGGTGCACTGGCTGCTGGTGTGGTCCGTGGGCTGGATTGCCGCTGCGGTATGGAGCATCGGCATGCTGTATTCGACGCTGGGCTTTCGCCAGTTCAGCTACCACTTCACTGCGATACGCGACGCGCTGCTGGCCGGTGAGGAAGAGGTGGCCCGAAAGGAACTGGCCGAGTGGATGCGTATGGATGTGGGCGCCTTGCCGCGCAGCCAGATCGTGCGCCATGTCATCGAACATTCGGTGTTGAACGCACACCGCCATGTGTTTGGTGTCTTCGCCTGGTATTCCCTGCTGGCGGCCTTGGGCCTGGGCCCCGCGGGCGCCGTGTTGTACCGTGTTGCCGAGTACGTTGCGCGTTATACCAACCGGCCGCTGCGTCCCTCCAGTGCTCCGCTGAGTGATGCGCTGAAGACCAGCGCCAGCCAGGCCTGGTACGCCATGGACTGGGTGCCGGCACGTATCACGGCGCTGGGTTTTGCTTTTGTGGGCAGCTTTGAAGAAGCGGTCGACAGCTGGCGCCAGCGCGAGGCGGAGTTCCCCGGCGACAACAATGGCGTGGTGCTCGCGGCAACGGCCGGTGCGGTGAACGTGAAGCTGGGCGATGCCGACAGCCCGGGCGCTGGCCAGACCCCGCAGCCCGTGCACCTGCGCGCGGTGGTCGGCCTGGTCTGGCGTACCGTGGTGATGTGGATGGTGTTTCTGGCCTTGTTATCGCTGGCCCGGCTGCTGGGATAGGTTCTCCAGCCGAAGACATATGGTGTTTTAGGCTGTAGCCCCCGCCGTTTCTAAGGGTGCCGCTATGTTTTTGATAGTGACTAGCTGACCCAGCTTGCCACCAACGCCAGCAGGCAGGCCGCCGCACCCAGCAGGCCAATACGCACCGACCAGCGGGGCGCAAAACTCAGCACATTCACCACGGCGATGGCGGCGGCCGTCATTACGCCCAACCATAACACCCAACCCTGCGTGGCCCCTTGCACAGCCAGGCAAACCAGCAGTGACACGACCAGGCCGCACATGCCCGCCGCGCGGAGCCAGGGCACCCAGCGCCCCGGCGTACGGTTGCGCCCGAAGCTGTCCTGAAAATGCCGCTCCATGGCCAGGCTCAGCGCCGTGAACCCTCCCAGGGCCGCGCTGAATGCCGCACAGGCCAATGCCACCTGACTCACGACACCGCTCCTTCGGGCATGGACCGGTTGTCCGTGGTGGCTGCCGTTGCCTTGCGCGCAGGCGCCTTGGCCGCTTGTTTGCGGCCCAGCCATGCCGCGCTGGCCAGCAGTGCAGCGCCCAGCAGCAGGCAGACCAGGTCAAATCCCGCCACCACCCACAGGCCGGTGGTCAGCGACACCCCCAGGTGGGTGGCAGTGGTGGCTGCATTCAGCAGCGGCACCGCGGCAAACAGTGCCCCGCCCAGAGCCAGCACCAACTGCCACATGCGCCGCGTCGGCCGGGCCAGGCCCAGCACCATGGCCAAACCCAGCGCGGCAAAGAAGGCCGTGATCTCTGCCTGGGAGCGCTCGGCAATGCCCAGTGGCAGCAGGCGGTTGGCCCAAAAATAAACCGCCATGGCCAGCGGCACACCGGCAATGGCGCCCAGGTTCAGGCCTTCGACCAGGCGCAGACCCCAACCGGTGCGCCCGCCATGGGCCAGCACCTTGGCATATTTCTGGCGCTCTTTCACGGCCCACATCACCAGCCCGGTGGCCACCATCACACAACCTGCCAGGCCGCTCAAAAAGAACAGCCCGCGCAGCAGCGGATTGCCAAAGTGGGCGGTGTGCAGGCCATACAACACGCCGCGTGTTTGCACCGCCGGGCCTGCGCTGTCACCCGCGGTCGACACGCGTGCGCCGGTGACACCGTTGAACAACATGCTGGGCTGCAGGGACGACATGTCGTGCCCGCCCTGGCGCAGCAGCGACACGGTGGCGTTGGCGTCGTTCGGGTGATTGACCGTGATGCGGCCCACCGGTGCACCGTTCCAGTGGGCCATGGCCTGCTCGACCATGGGGCCAATGGGCGCCAAGGGTGCTGCCACACCCGCTGCCTTGGCATCGCGCGGGCTGCTGGAGGCAAACACCTCGGCATTAAAGGCATCCTGGTCGGCCTTGTAAACGGCTTGCTGCCCCCAGGGCATGTACATGAACATCAGTGTCACCAGACCGGTGTAGGTGATCATCAGGTGGTAGGGCAAGGCCACTACGGCGGTCACGTTGTGTGCGTCCAGCCAGCTGCGCTGGCCCTTTTTGGGACGGAAGGTGAAGAAGTCCTTGAAGATGCGCTTGTGGGTGATGATGCCGCTGACGATGGCCACCAGCATGAACATGGCGCAAAAACCGACGATCCAGCGTGCCCAGATCGCCGGCATGTAGTGCAGGTCGAAATGCAGGCGGTACAAAAATTCTCCGCCCCGGGTCTCGCGTGCGGCCAGCAGCGGCTTGCCGGTGTTGGGGTCCAGCGTGGCGTTCTCGAAGCGGTTGCGCCGGGCGACTGGTTTTTCGCCACCGGGTTCGCCTTTGGCTGCCTTGGGGGCCGGCGGGCGCTCCCAGGTGGCGCGCACGCCGGGCTCCCGCGCACTGGGCAGGGTGATGAACCAGCGTTTGCTGGTCGGCGCCCGCTCCTGCATGGCCGCCATGGCCACGGCCGCAGACTCTGGCGGTGCGGGTACCGCCAGACTGGCCTGGTGCAGCTCGGGGCGCATCCAGAAACTGATCTCGTCCTTGAAGTAACAGGCCGTGCCTGCGCAGAACACCAAAAACAGCACCCAGCCCCCCAGCAGGCCGCTCCAGGTGTGCAGCCATGCCATGGATTGGCGAAAACCCTCTTTCATAGTCGACTCCACAACAACAATGCGCCCAGCGGCACCGCCAGGTACAGCAAGCCCAGCCAGGCCTGCGCCGCAGACCGGGCGGCAAACACCCACAGCACCGCGCAGGGGTAGACCACAAATGCGACCAGGGTGGCGGTCACCACGGCCTCGGCCCGCGCCGTGGGCAAATACAACGCCAGCACCGCCGCCGACAGGGCCGCCACCGCGTAACCCCCGAAGATGGCCGCCAGCGCCCGCACGGCTACACCCACCCGGTAGCGCAGGCCCTCGCTGCCGTGCGACAGCCAGCGGTGCCGGGTCGAGGGTGATGCAGGTGCGCGCATGGTTTACTTGTTGGGCGCGGCGGCGGGTGGCGCGGGCAACGCGGCCAGGCCATCGGCCTGCACCAGCGTGAGCGACGTCACGTAGTTCGCACGGTCATACGCCTCGGTGCCGCGCTGGCCGGCCGTGCGGTCGGCGTGCGACAGCTCCAGCACATAGGTGCCGGCCCAGGGCAGGGACGCGGTGAGCTTGCCGGCCTCATTGGTGTGGTGCTCCTGGGCCCAGCCGGATGCGGTCACGATGGCAACCTTGGCCTTGGGCAGCGGCTTGCCTTTGTAGAAGGCCTGCACTTCCACACTGTCCTTGGTGCTGGTGCCGGTGGGCACCAAATCCAGCGTCAGGCTGGCCGGGTGGGCGCCCAGGTGGGTGACCAGGCGTGCTGCAGGCTGGTACAGGCTGCGCACGGTGGTGCCCTTGTCCTTGTCCTTGAATTCGGAGATGGGGTAGGTGCCTTCTTCGGCCACCAGGGATTCACCCTTGGCGGCGGTACCAGCAATGGCAAAGCCGCCGGCCGTCTTGCTCAGTACCAGCGGCTGTGTGGCCTGTGCGCTGATCTTGTGGGCCGTGGGTTTGACAAACTTGTCCAGCAGGCCGGGCGATGCCTCGCGCAGGTTTTCACCAAACTCGCCAAAGAACAATGTGGCGCCCGTGCTGGTTTGTTCCAGCCAGACCTGGTGGGCCTGGGCGGGGCCGGCGGCCCACAGGGCGCAGGCGGCAGCAATGGCGCAGAGACCGCGCAAAGGGGACGTAGTAGAGGACATAAAAAAACTCCTTGGTTAAAAGTGGGGAACGTGAATGGAAGGGTGAAAGGAACCACGCAAGCGCGGGGTGGGCGGCCCCTCAGTACGAGGCCCGCAGCGTCAGCATCAGGTTGCGCGGGTCGCCGTACAGGTTGCCAAAGTCGACACCGCGGATGCTGGCGTAGTAGGTGGTGTCCAGCAGGTTGTTGATGGCCAGCGACGCACCGATCTGTTTGCTGACCTGGTAGCCCACGCGCAGGTTGACGATGGCGATGGCGTCCTGCTCGGAGCGCACGGCACCGTTCATGGCGTAGTACGCGCTTTGTGCGTTGACGCCAGCGCCCAGCGTCCAGCGCTGCCCGTCCACCGGTGGCCGGTACTGGGCCCAGAGCTTGAGCAGGTGCCGGGGTGTTTGCGCCCGCAGCGGCTGGCCCTGGTTGGTGCGGTCCTGCAGGTAGCTGGTTTCGTTGAAGGTATAGCCCGCAGAGATGTCCAAATCCGGCAGCACCCGGCCCGACACCTCGGCCTCAAAGCCCTGGCTGCGCACCGCGCCTTCGGCCACGTAGCAGGCATTGGCAATCCTGGCGGTGGCGCAGGGGTTGGCTATGTCTTCCTGCGCGCGGTTGGTCTGGTCGATGCGGAAGAGGGCTGCCGACGTGTTCACCGCGCCACCCGCGTAGGCGCCTTTGACACCCACCTCGTAGTTGCTGCCCACGATGGGGTCCAGCTCAACACCGGCCGCGTTGAACTGCACCGTCTGGGGCGTGAAGATGTCGGTGTAGCTGGTGTAGACGGAGTGTTGGCGGTCCAGTGCAACCACCAGCCCGGCGTAGGGCGTGAGCTGGCGCTGGTACGACACTTCGCGCCCCACCGTGGTTACACTGGTCAACAGGTTGTGGTTGTTGGTCTGCGTGGTGTAGCCGCTCAGGCGGGCGCCCAGAATCAGCGTCAGCGGGTCGGTCACTTCAAGGCGTGCGCTGCCATACAGGCCGTATTGGCGCGTCCTGAGTGTGGTGCCCGCGGTGAAGGGGCCTTCGTTGGGTTCGGCGACGCTGTAGGGGTTGAAGGCAAACACGTTGGGGATGGCCACCGCCGGAAGGAACGCAGATGAGCGCGTGTTGGACACATAGTCATTGGCATTGACCCCCACGACCACCTCGTGTTTGCGGCCCCACGCCAGCACCGGCCCGGAGGCACTGGCATCCAGGTTGCGGCGATCCCCTTCGGACTGCCAGCGCACGCCGGTGTAGATCGAAGCAGCAGGGTTGGCCGGGTTCACGCCAAACGCGGTGCCGGTGCCCCGCGTGATGCTGCGCTTGAAGTCCTGCTCTTGTGGGGCGGTGTTGAACGCCAGATTCAGCTTCCAGGTGTTGTCCAGGTAGTGGTCCAGGTTGAGAAACACTTCGTCAATATTCTGGCTCCAGCGGTTCCAGGCCGGTACCAGCATGGTGGAGCGCGGCAGGTTCAGGCTGCGGCCATCGGCATAACGCGGCAATCCAAAGATGAAGGGAATGGCATAGACCCGCTGGCGCTGCACACCCAGGGAGAGTGCAGTGGCCGGGCCCAGGTCCACGTCCAGCACGCCGTAGAACACCGATTTTTTCGAGTTCGTCACGTCGACGAAGTAGTCGCGGTTTTCCTGCACCGCCACCACGCGCCCGCGCACAGTGCCCGTGCCATTCAGTGGGCCACCCACGTCCACCTCTCCCCGCGCAAAGTTCCAGGTGCCGGCACTGGCCGTGGCAGAGGCGGCAAACTTCTGCGTCGGCTTCTTGCGCACCAGGTTCACCGTGGCCGATGGATTGCCCGACCCCTGCAACAGGCCCGCCGCACCCCGCAGTACCTCCACCCGGTCATACACCGCCAGGTCCGACCCGGTAAACGAGGTGCCCAAAAAGATCTGGGGCACACCGTCGAACTGGTAGTTGTTGATCAGAAACCCACGTGAATACAGATTGGCCGAGCCGATGCCGGTGGACGCGTCCAGCTGCAGACCGGTCATCTGGTCCAGGGCGGTCTCCAGTTGGGTGAAGTTCTGGTCTTCGATACGCTGGCGTGTCAGCACGCTGACCGACTGGGGAATGTCCCGCAGGGCCTGCGGTGTTTTGCCCAGGGTTACGGCCCGGGTGGTGTACGAGGCCGTGCCCTGTGTGGCCGCGTCCAGCTCGGGGGTGGCCGACACACGCACGGCAGGTAGTGTTTTTTCATCTGCGCCGGATGCCGGTGCTGTGGTGGCGGTCTGCGCCTGCACGTTGCCGCAAAACGCTATAAAAAGCATAGCTGCTTTGGTAGTGGCGGCGGGGGCTAGCGGCTTGTTTGGCTTGAAACGATTAGCGGTTTTCATGTGCGTCGGATGGAGTGGCAGGCAACAAGAGCTGGGACGGCGCTCTGGGCGCGCGTTCAGTTGGCTGGCTGTTCCATGACGGACACGATTGGCTGGCTAGGGCATTATTGTATCTAAATAACAATCATTCTTATTTACACATTCGTGGATAACGGATCTCGTACTCCGGAAAGCATTGGCATCTGCTGACCTTGACGAATGGCTGCTTTGAGGCTGCAGAGCTCCCGAAACCCTGGTCGCGACAGCTCAGAAGTGTCCAGTCAACCCGAGGCAATTCAGATCGACAGTGTCTTCAACTTTTTTGGGATCTGTTCCATAAGAAACGCCATCAGTGCCCGAACTGTTGGC
>JAZKDY010000148.1:0-11048 GCA_040387325.1 Pseudomonadota bacterium | reverse complement strand
CAGCCATCTGGTGGACAGCCTGTTCATCGCCATCTCCAACAAAAGCTTCAACGCGCTGAACGCGGCGCAAAAACAAAAGATCACCGCCGCAGCACAAGCCGCTGCGGTGTACAACAACGACAACACCGTGCAGGAAGAAGCGCAACTGGTGGACTTCTTCAAGAAGGAGGGTCTGCAGGTCAACACACCCGATGTGGCGGCCTTCCGCAAGACGGTGCAGGCCGTCTACCAGGGCTCTGACTACGCCAAGGTCTGGCCCGCAGGTCTGGTGGACCGCATCAACGCCACGCGCTGAACAAGTTATTTATGGCACGCTGGCTGCAAGGCTTCGCCAACGCAATTGGTGGAGGGCTTTTTCTGACGCTGTTCATCGTTTTTATCGTCCAGATCACCGCGCGCTTCGGCTTCAACCTGCCGCTACCGTGGACCGACGAGTTGGCCGTCATCCTCTACATCTGGGTCATCCTGTGGGCGGCCGCCTGTGTGGTGCCGGCGCGCGAGCATGTGGTGTTTGACCTGGTGTGGAACAGTGTGGGCCGCCGCGCCCGCCAGGTGATGCAGATCGTCGGCAACCTGATGATTGGCGGCCTGGCCCTGGTTGGCCTGCCGGCCAGTTGGGACTATGTGCACTTCATGGCGCGTGAGGGCACGCCCGTGCTGGATGTGCCACTGATGTGGGTGTATTTGCCCTTTGTGCTGCTGATGGCGGCGCTGGTGCTGCGCAGTGCCTGGGCCATCTGGAACGCTGCACGCGGCATTGGGCTGGATGCGACCGAGTTGCACACGCCATGAATTTTGCAATGACGGCTTTGGTTTGTGTGCTGGTGGCGGGCATGCTGCTGCGCATGCCCATCGGCTTCTCCATGCTGGTCTCCGGCTTTGCCTACCTGCTGGTCAAGGGCCAAGACCTGGGCCTGGTGGCCGAGCAGGTCGGCAATGGCCTGTACAACAGTTATGTGCTGCTGGCGGTGCCGCTGTTTGTATTCGCGGCCAACATCATGAACGCGGGCACGGTCAGCGAACGCATTTTTGACTTCTGCCGCATCCTGGTGGGGCGCATGCGGGGTGGCCTGGCCCAGGTGGACATTCTGGTCAGTGTCATCTTCTCGGGCATGAGCGGCAGCGCGATTGCGGATGCGGCTGGGCCCGGTCTGGTCACCATCAAGCAAATGCTGAAGAAGCCCGAATATTCACGCGGCTTTGCCGGTGCGGTGGTGGTGGCCAGTGCCACGCTGGGGCCGATTATTCCGCCCAGTATCCCGATGGTGATTTATGCGCTGGTTTCGGGCGCGTCGGTGGGTGCGCTGTTTCTGGGAGGTGTGGTGCCGGGCTTTCTGATGGCCATACTGATGATGGTGGTGGTGCATTTCATTGCCGTTAAACGCAATATGCCGCGCGAAGCCCCGGTGCCGCTGCGTGAGTGGCCGGCCATTTTTTTCCGCGGCGCCCTGCCGTTGTCCATGCCCATTGTGTTGCTGGGTGGCATCTACTCCGGCGCCTTCACGCCTACGGAGGCTGCGGCCGTGGCGGCTTTGCACGCACTGATTCTGGCCGGCGTGGTCTACCGGGCGTTGACCTGGCGTTCGTTCTGGGGTGTGGTCATGGAGTCCACCCGCGGCAGTGCCGTCATCACGCTGATACGGGCGGGCTCCTTCCTGCTGAACTACGCCTTTACCGCCGAGGGTGTGCCCCAGGCCATGGCGCAGTGGGTGGACAGCATGCAACTGTCGCAGATCAAGTTCCTGCTGCTGGTGAATGTGATGTTTCTGGTGCTGGGCTGTTTTCTGGATGTGTCGGTGCTGCTGCTGGTGTTTGTGCCCATGCTGCTACCGGCGGCCAAGCTGCTGGGCGTGGACCTGGTGCACTTTGGCGTGCTGGTGGTGTTGAACATGATGATTGGCCTGATCCACCCGCCTTTTGGCATGCTGCTGTTTGTGACCAAGGCATTGACCGGCATACCGATTGGCGAGATGATGAAAGAGGGCTGGCCCTTCCTGCTGATGTTGCTGCTCTTGCTGCTGGCCATGACCTTCTTCCCACAAATCGTACTGTGGTTGCCGCAGACCATGGGTTACAAAACCGTATAAGCCAAACATGACAACGACGCTGCTGATCCACAACGCGCGCTGCATCGCGACCTTCGACCACACCGACCCCACGCAGGCGCGGGAACTCGCCAACGCATCCATCTTCATCCGCGACAACACGATCGTATTTGTTGGCCCCAGTGCAGAGCTGCCGCCAGAGGCGCTGCAAGCCGATGAGGTGGTAGATGCCCGCCAGCATCTGGTTACGCCCGGCCTTGTCAACACCCACCACCACATGTACCAGAGCCTCACCAAGGCCATACCGTCTACGCAAAACGCCGAGCTGTTTGGCTGGTTGCAGGGCCTGTACCCGATGTGGAACCGCCTGACGCCCGAGATGGTGCGGGTCAGCACCCAGGTCGCCATGGCCGAGCTGATGCTGAGCGGCTGCACCACCAGCAGCGACCACCTGTATGTATACCCCAACGGCGTGCGGCTGGACGACAGCATTGAGGCCGCACAGCAGATTGGCATGCGGTTTGTAGCCAGCCGCGGCAGTATGAGTGTGGGCAAAAGCCAGGGCGGCCTGCCGCCCGACAGTGTGGTGGAGCAGGAAGACTTCATCCTCAAAGACACACAACGACTGATCGAGCAGTACCACGATGCCAGCCATGGCGCCATGCTCAACATCGCCGTGGCACCCTGTTCACCCTTCAGCGTCAGCCGCGACCTGATGCGTGAATCCGCGCTGCTGGCCCGCAGTTTCAAAGGCGCTGGTGTGCGCCTGCATACCCACCTGGCCGAGAACGACCACGACCTGGCCTACTCCCGCGAAAAGTTCAACTGCACCCCCGCCGAATACGCACAAGACCTGGGCTGGCTGGGCGCTGATGTATGGCACGCCCACTGCGTGAAGCTGGACGACGCCGGTATCAGCCTGTTCGCCGCCACCCGCACCGGCGTGGCCCACTGCCCCTGCAGCAATATGCGCCTGTCCAGCGGTATTGCACCGATACGCCGCATGCTGAACGCCGGTGTACCGGTGGGCCTGGGTGTGGACGGCTGCGCCAGCAATGACGCCGCCCATATGGTCAACGAAGCCCGCCAGGCCCTGCTGCTGGCCCGCGTGGGCCGTGCCATGCAGCCGCCCGAGGTGCGCACCCTGCCCAATGGTGATCGCCGCACATTTTTTGGCTGCGACCTGGGCCCGGCCGAAATGACCGCGCGTGATGTTCTCAGCATCGCTACCCGCGGCGGCGCCCAGGTGCTGGGTCGCAACGACATCGGCCATATCGCCGTGGGCATGTGTGCCGACCTGGCCCTGTTTGACCTGGGCACGCTGGGTTTTGCTGGTGGTGCGGTGCACGACCCGGTAGGTGCGCTGCTGCTGTGCGCCAGCCCGCAGGCCGACTACACCGTCATCAATGGCCGTGTGGTGGTGCGCAAGGGCCTGCTCACCACGCTGGACCTGGGGCCGGTGGTGGAGCGGCACAACGCCTTGGCAGTGCAACTGGCATTGGGTGTATAACCAACACCCTCTTTAAGACAACAAATACCAAGGAAGAACCGACATGGGCGCGCAGTGGAAAGCAAAAGGTAAGGAACTGGCAGCCAATGCCAAGGGCAAGCTGTTTGGCCGCTTGGCCAAGGACATCATGATTGCGGCGCGCGGCGGAGCCGACCCGGCTGGCAATTCCCGCCTGCGCCTGGTGCTGGAACAGGCCCGCAAGGTGTCCATGCCCAAGGAAACGCTGGAGCGCGCCATCAAGAAAGGCGCTGGCCTGACCGGTGAAACCGTGCACTTCGACCATGTGATGTACGAAGGCTACGCCCCGCACCAGGTGCCGGTGATGGTGGAATGCCTAACCGACAACGTAAAGCGCACCGCGCCCGAAATGCGTGTGCTGTTTCGCAAGGGCCAGTTGGGCACCTCGGGCTCGGTGGCCTGGGAATTTGACCATTTGGGCATGATTGAAGCAGAAGCGACCACGCCCGGCGCCGATCCGGATGGCGCAGCCATCGAGGCCGGCGCGCAAGACCTGGAGCCGGGCGAAGAGGCGGGTACGACCTTGTTCTATACCGACCCGGCCGAGTTGGACCTGGTCAGCCGCGCCCTGCCCGCCCACGGTTTTACCGTGCTGTCCGCCAAACTGGGCTACAAGCCCAAGAACCCGAAAGATCCCGCCAGCCTGAGCGCTGCGGACCTGGAAGAGGTAGAAGCCTTCCTGGCAGCCATTGACGGCAACGACGACGTGCAAAACGTCTATGTAGGCTTGGCGGGATAAAAACGCCCATGCGCTATTTATTGCGCAGAGTGGCCCTGATGGTGGGTTTGGTTTGTGCTGTATCGCCAGGTTTCGCAGCCGAAGTCAGCGTGGCAGTAGCCGCCAACTTCACCGCGCCCATGCAAAAAATTGCGCTGACTTTTGAGCAGGACACCGGCCACAAGGCGGTGCTGGCGTTTGGTTCCACCGGCAATTTTTACGCGCAGATCAGGAATGGTGCGCCCTTCCAGATCCTGCTGGCGGCGGACGACGAAACTCCGGCCCGTATCGAAAAAGAAGGCCTGGGCGTAGCCAACTCCCGTTTCACCTATGCCACCGGCAAACTGGTACTGTGGAGCAAGCAGCCCGCGTTGGTTGATGACAAGGGCGACGTGCTGCGCAGTGCAAAGTTTGAGCGGCTGGCCATCGCCAACCCCAAGCTGGCGCCCTACGGCGCAGCGGCCACGGAGACCATGAGCAAGCTGGGTGTGCTGCAAAGCCTGCAACCCAAATTTGTGCAGGGCGAAAACATTTCACAGACCTACCAGTTCATCGCCACTGAAAACGCCCAGCTGGGCTTTGTGGCCCTGTCCCAGGTGTTTGCCGATGGCAGCCTGAAGGAAGGGTCGGCCTGGATCGTGCCCGCAAACCTGCACCAACCGATCCAGCAGGATGCCGTGTTGCTGAACAACGGCAAAGACAACCCTGCCGCCACCGCACTGCTCAACTACCTGCGCACCGACAAGGTCAAGGCCCTCATCCGGACCTTCGGCTACGACGTATGAACCCTCTGCTGGATGTTGATGCCCTCAGCGCCATCCGGCTGACCCTGGAACTGGCCAGCCTGACCACCGTGCTACTGTTGCTGGTGGCAACACCGGTGGCCTGGTGGCTGGCGCGCACAACATCCTGGTGGCGCGGACCCGTGGGGGCCATCGTCGCCCTGCCCCTGGTCTTGCCGCCCACCGTGCTCGGTTTCTACCTGCTGATTGCCTTGGGGCCACAAGGGCCCATGGGCCAGATCACACAGGCATTGGGCTGGGGCACTTTGTCGTTCACGTTTTTTGGGCTGTTGATAGGCTCGGTGATTTACTCGCTGCCCTTTGCTGTGCAACCCATTCAGCACGCGTTTGAGGCCATGGGTGACCGCCCCATGGAAGTGGCTGCCACGCTGCGCGCCACGCCTCTGGATGCCTTCTTCACCATCGCACTACCACTGGCAAGGCCCGGCTTCATCACCGCCGCTATTCTGAGTTTTGCCCATACGGTGGGGGAGTTTGGTGTGGTGCTGATGATTGGCGGCAACATACCCGGCAAGACCCGGGTGGTCTCCACACAAATCTATGGCCACGTGGAAGCCATGGAATACACACAGGCCCATTGGCTGGCCGGCGGCATGCTGGTGTTTTCGTTTGTGGTGCTGCTGGGCCTGAGCCTGCTGAACCGCAAAACCACACGGGTCATGCCATGAGCGCCGACACCAGCCCCGCCAAGCGCAGCCACATCCGGCTCCAGCTTGCACGCCCGGACTTCACGCTGGATGTGGACCTGGACCTGCCGGGCGATGGCATCACCGTGCTGTTTGGCGCATCTGGCTCCGGCAAGACCAGCCTGCTGCGCTGCGTGGCCGGCCTGGAGCGCATACCCGGCGCGCTGGTGTCCATCGCTAGCGAAACCTGGCAAGACGATGCCGCCAATATCTACCTGCCCACCTGGCAGCGCCCGCTGGGTTATGTGTTCCAGGAGGCCAGCCTGTTTGCGCACTTGAATGTGCGCAAGAATTTGCAGTTTGGCCTGAAGCGGTCGCACTCACCCAGCAACGCCGCCGCGCTGGATGCCGCCATTGAGTTGCTGGGCATTGGTGGCCTGCTGGACCGCGCCACGGGCCAGCTGTCGGGTGGCGAGCGCCAGCGCGTGGCCATTGCCCGTGCACTGGCAACACAGCCCCGCCTGCTGCTGTTGGACGAACCCCTGGCATCGCTGGACCAGGCGCGCCGCCAGGACATATTGCCGTGGCTGGAACGCCTGCGTGACGAGCTGAAAATACCCATGCTCTACGTCACGCATTCTTCCGACGAAGTGGCTCGCCTGGCCGACACGCTGGTGGTGCTGGATGCAGGCCAGGTCAAGGCCTGCGGCCCGGTATCTGATGTGCTGACCGCTGCCGATGCCTCCGCAGTGCTGGGCGACGACGTGGGTGCACTGCTGGACGCCTCGGTCGCTGAACGCGACACCCGCTGGCACATGGCACGGCTAGACTTCAACGGCGGCAGCCTGTGGCTACGCGACACGGGTCTAGCGCTGGGGCACAAGGTGCGTGTGCGTGTGCTCGCCCGCGATATCAGCGTGGCAACGCAAGAGCCACAGCAAACCAGCATCCAAAATCTGTTGCCCTGCACCGTGCAGTCCATCGTGGCCGATACCCATCCGTCACAGGCCTTGGTCCGTTTGGTGTGTGGCGACAGCGTACTGCTGGCGCGCATATCGGCACGGGCTGTGGATGCCTTGCAACTGGCACCAGGGAAGGCGGTATGGGCACAGGTGAAAGCGGCTGCGCTGGTGGAGTAGGTGATGCGCGGCACCGGCAAACTAATCGGCTTGGGGGCCTTGCTTGTTTGTGCTGCCACCTTGACTTGTTTCTTTGCCACGGTCGGACGGCGCCTCATACTCAACCGCCCCAACACGTTCGGATCAATCGCAAGTCCCTTTACCTGGTTCATGTGTTTTTCAATCTTCGGACTCATGACGCTCGTGTTCATTGCGAGTGCCATCATCCAACGCGACATGGGGCCCGCGCAGGGTGCAGCATTGTCAGCACTCCTGGCGCTTCTTGCCTACGGCACCGCTTCACACTTCCGTAGACGCAGGCAGTGAAGGACTTCATGTGTTGAATGTGCATTTACTACGTAATTGATAGCGGTATATGTCCATTCCACGGGGGCTGCAGGCCACTTTTACATAGACACTCCTGCCACAGGGCATTGACCGGCCCCAACAGCCGTATAAACTGGTTGCAACGCAGGCACACAGCCTGCCAGGAGCCCTGGTATGGACAAAACAGTTCGTGGCATGTATTGCTTGCGCTGCAGCAGCAAGCAGGTGGTGCGTGGATCACTCGGTGAATCGGCGCGCTTCTATCCGCTACGGGGATTTTTCAAGGCGATTCTTGGCAAGCCTGTTTTCATCAACGATCAGTACTCGCATGCTTGCCTGGACTGCGGTCTGATCTGGAATGAGCTGGATACAGGCGCACTGAAGAAGAACATCCGCACTTTTGGCCTTTCGCCGCACAACACGGGGGTGATGCGTGTCGTCCAAGAGGATCGAGCTTCCAAAGGAAAAGACTAAAGGGGCTCTTAGCCCCTTCGACTTAGATCACCAAACCTTGCAGGGCTTGGCCGACGTCATAGCCGCCCCAGGCTTGCAGGCAAATGCCTTTCCAAACTCCGGCAGATTCACCACCACCCCATTCACGCGGTACTTGCCCGGCGAATGCGGATCGGTAGCGGCCTGCACGCGCAGTGCCTCGGGGCGGTTGTTCTCACAGGCCCACTGCGCAAAACCGATGAAGAAGCGCTGCTCGGGTGTGAAGCCATCGCGGCTTTCGGGCTTGACCACCGTGGTCTGCACCTTCCACGCGGTCCAGGCCAGCACCATGCCGCCCAGATCGGCCATGTCTTCGCCCAGCGTCAGTTTGCTGTTGATCTTGATGTTGTCCACCACCGTGTATTTGGCGTACTGGTTGACGATGCATTGGGCGCGTTCCTGAAACTTGGCGTTGTCCTGCGGTGCCCACCAGTTCTTCAAATTGCCCTGGGCGTCGAACTTGCGGCCTTCGTCGTCAAAGCCGTGGATCAGCTCGTGACCAATGGTGCCGCCGGTGTTGCCGTAGCCGGGTGCGTCGTCCATCTTGGGGTCGAACAACGGGGGCTGCAACACGCCGGCGGGGAAGTTGATGTCGTTCATCTGCGGGTTGTAATACGCGTTGACCGTGGGTGGTGTCATGCCCCATTCGCCGCGGTCCAGTGGTTTGCCGATCTTGGCCAGCTGGCGTTGCACTTCAAACTGGGTGGCGCGGGTGACGTTGCCATAAAAATCGTCACGTGCGATGGCCACGCTGCTGTAGTCGCGCCACTTGTCGGGGTAACCGATCTTGTTGACGATGGTCTTGAGCTTCTCGGTCGCCTTGGCCTTGGTGGCGGGGCTCATCCAGTCCAGGTGTTGCAGCTCATCTTGCATGGCCTGCTCGATCTGCGCGGTCATGACCAGCGTGCGTTTTTTGAGCTCGGGGCCAAAGGCGCGGTCCACAAACTCTTGGCCCAGGGCCTCGCCCAGTTGCGCATCGACCAGGGCCACACAACGCTTCCAGCGGGGTTTTTGCAGCGGTGTGCCGTGCAGGGTCTTGCTGAAAAAGTTGAAGTTCTCGGTGACAAAGGCGCTGGACAACGCTGAAGCCTGCGCATGCGCCACGTGCCAGCGCAGGTAGGTCTTGATGTCGTCCAGGCTGCTGGTCTTCCAGTGCTGTGCCAGGGATTTGTAGAACTTGGGCTCGGTCACGTTCAGGTTGCGCACATCGGCCAAACCAGCCGTTTGCAGGTAGACGCCCCAGTCAAAACCCGGCGTCAACGCCTGCAGCTGGATGGTGTCCATCTTGTGGAACAGCTTGTAGGGATCACGCTTGTCCAGCACCGACAGCGTGGCGCGGGCCAGCGTGGTCTCGGTCTGCAACACGGTGATGGCGTGCTGGCGTGCCTGGGCTGGTGTGTCGCCCATCAGCTCAAACATGCGGGCCACGTGGGCGAGGTACTTGGCGCGCAACTCCCTGGATTTGGGGTCCATCTTGGTGTAGTAGTCGCGGTCCGGCAGGCTCAGGCCACCACCAGTAGCGAAGGCGATCACGTTGGACGAGTTGGAAAAATCCTGCTCCGAGCCAAAACCAAAATACAGACCATTGCTGGCAATGGACAGGTGCAGCGCGGCCAGCACAGCGGGCAGATCGGCCTTGCGCTGCATGGCGTTGATGCGGTCCAGCACGGGCTGCATGGGTGTGGCGCCGCGCTGCTCTACCGCCTCTTCATTCATGCAGGCGGCATAGTAGTCGCCAATCTTCTGCTGGTTGGCGGTGTTGCCGGATGTCTTTTGCGACAACGTGTCCAGAATGCCCCACAGGAAACGCTGGTTGTCCTGGTACAGCTTGCCATAGACGCTCCAGCGCGACTGGTCGGCGGGAATGGGGTTGTTCTGGATCCAGCCACCGCAGCTGTACTGGTAGAAGTCTTCGCACGGGTTGGCCGTCTTGTCCATGGCAGTCACGTCCAGCCCCGGTGTGTAGGGGAACTCGGTCAGGGGTTTTTCTTGTGCCGCGCTGGGGGTGCAGACCCACAGGGCTTGGGACATCAACAGGGCAAGAAGGGTACGGCGCATAGACAGAGTCCCAATGAATTGGACGAGGAGTTAACGAACGATTATGCGGCGGTGAGGCTGGCCAGCAGGCCCTGCAGCATGCTGCCGCGTCTGAACGTGGCGCGGGTGCGCAGCTTGCGCTCCAGTACGGCATTGGAAAACTTGGATTGGCTTTGCAGCGACTGGCAGATCCAGTACAGCTCGTGGCCGTCGCACACAAAGTCGTCCTGTGCATGGCGCAGCGGTGCGATGGCAGCCTCGTCATCCGCCGTCAGCGCGCGCTGCAGAAAGGCGACGTTGATATCGCCATCCGGCCCTATGCGGCTGCGCAGCGCCTGGGCTTGGGCGACAACGGCCTGCAGTTGGGGTACCGATCGCACAAACACTTCCGCGCGAAAACCCAGCAGCGGCTCCAGCCCGTCTTCCATGACGGCCGCCAGGCGCGCGGTGGACAGCTGGCGGGACTGGAACAAAACATTGCCACTGTTGATATAGGTCTTCACGTTGGCATGGCCCAGTGTGCGCACATGCTCTGCCAGGTCCACCATCTTGATGAAGCGTCCCGTAACGTTGATGGCCCGCAGGAAGGCAACGTACTGTGGCAAGAACTGCTCTCTAGGCTTGGGCTACGGGCTTATCCCCGCCTGGGGGCTTTGCGGCGCGAACATAGTAGTTGTCAAACTCGCCCTGGCCCAACAGCTCAAAGCCGTGGCGCAGGTAGAAGTGGTTGGAGTCGCTGTCTCGCAGGGATCGCAGGTGCACGGATTTTCCCACGGCATCTGCCCTGGCACAGACGTGCGCCAGCACCGCTGCGCCTATGCCTTGCCGCTGCTGGTCGGGCTGGATGTAGAGGTGGTCCAGAACCAGCCTTGCGGCTTGCGGCTTGACCACCAAGACACCTACGCGCAGGCCCTGCCACTCGATATGCTGTGTGTACTGGGGCTCGAACCCGTCCAGAAACCGGTCCCGCGCGCGCACGAGGTCAAAGCGCCCTATGCGTTCCAGGCTTTCGCGCATGGCGGCAATGCGCAGGGCCACCAGGGCCTCGGCATCTTTCGCCACAGCAGGGACAAAAATCAACGGAGAGGAGGTGTTGGTTTCCATGCAGACACACCTACCAGGTCTTGGCCGCAGCCACGAGGGTGACCGCGGCCACCTCGCCATTGGTGCGGCGCAGTTTCAGCTGTAGCGGCTCACCAATGTCTTTGCCGATCTGCGCCTTCAGGTCATTGCCTTTGGCGCCAGCCACCACTTTGCCGCCCACTTCCACGATTTCGTCGCCGGTTACCATGCCGGCCAGTGCTGCGGGTGATTTGGGCGCCACGCTTTCAATCTTGACGGAGCGCAGGGTCGG
>JAZKDY010000147.1:0-4322 GCA_040387325.1 Pseudomonadota bacterium | reverse complement strand
CGCCCGATTTGCTCCACAATCGCGGCATGCAACACACCCCACTGATAGAAATGACCCGCGGTGGCACCCTGGAGAACCAGCACTTTGGCTCGGTTGCCGTGGTCAACACCCAAGGCAATTTGCTGGCCCATGCCGGTGATCCACACTGGATGACCTTTACCCGCTCCACGCTGAAGGCGCTGCAGGCTCTGCCTTTTGTGGAGGCCGGTGGCCCGCAACACTTTGGCTTCACACCCGAACACGTGGCCCTGCTGTGCGCAAGCCACAGCGGCGAGCCCATGCATGTGCAAGCCGCGCAAGACATGCTGGAAAAGGCTGGCCAGACCTACAAGGTGCTGCGCTGCGGCTGCCATGTCCCCTACCACTTCGAGATTGCCGGAAAGGCCCCCAGCCCCGGTGAAACCTTTGATGAACGCTACAACAACTGCAGCGGCAAACATGCCGGTTTTGTCGCCTACTGTGTGCAGCATGGGCTGAGCCTGGACAACTACGAGGCACCCGAGCACCCCTTGCAGCAGGCCATTCGCCGCGATGTGGCGCGGGCCGTAGGTATGGACGCGAACGACATGAAGCTGGGCGTGGACGGCTGCTCCGCCCCCAACTACGCGATGCCGCTGTCCAGGTTGGCCACCGGTTATGCACGCCTGGCCAGCGGCGCTGCCGACACCCAGTTTGGCAACAGCTTTGCACAACTCAGCACCGCCATGACCGCCCACCCGGATCTGGTCAGCGGCACCGGCCGCAACGACAAGGCCTTTATGGAAGCGGGCAAAGGCGACTGGGTCACCAAGGTGGGTGCCGACGGCGTGCAGGTGGTGGGCAGCGTGAGCCGCGGCCAGGCCTTTGCGCTAAAAATCATCGACGCCAACAAACCTGCGTTGTTTGCCGCCAGTGTCGAAGTGATGGCGCAACTTGGCTGGCTGGACGATGCCCAGCGCGAGGCACTGCGCCCCTGGCGCGCGCAGGCCATCATCAATGCCCGTGGTATCCAGGTCGGCGAGCGCCGCCCGGCTTTCACACTACAAACCACTTAACCCGAATCTCAGCAACCATGACGAATACCAAAATCAGCCTGATTGGCGCTCCTACCGACATCGGCGCTGGCAGCCGCGGCGCCAGCATGGGCCCCGAGGCCCTGCGCGTGGCCAACATCGCCCCCGTGCTCGCAGCGCAGGGCCTGGACGTGGTCGACAAGGGCAACCTGGTCGGCCCCAACAACCCCTGGCTGCCACCCATGGACGGCTACCGGCACCTGGCCGAAGTCACCCACTGGAACCAGGCCGTGCACGACGCGGTGTACGCCGAACTGAGCGATGGCCGCCTGCCCATCCTGCTGGGTGGTGACCACTGCCTGGGCATTGGATCGATCAGCGCCGTGGCGCGCCACTGCCGCGACACCGGCAAGAAGCTGCGCATCCTGTGGCTGGACGCCCATGCCGACTTCAACACCAACACGCTGACACCCAGCGGCAACATCCACGGTATGCCGGTGGCCTGCCTGTGCGGCCATGGCCCCAAGGAGTTGATCGAGATCGGCGGCCACGTGCCGGCCATTTCACCCAAATGGATTCGCCAGATCGGCATCCGTAGCGTGGACGAGGGCGAGAAACGTTTTGTGCACGAGATGGACCTGGAAGTTTTTGACATGCGCTACATCGACGAGATGGGCATGCGCGCCGCGATGGAGCTGGCCCTGGCCCTGGTGGATGCCAACACCCACCTGCATGTGAGTTTTGACGTGGACTTTCTGGACCCGGCCATCGCCCCCGGTGTGGGCACCACGGTACGCGGCGGCCCCAACTACCGTGAAGCGCAGCTGTGCATGGAGATGATTGCCGACACCGGCCGCCTGGCCAGCCTGGACGTGATGGAACTCAACCCCGCACTCGATGAGCGCAACCGCACCGCCGAGGTGGCGGTGGACCTGATCGAGTCGCTATTCGGCAAAAGCACCTTGATGCGCAAGTAGCCCCCTCCGGGGCCGATTCCTTTTATTTTTGTTCTGGGTACTGAACGACCTGCACATAGTTTTCGCGGCGCATGTACCGTTTGGCAGCCGCCTGCAATTGCTCTGGTGTGATGGCTGCCACCTGTTTTTCATAGTCCAGCACCGTAGCCGGGTCGGTGCCATGCAAGGCAGCAGACTGCAGCCGCCCAGCCCAGAAACTGTTTTCCCGCAGGTTCTTGCGGTGGTTGGTCAGCCAGTTCTGCTTCACCTTGGCCCAGTCTGCAGCGTCCACCCCACCCTCCTGCAGGAGCTGGATTTCGGCCATGGCGGCAGTGATCACCTTCTCCACGTTTTCCGGTGCGCAAGGCAATGTCAGTGTCAATTGGTAATGCGGGTAGGGTATGCGCACCAGTCCGCCCCGCATGCTGCCGCCATAAATCAGCGTGAGCTTTTCACGCAGCACGTCGATGATGCGGATGTTCAGCACTTCCACCACGGCATTCAGGCGCAAATGCTCTTCTTCGGAGTAGACCGCTTCACCGGTGAAGTTGATGGAGACCTGGCTCTTGGGTTCGCTGCCGGCGCGCACGACTTTTTTCACAACACCGGTAACCGGGCGTACGCCGAGGTCAACATAGCGGACCGCAGTCGGGGGCGTTGGCAAGCTGGCCAGGTACCGCGCGATCAGGGGTTTGACGGCTTCGGGCGTGAAACTGCCCACCAACACAAACGTCAGGCCCTGGGCGCTGGAAAACCGCTCCTGGTAAATGCTGCGCATGCGCTCCATGTTGAGCTGGCTGAAATTTTCAGGTCGCGGCGTCAACTGCAGTCGGGGGTGGGCATTGAAGAGTGTGATCTGCACAGCATCCGAGAACACTGATTCGGGTCGTGCCATCGCATTCCTGGCCGCGTCCTGCATCCGGCTGACGAACGACTGGTACAGATCGACATCGCGCCGGGTTTCGGCAAATTTCAGCGTCAGCAGTTGCAGCAGGGTTTCAAGATCCGCATTGCTGGACGACGCGCTGACATAGTCATTGAAGCCGCCCAGTCCGGTGTTGAGCGACAACACCTTGCCGGCCAACATTTTCTGCAGATCGGTGGGTGCAAAGTCTCCTGCGCCCATGGCACTGGCTACAGCGCTGGCGAGCGCTGCGTTGTACATGTCGGCCTGGCCAAACAGCGACTGTCCGCCGAAACGGTTGGCACCCAGCAGAATCTCGTCGTTCTTGAAATCCGTGGGTTTGAGAATGACCTTGACCCCATTGGACAGGTCCAGTTCGGTGGTACCCAACGCGGCGTTGTGGCGCTCTGCCACGATGCTGCCCGCAACCGGCAGACGCGTCAACAGGCTGGAAGCCACCGCTTTTTCGACCTTGGCCGTGACCGCGCGCTGTTCGGCAGCGGCGACGCTGGCCAGCAACTGCGCCTCGGAGGGCGAGGGATTGTCGGTCTTGTCACTGCCTGTGTAGGCAACCAGTTTGGCCGATTTTTCCGGAATCACGCTTTTGGCAAACCCATTCACATCTGCCAGGGTGATGGAGGGCAGGAGAGCACGGGTATAGGCCAGCTCGTTGTCGATGCCGGGAATGGTTTCCTGCTCCAGGAAGTTGCGCAGGTACTCGGCGGCATACCGCGAAGAGTTGGTCTTTTCGCGCTCGGCATGGGCCTGCTCCACCGTGCGTTGCAGGGCTTTCTTGCTGCGCTCCAGCTCGGCCTCTGCGAACCCGAACTGTCGCGCCCGTTCATTCTCTTCTACCAGCGCGTCAACCGCCGGACCACTGCCCTGGCGGCCCAGCATCGCGCTGGAGCTGAAGCTGCGGTAACCCGGCACCAGGGGACCCACGCCGCTGCCACCACCAACAAAAGGCGGCGTGGCCTGCTGCGTCAACTCCTGCATGCGTTGGCCCAGCATGCTGCCAAACAGCCGCTCCACGATGGATTGGCGGTAATCGCCCAGTGTCAGCGTGGCTTTGGACTCTTGCACCGGGTAACGGATCATCATGGCGTTGCTGGAGGCTTCCCTGTCTGTCACCACCACGGCTTCGGACTCGCTGCGTGCCACGATTTTGGGGTACAGCCGGGGGCGTTCGTTGTCGGGGTTCTTGAGCCCGCCGAAGTGGGATTCGACCAGGGCCCTGGCGGCGGCAGGCTCAATGTCACCGACCACCACTACCGCCATCAGGTTGGGGCGGTACCAGTCTTTGTAAAACCGCTTGATGGCTGCGTGGCTGAACCCCTTGAGGCTTTCTTCGGTACCAATGGGCAGGCGCTTGGCGTACAGCGAACCACTGAATATCTTGGGCAGCAAGACCTTGTTCATGCGGTCCTGCACGCCCTTGCCCAGGCGCAACTCTTCCAGCACGATGGCGCG
>JAZKDY010000146.1:3940-4397 GCA_040387325.1 Pseudomonadota bacterium | reverse complement strand
TTCCTTCTTCAGGGCCTTGGCGCGGGCTTCTTCACCCTTTTGTTCGGCTTCCAGGCGGGCGCCCTTTTGCGTCAGCCAGTCCGAATAATTGCCCTTGTAGGGAATACCGGAGCCACGGTCCAGCTCCAGAATCCACTCGGCGGCGTTGTCCAGAAAGTAGCGATCGTGGGTGATGGCCACCACGGTGCCGGAGTAGCGCTGCAGGAACTGCTCCAGCCAGTCCACCGATTCGGCGTCCAAGTGGTTGGTCGGCTCATCGAGCAGCAACATGTCGGGTTTGGACAGCAGCAGGCGGCACAAGGCGACACGTCGTTTTTCACCGCCGGACAACACGCCGATAACGGCATCCCACGGTGGCAGACGCAGCGCGTCTGCGGCGATCTCCAACTGGTGTTCGGAGTCGCTGCCACCGGTGGCGATGATGGCTTCCAGCTCGGCCTGCTCAGCCGCAAGTGCG
>JAZKDY010000146.1:0-3930 GCA_040387325.1 Pseudomonadota bacterium | reverse complement strand
TGGACTTGCCCGAGCCGTTGGTGCCCAGCACGCCGATCTTGGCGCCCGGGAAGAAGCTCAGGGAGATGTCTTTGAGGATCTGGCGCTTGGGCGGCACGATCTTGCCGACGCGGTTCATGGAAAAAACGTATTGGGCCATGGATGTACAGGTAATAAGTAAGGAGAAACGGGGCTTGCAAACAGCCGCCTAGCCAAGCTCGCGGCGCCGGTTTGCTCAAACGCCAGCGCCGCTGCGAATCGGGTTTTAGCGTTCGGATACCGCATATTATCGACTGCGCGGCTCTCCGCCCCGCCAAAGACCGGAATTACTGGGGCGCTCCGCCCGCTTTTTCCATATCGTTGCGCAGGGCGGCTTGGGCGACAGCGTCCAGCGCGTGGTCGATCACGCGGCCATCCGACACCAGCCGTATCAGGCCTAGACCGCGCAAGCGGTCCATGGTGCGCCGGGACATGGAATGCGCCATGCCACCCGACGAAATGAACATGAACAGCGTTTTATGCGGACTGGCCCAGGTGAGTTGGGCGCGTACCCACACGCCGCCCAATGCCAGGTCCACCCACGAACCGGTGATGAGGCTCTGCGCGCTCCAGGCCATCTGGGCCACCGGATCGGGCACTTCGTTTTCTTCCACCTCGGGAATGCGCTCGGGCGCGCCGTGCAGAAAGCCGGAATCCGAGGTCTCGTCTTCTGCCATCCAGAACTCGTCCATCGGCAGCCCCACGCTGTCCACGACCGAAATGTCGGCCGCGGTTGTTTTGCTTTCGGGTGTATCTGCCGACGGCGTCGGACGGGCGCCTTCAAATGCCTGCTCGTGGAAGGTGATCAGTTCGTCAAAAAATACGGGAATACGCTCTTCCGGGTAGGAAATCAGGCCCAGGCCCTGGCGCATCTTGACCAGCATGCCGGGCACCATATCCACCAGGCGCGACCGGTTGCGCCGCGCCAGCTTCAGCTGGACGCTCCAGATCAGGTCGTCCACCAGGCCCAGATAACCATCGGTGTCGGCGTTTCCATCGGCGCACTTCAGTTGGGACTCGGCCACCACCTGGGCCCAGGGGCCGCGCAGGAAAGCCACCACAATATCGGGCACCTTCTTGTTTTTCAGCCGCTCGGCAAAGTCTTCCGCCAGGCGCAGGGCCAACAGGTTTCGCTGCTCTGCATGCAAAAGACCGCGCGCGGCCTCTTCGGCACGCTGGCGTTGTTCATGTTCGTCTTTGGCCCATACGGCTTCCAGTTTGGTCAGCACCTGGGCAAAGGTGTTGGCATCACCGGGACTGTTGACCAGTATGGTGACCGACTTTTCCAGGTTCTTCTGGAAGTGCGCAAATCCCGGCTGGTCTTCCGACGTGAAGGCCAGGCTGCGGCTGGTCATCTTGTCCATGAACTGGCGCGCCGGGTGCTGGCGTTCGCTGAAAAACCGCGCATCGGATTGCGACAGCGTGATCAGCACCGGTTCCATCAGCTTCAGATTCTTGCGCACGCCGCCCAACATGCGGTGGTCTTGGGCCAGGTTGTCCAGCATCATGCGCACGACCTCTTCACCCAGTTCACGCCCCAGTTTTTTACTCCTGGATTTTTGGCGCTGGTCCGAGCGCTCACCCTCCAGCAGCATGTCCTTGGGTTCGGCCTTGGGGGCTGCCGCGGCGGCCTGGCTGGCCCGCTCGGTCAGGCGCTTCATCATGGGCTCCATCAGCTTCATGTCTTCGAGCGCCACAAACGAGGCCGGCACCGTGTGGGTGAAGTCCTTGATGTTGCCGTTCAACGGCCCCATGTCCAGCTCGCCGGACAACAACCTGCGCAGTTTGTCCAGCGTCAGCAGGGTGCGGGTCACCGAGTTTTCGCCGGATTTTTGCGAACCGTGGGCTGCGCCCTGGTGCTGGACCGGGCCGACGGACTCCACGCCCTGGGAACGCAGCCATTCGGACACTTCCTTGTACAGCTGGCGCATCGCAATGCCCAACAGGCCCGCCGCTGGCGTCATGAGGCTGGTGCGGGCCTCGTCGCTGGGCACATGCACCTGCAGGGTTTCGCGCAGGGCATACACGAATGACTCGGGCTTGAGCGGGTTCAGGTGCGGCTGCACCGTCATCCAGCCCAGCAGGCTGCTCATCAGCGCGTTCAGGGTGGGCAGGGCATCATCGACTGCGAGGGCAATCTCTTGCTGCGTGAGTGCAAATTCGATGTTGGCGTCGATCTGCTCTTCTTCCAGAAACTGGAAATCGTCAAACCGCAGGGGCTGGCCCTGCGTGCGCAACGTATCGCCACCGTAGAGGGCTACGCGCAGCTTTTCGGCAAACGTGTCCTTGACGGCTTCGGCATTGGCACAGAGGCGTTCGATCGTGGGTTTGGTCGATGGGTTGAGAACCACCTGCACGGATTTGCTGCGTGTTTGCGACAAAGACGCCTTCAACCCCGACAGCACATCGTCCACCAAGGTATCGCTTTGCTCCAACACGGCCTCGATACAGTCCTGCAGGGACGGCTTGAAACTGCCGGGTTCGTGGGCCACGCCCAGCCTTCGCAACATGAACTTTTTCATTGTCTGCAGATTCTCCCAGTTGCCAAGCGCAATGACTAGCGTTTTACCAGCATTGTCAGGCCTTAGTCGCACCCACGAAACACTCTGTTGCAGGTTTTTGGACGTGATTGCGGCCAACGTGCGACAATACGCGCTGTTGCGGTGCTTCAGTTGCCCACAACGTCAGCACATTGCTGGGGATACAGGATTTGCATCCAACGTCCCGCCTTTGAATCTATCTGCCTTTGACTGATCTGGTGCCCAGGTACCAGAACAGGCCGATATCCCAAGCGCCCTGGATGGGCGCCACAACTCATGAACTTTGAAGAATTGAACTTGGCTGCGGCCATCGTTAAAGCCGTGCGCGAGCAAGGTTACGAAACGCCCACAGCCATTCAGGCCCAAGCCATCCCGCTGATCCTGGAGGGCCGCGACCTGCTCGGCGGCGCCCAGACCGGCACCGGCAAGACCGCTGCCTTCACCCTGCCCCTGCTGCATCGCCTCACCATGAGCCGCAGCGCACAAAACAAATTTGGCGGCACCGGCATCCGCGCTTTGGTGTTGACCCCGACCCGCGAACTGGCCGCCCAGGTCGAAGAGTCCATCCGCACCTACGGCAAATACCTGCAACTGAGCTCCACCGTGATTTTTGGCGGTGTGGGCATGAACCCCCAAATCTCCAAGCTCAAAAAGGGCGTGGACATTCTGGTCGCCACCCCCGGCCGTTTGCTGGACCTGATGCAGCAAGGCATGCTGGACCTGGGCCAGGTGCAGATGCTGGTGCTGGACGAAGCCGACCGCATGCTGGACATGGGTTTCATCCATGACGTCAAGAAAGTCCTGGCCGCTGTGCCCAAGGAAAAGCAAAGCCTGCTGTTCTCGGCCACCTTCAGCGACGAGATCCGCGAACTGGCCGCCGGCCTGCTCAAGGACCCGCAAAGCGTTCAGGTCACACCCCGCAACACCACCGTGCAACGCATCACCCAGGTGATCCACCCGGTCGGTCGTGGCAAGAAAAAGGCCCTGCTGGCCCACATCATCAACGAACACAAGTGGAGCCAGGTGCTGGTGTTCACCCGCACCAAGTTTGGCGCCAACAACGTGGCCGAGTTCCTGGAAAAGAATGGCATCACCGCCATGGCTCTGCACGGCAACAAGAGCCAGGCTGCCCGTACCCAGGCGCTGGCCGGCTTCAAGAGCGGCGACGTGCGCGCTTTGGTGGCAACCGACATCGCTGCCCGCGGCATTGACATCGACGACCTGCCACACGTGGTGAACTACGAAATCCCGAACGTCAGCGAAGACTATGTGCACCGCATCGGCCGTACTGGCCGTGCGGGCAACGACGGCGCTGCCGTCAACCTGGTGTGCCTGGACGAAGAAGGCTTCATGCAGGACATCGAACGCTTCA
>JAZKDY010000145.1:0-4861 GCA_040387325.1 Pseudomonadota bacterium | reverse complement strand
GCATGTTCCTGCAGAACATCATGGTCAGTGCGCGCGGGCGCGGGCTGGACACCTGTCCGCAGGCAGCATGGAACGGTTTTGCCAGCATCATCCTGCCGCACATCGGCGCGGGCGCTAACGAAATGCTGGTCTGCGGCATGTCGTTGGGCTATGCCGATGCGTCGGCCCCTGTCAACAGCTTTCGTACACCGCGTATTGCGGCTGCGGAGTTCACGCACTGGCTGGGCGCAACAACGCAATAAGCGTTTTTCGCTGTCGATAAAAAACAAGGAGAAAAGGGCCCTACGGGGCCCTTTTTCATTTTTGGCTGCCAGCTTTGATGCTGTGCCTGACAGGTCAAAAAAATGGGGCCGAAGCCCCATTGGAGTGAACACTGAAACCTAGCACTTACATCAGCTTGCCCAGCGAACCCAGCGTAATGGGGCCGGCAATGGTGACTTCCTGGATTGCGGTGGCCAGCGGTGTGAGCGCCGCAAAGGTCACGTCGCCCACCGGGGCGCCCAGGCCTGCGGTGTCTACCGTGTTCAGCAGGCCACCAAAGGCGTTGTTGAACGGCAGGTCGTTGCTCAGCGCATCGCCACCCAGACCGCCTGCGACCAGGTCGTCGACGTACAGGATCTGGTCGGTGCTGTTGGTCACCTGGTCGAGGGCCGAGTTCAGGTCATCCCCATCAAAGAGGAAGTTGCCGCCCGGCGTGTTGGTCGCCAGTTCTTCGACAACATTGACTGCAGTACCCAGGGTACCGTCGGTCGACACGAAGTTCTGCAGATAGTCTTCCGACAGCAGGCCGCCGCCGTAGGCGCCAATAAAGGCGGTAGAACCTGCAAAGCTGCCAGTCACAACTTCCCGGGTGACGTCGTTGACGATTGGGATGCCTTCGGTCAATGCCACGGGGCGGGTAGCGGGTTCATACAGAACCAGTTCTTCGCCGTAGGTGTTGCCGCCAAGCAGCGCCTGCACGGGCTCAAACGCGGGGGTGCCGTACAGCTGTGTGACGATGACGTTCTGGAAACCGCCGCCTTCGACCTGTGTGCCCACTACACCGGACGCGAACTCGCCCAGAACCGGTATGCCATAGGTCGAGGTTTCAAACGTGGTCAGCAAGCCGCCAATGGCGCCACTGCCCGTACCAAACACGCTGCCGTTGTCAAAACCGTTGGCGCCGCCACCCAGTCCCGGGAGCTCTGGCAGGCCGCCGCCGCCCAGACCACCCAGCAGACCACCGAGCTCGCCGGTGTCGAAGCTGGCGCCGCCTTCGCCAGCGTTGACTTCGCCGTCAACGCTGGAGTCGGTGCTGGAGCCGCCCAGAGCGGGCAGACCGGGCAGGGAAGGCAGACCAGGCAAGCTGGGCAGACCAGGCAGTCCGCCACCACCCAAACCGCCCAACAGGCTGGTCAGGGAAGCCAGACCGGCCAAGCCGCCGGCGCCACCTGCCAATGAATCAAAAGGAAGTGCAATAGCCATTTTATTTCTCCAGTATTAGGTTAGGACGCTGCGGCCAGTTTGATGGCGGCGCGAATCCGTGGGTAGGTTCCGCAGCGGCACAGGTTGGCTTGCATGGCGGCGTCGATTGCTGCGTCGCTTGGAACGCCTGGGCCGCGGCTCAGCAGTTCGTAGGCGGTCATCAGCTGGCCTGCCTGGCAGAAGCCGCACTGGGCCACGTCCATCTTGGTCCAGGCTGCCTGCAGCTTCTGGCCCAGAGGCGTCGCACCCAGACCTTCGATGGTCATGATGTTGCGGCTGCCGACCTGGCCAATGCGGGTGACGCAAGGGCGGAACTTGGTGCGGGGGGTAGCGACTGCGACACCGGCGAAGCGGCTGTCGGCGTCGTAGCCAACGCCACTGCCGTCAGACTTCATGATGGGTGCGCTGGTGCTGCAGGTGCAGGCACCGCAGACGCCCACGCCGCAGCCGTATTTCGCGCCGGTCAGGTCCAGCTTGTCGCGCAGGATGTACAGCAGGTAGTCGCTGGCGTCGGCTTCGACGGTACGAGGCGTGCCGTTCACGCTAATGGTAAAAGATGCCATGATATTTGTTCTCCTGATGAATTAAGCGTCGGTCAGCGGGGCCGTAGGCGAACCGTAGATCGGGAATTCCGGCGCGTAGTGCGAACCCAGGTTGGGACGCATGATGGAATTCAGATGGCCCCAGGCGTTGGCTACAGCGGCAAACGACGAAGGTGCGCTCAACTCGCCGGCACCGCCCACGCGGGTGTCGTTGACGTTAAAGAAACGTGCAGGGTGGAAGGTGTAGTTGCACTCACGCATCCGGTTCCAGTAGTAGTTCAGGAAGGTGCTCTGCTCGGCAGCACCGTCAACGAACGTGATCTTGCTGAAATAGACCATGGCCACGGCGTCGGCCACCGCACCCTCGATCTGGGCCGAGGCGCCAGACGGGTTGGTGATCTTGCCCATGTCGATGGCGGACCAGACATCCTTCACCTTGGGGGGCGTGGTGGCGATGTCGGCGGTGCGGTCGATTTCGGACATGGCAATCACCACCGAGACGCTGTTCCACTCTTCGTGGATACCGAAGCCGATACCGCGGAAAGTGGTGTTGCTGGGGTTGGCGTTCCAGGCTTCTACTGCGGCTTCCTGGGTGTCCCACTCGCTCTTCATGCCGGCCAAAACGGTGCGCAGGCGCTCCGACTTCATGTACTTCTGGCGCATCGCATACCGGTTCTGCTTGGTTTGGCGGGCCACTTCGTCCAGGAAGATTTCTTTGCCGCCCTGGGCCGACAGGCTGTACACCGAGCGCATGGCGCCGGTGGGGAACGGTGCCACGACTTCGCGGAAGGCTTCGTTGGTGATGAAGGTATAGGGCGAGGGTGTGGCCAGCGGGAAGTAGTCAAAACCGGTCTGGTTGCTGGCCGACAGGGCGGCTTCGGTCTGGGTGTTGTCAAAACCGCTGGGGATTTCGCAGAGAATGGTCACGAACTTGTGGTTCAGGCTCATGATGGTCTTGCCGTCGCTGCCGATGTTGGCAATGAAGCGGCTGTAGGTTGGCGGGCGGTAGGGTGCGAAACGGATGTCGTCGTTGCGCGACCAGTTGACCTTGACCTTGTTGGTTACCACGCCCTTCTTGTTGGGCAGGCCACCCATCTTGCGGATGGCGTCGCTGATGCGCACCGATTCGGCCGACGAGTCCACCAGCAGATTGCGACCAAAGTGGCCAAAGTCGGGGGTGATCTGCACCACCACCTTGGTGGGCGTCAGGTCCAGGCCGATCTGCTCGGCGAGCTGGTGGCGCTGGAACTTCGGTACCTGCGAGCCCCACCATGCCATGGCACCGGTGGCGGGACCGTTCTTGTCACCAAACACTTCGCTGGTGGCGGTCTGCGTGCCCAATGTGCCCTGGTGGTGGAAACCCACCAGAATGCCGCCCTTGATCTGCTTGGCGGCCAGAATGCGGCTGGCGACGGGGTCAGTTCCCACCGCGTCTTTCAGCTTCTGGTTCAGCATCGGCGTGCTGAAGCGCGATGCCGTGCCAGGGTTCCAGGTGATCAGGTTGTTCTTCATGATCACGTCGCGGGCGTCCAGGGCTTCGCCCATGGTGTCACAGACGATACCCACGCCGGTGTAGATGGTGAAGCCGTTTTTGCCCGAGTTGAACGGAATGACAGCCTTGACTTTGGGGCACATCTGCTTGATTTTGGCGATCTGCACTTCTTTGGGTGAACCGCGGGTCTGCAGGGAATGCATGACCAGGCAGTTCAGCGCATCGTTTTCGATGTCGCAGGTGTAGCCGCGGGTACCGGTGTAGATCTGTGCGCTGTCTTCACGCGGGATGCCAGTGCCCGGCTCCAGTACGGCCGTGTTGCCGGTGATCTTCATGCCCTTGCCCAGCAGGCCGGTGCCGCCGGTGCCGTTGGCGCCGGTGTATTTCCAGGGCATGGCATAGGGCTTGGCAGCCGGGGTTGCAGCCTGGGCTGCCTGGGCAAGCTGTGCAAAGGTTTGCGAGCCGATCATCGGGCCCGATGCGCCGGTGGTGATGGCGCCGTTACCGCTGACAGCCTTCAGCTTGGCCTTCAGTTCGGCTGCAGCGGCCCGAGTCGGGTCGGTCAGGCAGCGGGTCGAGCCCGAACCGCCCTGCAGCGTAGTGGTGAACTCGGCGGCCTGGGTGGTATCCATGCCGCGCACCACGATGTCTTTCATCTCAATGCCCAGCTCTTCAGCCACCAGAATGGCGGAAGAGGTAAAGATGCCCTGGCCCGACTCCACTCGGGGAATCGTCAGCTGCAGCTTGTTGTCGCCACGAATGGACAGGTAGGGGTTGATTTTGGTCAGCGAGTCCGCTGCCTGCAGATTGTCCGAGTGGGTTGCCAGCTTGGTAGCTACCGCCACCGCAGCCGGGGTCGCCACCGCGTAGGTGATGAAATTCCGGCGGCCGACCGTGGCAGTTGCCACAGTTTCGTTGTCTCCGCCGACCGGTGTAGAGAGTTGAGCGTTCATAGGACCTCTGTAGTGCAAAAGGCTTAGTTGAGGGGAGCCCTGAGAATAGAGAGGTGGTGCACGAAAGCTGTCGTTGCGATGACATTTGTGGTTACAGCATTTCAGTGTTATCCCTAGAGTGCGTGAAAAATATCACGGCAATCTGCAGGGTTTTGCCAATAAAGCTGTGAAGCGGCGGGGCTGGAACTCCAGCTGGAAAGCGACCAGTGGTGGGCTTACGTGGGCCTCGTTGTAGCGGGCCATGCCGGCCTCTTGTAACTATTTAGGATGCGTGCGGATGACGGGGCCAGCGTGCAGAATTCTGGCAAAAGTGCTGTACTGCGGTAGATTGCGGCCAAAAAAAAGCCCTTGCGCGCGTGCAAGGGCTGTCGTTGGTGCCCGGGGCCGGAATCGAACCGGCACACCTTTCG
>JAZKDY010000144.1:0-8983 GCA_040387325.1 Pseudomonadota bacterium | reverse complement strand
TGCCCTCATACCAACCCAAAGAGGCATCCCATGAAACGTCTTGCTATCGCTCTCTCATGTACCGTTGGCGCCTTTGCTGCGCAGGCCGACACTTTTTTTGACAACGCCCGCGTGCGCAGTGCCGAGCCGCAGTATGAAAACGTTACCGTGCCGCGTGAAGAGTGCCGCACCGATTGGGTGGCTCCGCCCCCTCGCGTCTACAACGAAGGCCCTCACTATGGTGGCGTGGCCCTGGGTGCGCTGGCCGGTGGCGTGGTGGGTAACCAGGTTGGCCGCGGCAGCGGGGGCCGAGAGGCTGCCACAGCCTTGGGCGCGCTGGTGGGAGCCATTGCCGGCGACCGCATTGCCAGCAATAACAATAACCGCTACGCGCAAGTCCAGGAAGCCCCACGCCAAGTCAACCGCTGCCAAGTGGTCAACGACGTGCAGGCGCGCCTGACCGGTTACAACGTGGCGTATGACTACCGCGGCCAGACCTACACCATCCTGATGCGCGAAAACCCCGGACCATACCTGCAGGTGCGTGTGTCTGTGGACCCCGTTGGCCCTGCCCTGCGGTAACCCGCTCTTACGGTAGTACGATGATGCCCATGACTTCCCGCGATGCACACTCGCTGCTCGTCGCCCTTATGCTGGCCTGCGCGCCCGCGTGGGCCGACATAGGCCGAGATGAAGCTGCTGCTGCCGCCCGTCAGGTGGCGAGTGGGCGGGTGCTGGCGGTAGACAAGGCCCAGGTCGGCAATAGGGCAGCGTGGCGTGTCAAGCTGGTCACTGCGGGTGGCGAGGTGAGGGTGGTGGTGGTCGACGCCGCCACGGGAAAGCCGTTTTAATCTAAATGCGCCTGCTGCTGATCGAAGACGATGCGCCGCTGCGGCTCTCGCTTGCACTGCGTCTGGAGGCCGATGGCTACCGGGTGGATCAGGCCACTGATGGGGAAGACGGCCTGTTCCAGGCACGCGAGTATCCAGTGGACCTGGTCATTGTCGATCTGGGCCTACCCAAGCTCAATGGACTCACGGTCGTGCAACGGTTGCGCGCCGATGGCAAGGCCTTGCCCATCCTCATCCTGACTGCGCGCGGCAGTTGGCAAGAAAAGGTGGTTGGGCTGGAGTCGGGCGCCGACGACTACCTGGTCAAACCTTTTGAATACCCTGAGCTGGCCGCGCGCGTCAAGGCGCTGCTGCGCCGCGCCATGAAGGCCGCCACCGATGTGCTAACCGTGGGGCCGCTCAGCCTGGACATTGCTGCGCAGGCCGCCCACCTGAACGGTGTGCCCATGGAGTTGACGGCGTTTGAATACCGTGTGCTCGAATTCTTGGTACGCGAGCGTGCACGCGTGGTCAGTAAACAAGAGCTTTCAGACTACCTCTACCCCCACGACCAGGACCGCGACAGCAACGTACTGGAGGTGCTGGTGGGCCGCCTGCGCCGCAAGCTAGACCCCGATGGCACGCTGGCGCCGATAGAAACCATGCGCGGGCGCGGCTACCGGTTCATGCTTGAATGACACGGATTAGCCTTCCATGAGGTTTGAGGCGTTGTCTATCCGCGTCCGGCTGATGGTGGGTGCTGCTGTGGTTCTGCTGGCCTTCGTGGCCGTGGCGGGCGTTGCACTGCAACGGGCCCATGCAGATGGCGTTCGCGCCGCGCATTACGCGCGTTTGCAAAGCACGGTGTACCTGCTGCTAGCCGGGGCCGAGCTAGACCCTGCGGGCGCGCTGATCATGCCAACCGAGTTTGCCGAACCACGCCTGTCGCTGCCTAGCTCGGGCCTCTACGCCCGCATCGTCAATGTGGTGCGTGGTGAGGCATGGCAATCGGCATCCACCCTTGGGCTGGCTCCGCCCTTTGATGGCGACGTTCCGGTGGGTGAGTGGCGTTACGACACCGTGCAGGCGCCTGCGGGCGCATTCTTGTCGGCCAGCTACGGCGTGCGCTGGGCAGGGCAGGACAAGGCCAGTGTGCAACTGGTGTTATCGGTGGTGGAGAGCAGTGTCGCATTCGATCGCGAAACGAGGGCCTTTCAGCGCACGCTGTGGGCCTGGCTGGGCGGGGCTGGTCTGTTGTTGTTGCTGTCGCAAACCTTGCTGTTGCGCTGGGGCATGGCTCCGCTGCAGAGGGTGTCGCAAGAAATTGCCCGCATTGAAAGTGGTGAACAGGCCGAGGTGCAGGGTCGCTACCCCACCGAAATTGCCGCCCTCACCGGCAACCTCAACACCCTCATTCAACAAGAGCGGGTGCGCCAGACGCGCTACAAAGAAGCGCTGAGCTATCTGGCCCATAGCCTGAAAACGCCGTTAGCCGTGCTGCGCTCCGCCCTGGGCCAACCCGACCAACTGGCTGACACCGTGGCGCAACAGGTGAGCCGCATGGACCATATCGTGCAGCACCAACTGGGCCGGGCCGGTGCTAGTGGTGCCACGCGTTTTGCGCCGTGGCTGGCGCTGGCACCGGTGGTAGGGCGCATTCGCGATTCGCTGGCCAAGGTATATGCCGACAAACAGTTGGCCTTCACTGTGGATTGCCCGCCCGACCTGACTTGGCGCATGGTCGACGGTGACGCGTTCGAGATGCTGGGCAATGTGATGGACAACGCAGCCAAGTGGGCCGCAGGGCGCGTTGACGTGCGGCTGTGGCGCGAAGGTAGTGACCTGCGCATCAGTGTGAAAGATGACGGCCCCGGCTTTACCGACACGCAGGCCGTGCTGCAACTGCATGTGCGCATGGACGAAAAAGTGCCCGGCCATGGTGTGGGTCTGGCCGTGGTGAACGACCTGGTGGCCAGCCACGAAGGTAGTCTGGCGCTGGGGGCTTCTGCCTGGGGCGGGGCGCAGATCGACATTGCGCTGCCCGCAGCCTGAAACACGGCGTTACTTTCGCGGGGTCTTATTTGGAGGGAAATGGGGGCTTGCGGCCAGATTTTTTGCCTTGGTTCAGTTTGCGTTCATGCACTGAGGCGCACCATGGAACCCTGTCAACCCAAGGAGCAATCCATGAACCGCATCGTTATCCTCAAGTCTCTTGCCGCAGCAGCATTGGCGCTTGGCACTTTGGTTGCCGCCACCACGGCCCATGCACGCAACGACGTGCAATTCTCCATCACGCTGGGAACCCCTGGCGTCTATGTGCAACCGGCTCCGGTCTATGCGCGCCCCCGCCCCGTGTACGTGCAGCCAGCACCGGTCTATGTGCAGCCCCTGCCCGTATATGCGCAGCCGATATCGAGCTATGTGTATCCCCGCCCTGTCTACTACACGCCACCGACCCCTGTGCATGGTGGTTGGGGCCACCAACGCCACCACCATGGCCGCGACATAAACAAGCGAGGCCCCAAGGGTGACTACGACCATGACGGCATTCCCAACCGCTATGACCGTTTTCCGGGCAATCCGAACTGGCGTTGAGCGGAGTTGTCTTTGTCCAACTGACGCCACGGGGCTATTCCGGCGGGCACCATACTGCACCCCAGCACAACCAGCTGGGGCTATGGCAATGTCTGGAGTGTGTTTGGAAGCGACCGCAGGTTCGGGCCAGTTGCGGTAGTTGGCCGAAGACCGCTAGTTACTCTTCACCGCCCGCTTGCTCCAGAGCCTGCCGCATGCTTGGCGCGTAGTCGGTAGCTATCCACTGGGCGACCACCTCAGGCGTCATGCTTTCGGAGTGCCCGGCTTCTTCACTCACCCGCGCGACCTCTTCGGCCCCGGTAAGCGTGCCGACAAACATCTGCATCACAGCTTGCAACCCACCGTGCGCTAACGCAATGTCGCCCAACTGTTTAAGCGCCTCCCAGGCTTGGGCTTCAGAGGCAACACGTGTCGAGAGGTAAGGATTGTTCGTGGACATGGGAGACATTAAATTGAGGAAGGTGTAGTGAGGTTATCAAACCATTGCAGGGTACTACTGAAGTCTTCAATGGCTCATTCCTGGCGGGATTTCAGAATGTTGTGCAATTCCTGCAGAAAACGCGTGTTTGCAACCTCCGTACTCCACGGCTCCCAGGGCACCCCGTCATAGACAGCAAACAATGGGTCGTCCACCAAAGGTGTCACCTGAATGTTCAGAACAGATCGAACCTCTCCGGGACTCCAAGCGGGATGATGGGCGCGCTTTCTGCCGCTACCGCTGATGAAGAGGATGTTTACGACTTTAGTTTCTTACGTTGCCAATTTGCAACGCTGCAAACCCGCATGAATGCTAGGGCCCTGGTTACGAATTTAATTGGTCAGAATAGCGAATATCTTGTATGAAAAATTAGCCTGTAGCCCCCGACCGTACTTGATGATGTGCTATTAAGTTTGTAGCACATCCGCTTTCAACCGGGGCCGGACTCCCACTGCCTGCACGCGGACAGACGTGTGCTAGTACGTTTGTAGGCGGACTGCCCGCGTGGGCTGGGTGTACAGGGGTCTGGTGGGCGTTGGTGTCGATGCATTTGACACGCACCAAAATGGAGAGGAGGATGGGCAAGCAGAAAAACATATATGCGCCCGGAGACTTTCTATGCGTTTTGCACTGTGCATGATTTACGCGGCCGTCGGCGCCGTGCATGCCGAAGACACCATTGATCTGCACTTTTATGTGCGTCCGCCCTATATGGTGAAGAATGGTGAAGCCCAAGCCAGTGGTCTTACTGCCGATCCCGCTGCAGCGGCCTTTGAGAAAGCGGGTGTGCGGTTCCGCTGGCAACAGACCCCTGCAAAGCGCCAGCTCGTAATGATCGAGAGTGGCAATGGTCTGGACTGTGGCGTGGGCTGGTACAAAACGCCTGAACGGGAAAAGTTCGGCAAGTTCACCGCCCCCGTGTACCGCGACAAGCCCACAGTTGCCATAACACGAGCGAAATTCCAGCCACGCGACAAATCGCTCGCCGCGGTGGTTGCCGATCCCGCGACCCGTGTTGTCATGAAAGTCGGATTGACCTACGGGCTGGACATCATCGCCATCATGGCCAAGGCCAAGGCACAGGTGCAGACAGTGACAACCGAGCAATCCACCCTGGCACGCATGGTGGCCTCTGGCCGTGTGGACTTCATGTTTTCTCCGCAGGAAGAAGCCGAACTGCTGGTCGCAGAGGTTGAGCGGGAAGGCGAGGGTCTGAAGGTGTTGACCTTTTCGGATGTCCGGGAAGGGGGAACCCGCCACATCATGTGCAGCCGGCGCGTCAGCGACGGGACGATTGCAAAGTTGAATACGGCCCTGTCAAGAGTGCCCCTATCTGTCAAATAGTTTGTGTTTGCCCGTCCTCCAACAGGCGCATCGATCAACTTCAAGGAGAGAAACCCATGTCACTGCAGCAACTGAAAATCGGAGCCCGCCTGGGATGGGCCTTCGGCATGGTGCTGATCGTCACCGCAATGATCTCCGCCATAGGTGCGTGGCGCCTGGGCATACTCAATGACGCAACCAATACCTTGGCGACGGTGGAGTTGCGCCGCAATGCCCTGGCCCAGAAGTGGACGGCCGACATCAACCTGAACTGGGTGCGTACCGAGGCCTTGCTGCAAGCCGGTGACCCGGCATACATCCAGACCCTGCAGAAGCAGATGGACGCCACGTCCAAGATCATCGGAGAAGCGCAGAAGCAACTCGAACCCCTGATTGACGACGCAAAAGGCAAAGAGTTGCTCGCCAAAATTGGCAGCATGCGAGAGTTGTACCGCGGCCCACGCAGTGATCTGGTTAAAAAGAAACTGGCCGGAGAAGATATTGCCGGCGCGCTCTCCACGACCTTGCGGCCGTTGGCCGAGAACTACCTGAACGCCTTGCAGGCTCTGGCCACCCACATGGATGAACGTTTGGCACAGAGCCAGGCCGAGACCAATGCCGTGGCGCGCACCGGACAATGGATGCTGAGCATAGGCGCATTGGCCGCAGCCCTGATTGGCGTTTGCCTGGCGTACTTCACCACACGTTCCATCACCGGCCCGATTGGGAGCTCCGTACTGTCGGCGCAAGCCATCATGGAGGGCGACCTGTCGGTGGGAATATTTCCGCATGGCAAGGACGAGGCTGCGCAATTGATGAACGCATTGCTGGCCATGCGCGACAACCTTTCGCATATTGTGGGTGAGGTGCGGGGCAATGCTGAAGGGGTGTCAACTGCCAGTGCCGAGATCGCACAGGGAAACAATGACCTGTCCAGCCGGACGGAGCAGCAGGCTGCGGCCCTGCAGCAAACCTCGGCTTCCATGGCCGAACTCAGCTCCACGGTGCAACAGAATGCGGACAATGCGCGCCAGGCCAACCAGCTGGCATCCAGCGCCTCCACGGTAGCGATCCAGGGTGGTGAGGTCGTTGGGCAGGTCGTGGCCACCATGAAGGGCATCAACGAGTCGTCGCAGAAGATATCGGCCATCATCAGTGTGATCGACGGCATTGCGTTCCAGACCAATATCCTGGCCCTTAATGCAGCGGTTGAGGCGGCACGTGCGGGTGACCAGGGGCGTGGTTTTGCGGTGGTGGCATCGGAGGTCCGGGCACTGGCCGGGCGCTCGGCCGAAGCGGCCAAAGAAATCAAGGCCCTGATCAACACCAGCGTGGAGCGCGTTGAACAGGGTACGGTACTGGTGGACCGCGCGGGCAGCACCATGACGGATGTGGTCAGCTCCATTCAGCGTGTAACCAGCATCATGGGCGAGATCAGTTCGGCTAGCAGCGAACAGGCATCTGGTGTGGCCCAGATCGACCATGCGGTGAGCCAGATGGACCAGGCGACCCAGCAGAACGCTGCACTGGTCGAAGAGATGGCCGCAGCGGCCAGCAGCTTGCGCGTCCAGGCCAAGGCCTTGGTGGATGTGATGTCGGTCTTCAAACTCAATGGGTCACCAGCATTGGCCGCAGCTGCCTCCATCAGGCGTCTGAACTGAGTCAGACGGTTGGGGCCTCCATGCGATACTCAAACGGCGCACATTTCCGTCGCCGTTTTTTCATCTTCGTGAGGTCTTCCGTGTCGCAAGCCATGCTGCCCAATCCCCTGTCACCACCGTATCCCGCTGCGCCCATCGCCGTGGTTCAACCTGCGGGCTTTGGTTTTTGATGGCCAGCCTGGGCAAGTCGGGTTCGGCGGCGACCATTACCGATGTGGCAGACCGGTCGGGCGTGTCGATCAAGACGGTTTCGCGTGTTATCAACCAGGAGTCCGGGGTCCACCCGTTGACGCGTGAACGTGTTCTCAAGGTGGTCGCGGAATTGAAGTACCGCCCCAAACTGTCGGCACGCAGTCTGGCCGGAGCCCGTTCATTCCTGATCGGCTTGTTGTACTACGACCCCAGTGCGGCCTTCGTCGGCGACGTGCAGCAGGGAGCGACGCTGCGTTGTCGCGAGGCGGGTTACCACCTGGTGGTCGAGTCATTGCACAACGATGCGCCGGACCTCGCGCAGCAGGTCGCCCGCATGGTGAGTGCATTGCAGCCCGATGGCATGATTTTGACGCCACCCCTGTGTGACAACCCGGTGGTGCTGAAGGCTTTGCGTGAGAACCAGACACCCTGCGTGCTGCTGTCGCCGGCACGGGATGTCAAGGGCATGGCCAGTGTGCGCATGGACGATGCCAAAGCCGCCGAGGAGATCACCAATTTGCTGATCAGCCTGGGCCATGAACGCATTGCTTTCATCAAGGGGCCTACCGATCAGGCCGCTTCGGCGTTGCGTTACCAGGGCTATTTGCGTGCCATGAAATCGCACCGCATTCCCGTGGAGCAGGAGTTTGTCTGCGAGGGTGACTTTGTGTTTGCTTCCGGCGTTGAGGCGGCCCATAAACTGCTGAGCCGTCGCCTGCGCCCCTCTGCAGTTTTTGCCGGCAACGATGATATGGCGCTGGGTGTGTTGGCCGCTGCGCAGCGTTTGGGGCTGGCGGTTCCGGGAGATTTGTCGATCGCAGGGTTTGACGATTCACCCGCAGCAAGCCTGATTTGGCCACCCCTGACTACCGTACGCCAGCCCAAAAATGCCATGGCAAGGTTGGCGGTCGAAATGCTGATAGCTGCCAACCGCAATGATGCCCCGGAGGTAGACGAGTCCACCATGCACCGTGTGGTTCCACATGAGCTGGTGGTCCGTGATTCCACCAGCACGTTCAAGGAAAAGGTCAGCACCCAGAACAAACACCGCTGATTACCCAGCGGTGCCGTCCCCATCGCCTGTTATTTGATCTTGCTGCTTTTGAAGAAGGCGTTGAGGGTGAGGCGGCCGATGCCAGTGAGGTATGCCTGGTGGTTGTTGTTCTGGATATCACCTGAATGAAAAATGCTGCCGTCGTAGAAGACGGCGCGGTTCCACTTGGGTGCCATGCGACCGATCACCTCGAAGTAGGGATTGCTCTGTGTCATGTAGGCCGGTGTGATGGCGTACTTGGCGGTGAAGGCTGGGCCGTCCAGTGTGGTGGCGTCTAGTAAAAAGGCCTGGGTATCGGCTTCGGACATCAGTGATTTGAAGAACACCGTACCGCCCAGCTGTGGCTCGTGGAACAGGTAGTGGACCAGGGCTGACATCATCTGCCCTGGGGCGATATTGGAGTCATCCCGGTGGCAAATGCGCTGGCGGGGATCCAGGGTGGAGCTGTCCTGGGTGACACGCGAAAACCGGCCATAGGACCCCAGGAACGTACCGGCCTGAAGCAAGGGTCGCACATGCTGCTGGAAATACGCGTCGATCTGAGCGGACATCTCTTTGGGTAGGGACAGTTGCGGGCCGGGATAGGGGTGCCCTTGCAGCGTCTGGAACTGGGGTGAAACGGATTGGGCCAGGCGTACCAGAGCGTCCGGATCCTGGACAAAATCATCGATGACGTAAACGTGTTGGCCGTTTGCCAGGGGAAAGGTCTGGACCGCGGGATTCGGATTCAGAAAGGACGCGTGCGGAACGTGGGATGGGGTGGAGGTTGGCGAAGCGGCGGGAGTGGAGTGTGCCCTTGCTGAATCGACGGGTGGGTTGGCCTGGCAGAACTGCTTCACAAAGTCCTGGTGTTTGGGCAGCGTGATCAAGG
>JAZKDY010000143.1:0-7595 GCA_040387325.1 Pseudomonadota bacterium | reverse complement strand
GTTGTCGAGCATGCGCATGGCGGTCGAGATCGTCTTTTGCAGCTTGGCGTGGTCGACCACGGTGGAGGTGGCGCCATTGGCACCAGGCGCGCCGTCCTTCAGGTGCTGCAGCAGGTTGATGGAGCCCAGGTTGCAGACCGCGGTTTCGGTATCGCTGGTGTTGAGCGTGATCTCGGTGCACAGGTTGGACGAATGCACCACACCCACGTGTTGCTGAGGCGAGCGGATGTTGCAGGCGTCCTTGAACGTGATCCAGGGGTGGCCGGTCTCGAACAGCATGGTCAGCATCTTGCGCCACAGGTCGCTGGCCTGGATGGTGCGTGCCGGTTTGATCTCACCGCGCGCCGCTTTTTCTTCGTAGGCCACATAGGCCTTTTCGAACTCGGCGCCAAACAGGTCGTGCAGATCGGGCACGTTGTTGGGCGAGAACAGGGTCCAGGTACCCTTTTCCATCACGCGGCGCATGAACAGATCGGGGATCCAGTTGGCCGTGTTCATGTCATGGGTGCGGCGGCGGTCATCGCCGGTGTTCTTGCGCAGTTCCAGGAACTCTTCGATGTCCAGGTGCCAGGTTTCCAGATAAGTGCAGACAGCGCCCTTGCGCTTGCCGCCCTGGTTCACGGCGACGGCCGTGTCATTGACAACCTTCAGGAAAGGCACCACGCCTTGGGATTCGCCGTTGGTGCCCTTGATGTGGGCGCCCAGCGCACGCACGCGTGTCCAGTCATTGCCAAGCCCGCCGGCAAATTTGGACAGCAGGGCGTTTTCCTTGATGGATTCGTAAATGCCGTCCAGATCGTCTGGCACGGTGGTCAGGTAGCAGCTGGAGAGTTGTGAGCGCAGCGTGCCGCTGTTGAACAGTGTGGGCGTGCTGGACATGAAGTCGAAGCGTGACAGCACTTCATAGAACTCGATGGCACGGGCTTCGCGGTCGATCTCGTTCAGCGACAGACCCATGGCCACGCGCATGAAGAAGGCTTGGGGGAGTTCGATACGGGTCTTGCCTTCGTGCAGGAAGTAGCGGTCATACAGGGTCTGCAGTCCGAGATAGTCAAACTGCATGTCGCGCTCGGCCTTCAGGGCCGCACCCAGGCGGGGCAGGTCGAACTGCATCAGGCGTTCGTCCAGCAGCTCGGCATTCACGCCACGTTTGATGAAACCGGGGAAGTAGTCGGTGTAGGCCCCCGCCATGTCAGCCGGTGCCACATCACGGCCCAGCACTTCGCGGGAGATCGTGTGGAACAGCAGGCGTGCGGTGGCATAGGTGTAGTCAGGGTCCCTTTCGATCAGGGTGCGTGCTGCCATGATCGCTGCCTTGTAGACCTCGTCCATAGGCACCCCGTCGTACAGGTTGCGCATGGTCTCGGCCAGGATGGGGCCGGCGCTGACATCGGCGCCCAGGCCGGAGCAGGCAGTTTCGATCAGGCTCTTGAGCTGGTTCAGGTCCAGCACGATGCGTTGGCCATTGTCAATGGCATGCAGCACGGGGGCGGGTGGTGCCACTTCGGCCACCTGTTTGGCACGCTCCTGGGTGCGGCGTTCCCGGTACAACACATAAGCCCGTGCAATCTCATGGTGGCCGCCACGCATGAGTCCGAGCTCGGCATGGTCTTGCACGTCTTCTATATGGAAGGTGCCGCCGCCCGGGCGCGAGCGCACCAGCGCGCGGATGACCTGCTGGGTCAGGGCTTCAACCACTTCGCGCACGCTGGCCGATGCCGCACCCTGGGTGCCATGCACCGCCAGGAAGGCCTTCATCATGGCCACGGCGATCTTGTTGGGCTCGAAGGGTACAACCGCACCGTTGCGGCGAATGATCTGGTAGTGGGCCAGATGGTTGATACCGCCGCTGTCGGCCGCCGCGTCTCCGTGGGTGGACAGCATGGCAGTGGATGCGTGTGCGGTGGTGCTTGAAACTACTGATTGCATGGATTCCTCGTCTAAATGGCTATTTTTCTTGGGCTTGGCAAGACTGTGTGACCGACTTTCGGGCTGCAGTGATCGAAAGGGCGGTGGATACAGAGCACACTATATATGGGGTCTGCAGTGCGTGCAAGCCACTACCGGTAGTGTACCCGGCAACAATTGGTCCCAAAGGCCAAGGCTCGCAAAAAGTGCTTCGGAGCAACACACAGTGCAACGCTTGGCGCAGACGCCGGGTCGTAACGCAGAGGCCTTGTCAGCAGGTGATATGCGGGAGTGCAGCCAATACATATGCGGCTTGCCGGAGCTTTTGGCTTGAGGAGGCGCATGGAACCAAGTTTTTTGCGGTGTCCACACTGTTGTTGCGGCGTGATCAGGCTGGCAATCGCCAGTACGCAAGCGGAGTCAGCGGGCGATGCTTTGCAGAACGCCTTCGGGAAAACACTGATCTTCCAAGCCCAGATATTTTTGTAACAAATTCCAATCCAGACCGGGGCCGGGATCTGCTTTGCGGCCAGGGGCAATGTGTTCGTGCCCAGCGATGTGGGCAATCGGGTAATGCTGGATGATCGCGGGGCACAGCGCTGCAAGTGCCTCGTATTGGGCGACGTCGAAGCAGTTCCCTTCCAGGCCTTCGAGTTCTATGCCAATCGAGTCGTCATTGCAATTGCTGCGCCCCCGGTACTGGGACACACCCGCATGCCAGGCGCGGTCATTGCAGTCGACAAATTGCCAGACCTCGCCATTGCGGCGGACATAAAAATGGGCCGAAACTTCCAGCCCTTCTATCTGTTTGAAGTAGGGGTGGTGGTCCCAGTCCAATTGGTTGGTAAACAGGTCTTGCACGTAGCTGCCGCCATAGATGCCGGGCGGCAGGCTGATGGAATGCAGAACGATCAGGTCTACCTGCGCCTGCTCCGGCCTGGGGCCAAAGTTGGGGGATGCCAGCCAGCGTGCAAAGCGGTATCTGCCGTCGTGCCAGATGTCGCTGCCGGACACGTGCTGGTCATTCATCGGGGCCCTCATCCCGCGGGGCGTCAATTTTCAGCCGAGCGATGCGGTAGCGGATCTGGCGCAGGCTCAAACCCAGGCGCGATGCTGCCAGTGTGCGGTTGAAATTGGTTTCCTTCAGACTGCGGACCAGAATCTCACGCTCTTGCTGGTCCAGATGGCTCTGTAAATCGGTAGGCAAGCCGGTGTCATAGGTTGCGGCCGGCTGGGGGAACGGGTGGGGCTCGGACGCTTGCTCGGCTGCCAGTGCTGTGTGTGTGCTCAAAGGCATGGGGCTGGTCGGGGTCTGGAGGTCATCCAAACGCAGCGCGTCACCATCACACAGCGCGACGGCGCGGTGCAACAGATTTTCCAGTTCGCGCACATTGCCCTGCAGCGGCAGCTGCGCCAGCTGTTCGATGGTGCCGCCGGCCAGTTCGGGGACCGGCATTTGGGATTCTTCGGCAATGCGTGCCAGCAAGGCACTGCACAAAGCCGGCAGATCCTCGCTGCGCTCGCGCAGCGGCGGTATCACGATGTCGATGACGTTGAGCCGGTAAAAGAGGTCCTGGCGGAAACGCCCAGCGGCCACTTCGGCGGGCAAGTCCTTGTGGGTGGCACTGACGATGCGTACGTCTACCGTCTCTTCCTGGCTGGAGCCCACCGGCCGCACGCAGCGCTCCTGGATGGCGCGCAGCAGCTTGGACTGCATGGCCAGCGGCAGGTCGCCAATTTCGTCCAGGAACAGGGTGCCGCCTTTTGCGACCTGGAAGAATCCTTCGCGGTCTTGCACCGATCCGGTGTAGGCCCCTTTTTTGGCACCGAAGAACTCGGTCTCCAGCAGGTTCTCGGGGATGGCGCTGCAGTTCACCGCAACCCAGGGTCCACCTGCGCGGTGGCTGGTGGCGTGCAGGGCGCTGGCCACCAGCTCCTTGCCCGTACCGGATTCACCCCGTATCAACACGGGGGCCATGCTGCGAGCGACCTTGACAATGCGGTCCTTGACATTGCGCATGGCAAGGGATTCGCCGGCCAGCCTGGCAAGCGCCCGTTGGCCCTGGCCATTGGCGGGCGAGGGTTCGGACAGTCTGGCGTCCGTCGCGCGGCGGGCGGGGCCTGCTTTTTGGGTGGTGCCTTGCACGGCCGACGCGATTGCGGTGCGAAACTGCTTCAGATCCACCGGCTTGGTCAGGTAGTCAAAGGCACCGGCCTTCAGTGACTCCACCGCGTTCTCCGCCGAGCCGTGGGCAGTGATGACAATGCTGCGCTCGGAGCGGTGCTGCGCTTTCATATGGCTCAGGATTTCAGTACCCAGCCCATCGGGCAGGCGCATGTCGGTGATGACAACGTCGAAGCGCTGCGCATTGAGCAGTTGCATGGCCTCCTGTACGCTGCCGGCCGTGTCGACCCGGTAGCCCTCACGCAGCAGCGTGAGTTCATACAGCGTGCGCAGATCCGGCTCATCGTCGATGACCAGGATCTGGGCGTTGTTCAGTACAGCGTGGGTTGCCATGGGGTGGGGGTCATTTCTGCCGATGGCGGATTATCCGGGGATTCTGCGCGCCGGAAGGTAACGACAAACTCATTGCCTTCGGTGGCTTGGCCGCGTGCGCTGCGCACCGTGCGTTGGTAGATGAGGGACGCGTCATGGCGTTCACACAGCTCCCTGCAGATGTACAGGCCCAGGCCGCTGGAGCGGCTGTCAGAGGAGAAGAAAGGCTCAAACAGATGGCGCTCAACCGATTGGTCCATGGGTGCGGAGTCGCTCCAAATGGAGATGGTCGCGTGGTGTGCGTCGGTGACGCCGGGGTAGACCTGGATGGCATCGGCGTGGTCTTCGGTGTGGCGACGCGCGTTGTCGAGCAAATTGACCAGCACGCGGCGCAGGTGCTCGGTATCAAAACGCACGCCCACGGTCTGGTCACCGGGGTGCAGTGTCAGGCGCAACTGGCTGCCCGTCTGCATCGACCAGTCGCTGCAGATGCGGTGGCAGGAAGCGTCCAGCGGAACCGTGGGAACGAGGTAGCTGGGGTCGTAGGGCTGTACCCGCGAGATGTTCAGGATGTCATTGACGATTTTTTCCAGCCGTTTGGCATTTTGGGCCACCATCGTGGTGAGTTTCTTGAGCCTGGGGTCGGAAATGTCTTCTTCCAGCAGCGCATTGGCCTGGGTGATGGCCGATAGCGGGTTGCGGATCTCATGGGCCACCGCGGTGGACAGGCGCCCCATGCCGGCCAGCCGTTCGGTGCGCACCCGGGCTTCCAGTTCGCGCTGGTCCTGTAAAAACAACACACAGAGGCTGCCACCGGTCTGGCCCTGGTGCGCAGCGAGCCGGGCGCGGGCGTGTACCCGGCGCGGGCCTTCGTTGCCGTGGCGTATCGTCACATCTTCTTCCTGGCTGTGACCGGTGCCCACACACAGGCGGGTCAGGTTGAGCAGAGGGCGCCAACCCACTTCATCATTCAAATCAAAAACCAAAGCGCGCAGGGCCTGTTGTGAACCCAGCAGTTGCCGCGCCGACGGGTTGGCGGCGCGCACGCTGCCGCGCTCATCGACGACAAGCACGCCATCGGGCAGGGACTCAATGACCAACTCGTTGACCTGGCGTTGCAGGGTTGCGGCCAGATAACTTTGGCGGGCGCGTTGCCCCTCGTTCGTCAGGCGGGTGGACAGCTGGTTGGACAGCCAGGCGATGGCAAAGTACCCCACGCCACTGAGTGCAGACTGCGCGAAGTACGGCGTGGCATCTGTTGGCCCCTTGAGGTAGGACAGCAGGGCTTCGATCAGCATCAGCACCGTGATACCGGCTGCCGTCCCCAGCGCCAGGCGCAGGGAGCCGAGCACCGACGCCACCAGTATGGGCAGCGCAAACAGTGGCGTGTAATTGATGGATGTGCCGCTGTTGGCCTGCAACATTTGCAGCGCCGAAAAGGTCAACAAATCCAGCCCGACCAAAGCCCCCCATACGCGGTTGAAGGACTGGCCCAGCGGCCGGGGTTTGATGAAAAACTTGCTGGCCAGGGTACCAGCCAGGTAGGCAGCGCTGATGGCAATCTGAGCGTCGCTGTGGGCGGTCCCGGTCACATACAGTGCGGTCTGCAGCACCACCAGCACTACCCCCAGCACCAGCCGTGCGGTCATGAAGCCTTGCCATTGCCGTACCATCTCATACGCGTCTTCCGTCGGGACCACATGGGCATCGGCCGCGTGTGGATCAAACCAGGACGGGGCGGATTGGGTCAACCCCATGTCAGGGCTCCCGGTTCAAACGGTGGGCCACACTGCAGTAATGGCCCAAGGTTCCGGTCACTGCGTCACCCGCCGGCACATGCACGCCACAGTCGTGACAAGCAACCATGCCAATGGTTGCATGTTTGGCCATGTGTTTGTTCTGCAGATCCTTCTGGCGTGTTTCGCGCCAGACCCGCCAGCGCCAGGCCAGTACCAGCACGACCAGAAAAACCAGCAAAAACCTCACAGCGTGCGGCCCAAAACAATCTCCGTCACAAAACGTGAACCGACATAGGCCAGCAGGAGGAAGGCCGATCCCAGGTACAGCACGTGGACGGCGCGTCGTCCGCGCCAGCCAAAGAAGGACCGGCCGACCAGCAAGCCGGCAAAGGTCAGCCAGGCCAGGGTGGAGAAGACGGTCTTGTGGTCCCAGCGCCAGGCATGACCATGCCCATATAAAGATTCGCTGAACAGCGCCCCGGCCAATAGGGTTGCACTGAGCAGCACAAACCCCGCGCCGACAAAACGGTAAGTCAGACGCTCCAGTGTCAGCAGGGGCAGGCCACTGTTGGGGTCCTGGGCATGGCGGATGCGCGCCTCCGCCCGAGTCATGAACCACGCATGCACCACGGCGATGCCGAACAGGCCGTAACAGGCCACACCAAACGCCAGGTGCACGGCCAGCCAGGCCGAGGCCGTCACCGGCATGGGGCCGCCCGGGAAGAAGAAGGCCGCCATGACGGCCGCGGCTCCTACGGCGCACAGCGTCCAGCGGGTGGGGAGCTGGGGGAAAATCTGGCTCTCCACCGCATACACAGCGGCGACCAGCCAGGCGGTCACCGACATGGCGGTCGCAAAACCAAAGTGCGGGCGGTCGCCCAACAGCGTCATGGCGAGTACGGCGCCGTGCATCAGCCAGGCAAGCGCGACCCACAACCGGGCGCGCTGTTCGTTGATATGGGTGGTGCGAACAGCGGGCCAAGCGTAGGCCGCCGCGGCCAAAACCGACAGGATCAGGCTGATAGGAGGCGCACTGGTTAAAATCATAGGTACAGTTTAGCGTTTTGCTTTCTGCACCGGTAACCCATCCATGGCCTCAGCCCTCTCCGACAAACTATCCCGCCTCGTTAAAGAAATGCGAGGCCAGGCCCGCATCACCGAGGCCAATGTCTCCGACATGTTGCGCGAGGTCCGCATGGCCTTGCTGGAGGCCGATGTGGCCCTGCCGGTGGTGCGCGACTTCATCGCCCGCGTCAAGGACAAGGCCCTGGGTCAGGAGGTCATGGGCTCGCTGCAACCCGGCCAGGTGCTGGTCAGTATCGTCAGCAAGGAACTCGCCGCGACCATGGGCGAAGGTGTCAGCGACATCAACCTGGCCGCCCAGCCGCCTGCCGTTATCCTGATGGCCGGTTTGCAAGGCGCCGGTAAAACCACCACCACGGCCAAGCTGG
>JAZKDY010000142.1:0-27532 GCA_040387325.1 Pseudomonadota bacterium | reverse complement strand
GAGCTCACCGCCAGCCACGAACAACTGCGCGAGCTGGAGCGCCAGCAGACGCTGGCCGCAGAGCGCCAACGCATGATGCAGGACATGCACGACGGTATTGGCTCCTCGCTGACCAGTGCGCTGCGCATGGTCGAGCGCGGCCAGGCCAGCAGCGCCGACACACGCCCTTGTGCTCAAGGATTGCATTGACGACCTGAAGCTGGCGCTGGATTCTCTGGACCCGGCGGATGCGGACCTGCTGGCGCTGCTGGCGGCGGTGCGGTTCCGCCTGACGCCGCGGCTCACGGCGGCCGGCATCACATTGACCTGGAGCGTGCAGGATGTGCCGGCTTTGCCGTGGCTGGATGCGCAGAACGCGCTGCATGTGCTGCGCATCGTGCAGGAGGTGCTGACCAACATCCTGAAGCACAGCCACGCCACGGAGATCGACCTGGCAACGTCGCTGGAAGGTGATGAAGTACTGGTGCGTTTGCGTGACAACGGCGCCGCCTTTACACCGTTTACGCCGGGTGCGGCGCTATCGCCATCGCAGGCCGGCAAGGGGCTTGCCAATGTGCGCAACCGTGCGCAGGCCCTGGGCGCACGGTGCGAGTGGGCGACGTGGGAGGGCGGTGGCGGGTTTTGTCTGTGGTTGCCGCTACAGCGGTCACAGGCGGCTTCTGAGCCAATTACTTAAGAGAAATTGGCCGCTAGCCCCCGTCGGGTATGGTTGAGGCGCTACTGAAAACGTAGCGGTTTAGCTTCCGTCCACTTTTTAACCGGTTCGTCCTGATCGCGGGTGCTTCGTACACCGTAGTCTGGCGAGCCACGGGCTTTACCAGTGCACAACTGGTTACGACCCCAACCAGAAGCACTCACAGTGATGACCCTTTGAAACTAATTTTCTCGCAACCGCGCGATTGTCGAAGGCTCTTCTGCCAGCTTTTCAAGTTCCACTCTGACCTTTGCCAGCACGCTTGACCAATCAAACAGCGCTGGCTGCCGATATAGAGAAACCGATGGATACCATGGACTGTCGTCACGTTCAAGCAGCCAGCGCCAGTCCGGGTGGTATGGCAGCATGATCCAGGTGGGCCTGCCCATGGCACCGCCTAAATGCGCGATGCTGGTGTCCACACTGACTACTACGTCCATCAGTTCACAGAGTGCTGCGGTATCGCTGAAATCTCGTATCGCGTCACCAAAATAACGGATGCATGATGAGCTCTGCAGCATGGCCAAGTCCGTAGAGCGTATATCCTTTTGAAGGCAAACATATTCCAATCCAGCTGGAAGATGTGCCATCAAATCAGCCAACGCAATGCTTCTAGTTCTGTCATTCGAGTGCGTGGGATTACCACTCCAAGCTAGTCCGACCCGCAAAAATTTCTTCTCTCCCAACACCCCGTTCCAGCGGGACAATGCCCGTGCGTCAGCTCGGAGATAGGCTTGTGAATTGGGAATGCTTGTAATGGTGGTCTTAAGGGCTAAGGGCAGACTGAGCAAGGGGCAGTGGTAATCAAACGCTGGCAAGGCGTCTCCTTTGGATATTAAGACGGCCTCGCTCGGCAATGACCGCATCAACCCAAGAAGTGAGCCCTGCACCTCCAAAACGACGCGGGCGCCTAAATCTATAAGCAGTTGTACATAGCGACAGAACTGAATCGTGTCGCCCAGACCTTGCTCTGCATGTAGCAGTATTGTTCGACCGCTCAGCGGCTCAACACCAAGCCAAAGGGTGCGCTCAAAATTTCGCTGATACTGCTTGAGGCCTTTGTGGTGCCATCGCCACTCATAGATGCGCAGCCCGGATTCGTAGTCCCCTTGCAAAAGCAGGGCCACTGCCTGGCCTAAATACGCGTCTGCGTTGTCTGATGTGATGGCTATGGCTTTGCCATAGGTTGCAATTGCATCCGCTAGACGATTGAATGAAAGCAGTCCGTTGCCCCAATTGACATACGCGCTCACATAGTCCGGCTTGATCGCGACTGCCCGTTGAAAGTGGGAAATTGCCTCTTCGATACGTCCCAACCCTTTCAGCACGTTTCCGCGATTGTTCAGAGCTTCAACGTAGTGGGGATTCAGCGATATCGCACTGCCATAGCTTTCGAGCGCTTCCTCTGGCAAAAACCCGTCTTGCTGTGCTTTACCCAGATTGAAAAAGGTCACAGAATTATTGGGCTGAAGAGAAATCGCTTTTTGATAGCTGGCAATTGCCTCCTGCGGTCTCGCCAGTTCCACCAGCGCAATTGCGCGGTTGTTGTGCGCCTGCGCATAGTCAGCCCGGAGCGAAATTGCTGTATCAAAATTCGCCAGCGCTTCCTCGTGGTGTGTCAAAGCGTTCAGAACCAGACCAAGGTTTGAGTACGCGTCAGGTATCTGCGAATTGATTTCTATCGCCCTTCGTATGAAGGGGATGGCCTTCAAATATTTCTTCTGTTGGTAGAAGATGACCCCCTTCAAATGATTGGCTACAAAATTGTTCGCATCCACGGACAATATCCTGTCGTATATCAACAGGGCTTCCCGCAGTTGACCTGCTTGGTGCAAGGCAACCCCCTGCTTCAAAGTACGCTCGGGGGCTAGCAGCCGAACAACTGAAGTGGTCACTGCGATCATTTGAATATTGTGAGGACCGAGTTCAAGAGAAGTCTCTCCTGAGGTCCTTCAATCGGTCATTGGCGAACGTTTGTGGTTGGTCCTCACGCGACCAGTTGGGAATTCAGTGATGTACTCCGATGAAGTAGTCAGAAACTACCCCACCGCTAGCACTTCTTCACCACCGCGCTGCCAATCGAATACCCCGCCCCAAACGAGCAGATCACGCCCACCTCACCCGCCTTGAAATCCGCCTTGTGGCGGTGGAAGGCGATGATGGAGCCGGCCGATGCGGTGTTGGCAAATTCGTCCAGAATCACCGGCGCATCGTCCAGTGTGGCGTCGCGGCCCAGCAGCCTGCGGGTGATGAACTGGTTCATGCTCAGGTTGGCCTGGTGCAGCCAGTAGCGGCGCACGTCGGTGGGCACCAGTCGGTGTGCTTCCAGGTGGCTGGCCATGTGGTCGGCCGCCATGGGGCAGACTTCCTTAAACACGCGGCGGCCTTCCTGGCGGAAGAGCTGGTCGCGGTCTTCGGGGTCGCGGTCTTCGGCGCGGGACAAAAAGCCGGCGTTGTTGCGGATGGCATTCGAGAATGTTGTCTGCAGGCGCGTGCCCAGAATCTCGAACGCACCCTCGGGTGCCAGGTCCAGCCGCTCGACCAGGATGGCGGTGCACACGTCGCCAAAGATGAAATGGCAATCGCGGTCCATCCAGGCCAGGTGGGCGGACGTGATCTCGGGGTTGACGACGAGGATGGCGCGGGCCGAGCCCGTGCGCACCGCGTTGTAGGCCATCTCCAGCGCGAAGGTGGCCGATGAGCAGGCCACGTTCATGTCAAACGCATACCCGTTGATGCCCAAGGCGGTCTGTATCTCCACGCCCATGGCGGGATAGGCGCGCTGCATATTGGCGGCGGCGCAGTACACGCCGTCCACATCGGCAGCGGTCTTGCCGGCGTTGTTCAGCGCGTCCTGGCCGGCCTTGACGGCGATCTCGGCCATCATCGACAGCTCGGTATCGGGGCGGGCCTTGAACTCGGGGCGCATGCGCCGGGGGTCCAGCACGCCGGATTTGTTCATCACATAACGGCGCTTGATGCCCGAGGCTTTTTCGATGAACTCGACATTGGAGTCGGTGATGCCGGTGCGGGTGCCGGCGGCGATCTCGTCTGCGTATTTTTCGTTTTCGAGTGCGGCGTAGGCGTTGAAGGCGGCCACCAACTCCGCATTGGTAATGACTTCGGGTGGCGTAAAGATGCCTGTGCTGCTGATGGCGACGCGGTGCATAGTAAGAAACTTCTCTAAGGGGGGTTGGGTTCGGCCCGTCCCTATCCGACGGGCCGCGCTGATTATGCGCCGGGTTTCTCTAGCAAACCCGCAGTCCCCGCCGTTACAAGCCAAGGGGAAACCCGGGCGGGAATGGCGCTAAGCTTGTAAAGTTCTGTCCTCAACTGACTAGGGAGATTCGCCATGACCACAGCAAAGTTTCGCGCCTGGGCCGCCACCAGCGCCGGCAGCCCCCTGGAGCGGCTGGATTACGACCCCGGCGAGCTGCACCCCGAAGACGTGGAGATTGCGGTTGAATACTGCGGCGTCTGCCACTCCGACCTGGCCATGGTCGACAGCGAATGGTTCCCCGCCACCTACCCCATGGTGCCCGGCCACGAGATCATCGGCACCATCACCGCTGTCGGTGCGCAGGCCAAGGGCCGCACGGTGGGGCAGCGCGTGGGCATAGGCTGGCACAGCAAGAGCTGCTGCCATTGCAACTTCTGCACCGGCGGTGAACAAAACCTGTGCACCAAGCGCCAGCCCACCATCATTGGCCGCCACGGTGGTTTTGCCGACAAGGTGCGCGCGCACTGGGGCTGGGCCCTGCCGATACCCGAAGGTGTGGACCCCGCCAGCGCCGGCCCGCTGATGTGCGGCGGCGGCACGGCCTTTTTGCCGTTTGTGATCCACGGCATCAAACCTACCGACAAGGTTGGCGTGGTCGGCATCGGCGGCCTGGGCCACCTGGCCGTCAAGTTTGCCCGCGCCTGGGGCTGCGAGGTGACAGCTTTCACCTCTACGCCTTCCAAACGCGAAGAGGCGCTCTTGCTGGGCGCGCACAAGACGGTCAGCAGCGTCGATGTGAAAGAGCTCAAGTCCATTGCCGGCACGTTGGACTTTTTGCTGGTCACCGTAGGCGCCAGCCTGGAGTGGGACGCACTGATCAACACCCTGGCCCCCAAAGGCCGTCTGCACCTGGTGGGTGTGGTGACCGAGGCCATGAAGGTCAAGACCGGCGGACTGCTGTCGTGGCAGCGCAGCATCTCGGCATCACCCACGCCATCCCCTGTGGTGCTGACCAAGATGATGGAGTTCTGCGCCCGCCACGGCATTGCGCCGCAGGTGGAGCATTTCCCGATGAGTAAGATGAACGATGCGCTGGACCACCTGCGTTCGGGCAAGGCGCGGTACCGGGTGGTGCTGGATGCCGATTTCGCCTAGAGGCTTAAGGTTAATTGGGCTGTAGCCCCCGCAGAATATGGTGGTTTCGCTATTAAATGTATAGTGGCGTGCAATCTAGAATCACGCCATAGCCACCGCCTGTTGCACCATGTACCTTCCCTATCGCCTTCTTTACGCGTACCTGTTCAGCATGGCCGCCGCTTGCGCCCACGCCGCCGAGCCCATCACCCACTTCAATGTCGTCCTGCTGCAGCCCAGCCCGGTGATGGAGAAACGTGTGGCGAATATCGACGCCATGGCGGACTACATCAAGGCGGTGGAGGCCGCCGCGCGTGAGGCGGTGATTGCCAGTGGTGCCACGCAAGCCGTGGGCGGCTTTATCGTGCTGGCTGTCAAGCCGGGGCGCAAGTCCAGGGTGTGGCTGGACTTTGACACCCTGCTGGATCTGGAGATGCGCAAGCAGATCACCAACAGCGTGAAAGTTATCCCGCCATTTGATGTGACTGAAGGTCCGGTGGTTTTCGCACTGAAAGTGGCGACATGGGATGCCAAGGAATCAAAACGTGTGGCACCGTCGCCCCATGAGTGGAAGAAAGCGACGCACAGCGGCAAGCCGGTTGAAATCGGCAAGCTGGTGGAAAAAGTCTGGAACGATTAGCACCATGCCCGCCACCGAACTCTTCGTCACCGCCATGGGCAGCGTTGCCGGCAAGGAACTGCTGGTGCCCACCGGCAAAGAGGGCCAGCACTACCCGCATGTGCAAGACTGGGTAACCGCCCAGCTCAAGGCCAAAAAACCGGTGAAGGACGTCAGCACCGGCGTGCTGGTAAAGGGCATCAAGCAGTGGGCAGTATTTGAAGGGAAGGCCGGCGGCAAGGTCGTGCGCACGGTCTTCAAAATTACTTAGGCGCGTACACCATGACCCGGTTGCGCCCGGACGATTTGGCCTGGTACAGGGCCTCGTCGGCGTGCTGGAACAGCGCCTTGCCGTGGGGCGCGTCCGGCGTCCACAGACTGATACCAATGCTGACGGTGAGCCGACCCACGTCGGGGAAGCTGGCTTGCTCCACGGCAGCGCGCACTTTCTCGGCGACCGTGGTGGCTTCTTCTGCGTGCGGGATGTCGGGCAGCAAAACAACGAATTCTTCTCCGCCGTAACGGGCGACAAAGTCGGTGTTGCGGGTGTGTTCGGTCAGCAGCCGGGCGAGCTGCTGCAAGACCACATCGCCGGTGTTGTGGCCATAGGTGTCGTTGATGCGTTTGAAATGGTCTGCATCCAGCACCAGCAGCGCAAAACTGCGGCCGCTGCGCTGGCTGGTGTGTACGCTGTCCTTCAGCTTCTCGTCAAAGCAGCGCCGGTTGTACAGACCGGTCAGTGCGTCGCGGGTGGCCAGTTGTTCGAGCTGCTGGTTGGCGGCCTCCAGTGCCGCGGTGCGTTGTTGTACCTGTTGCTCCAGCGTCTGGTTGAGTGTTTCCAGTTCGTGCTCGCGTTGCAGCAGGGATTGGGTCATGGATTGCATGGACTGGCTCAGTTGCGCGACTTCGCGCACATCGGTGGCCTCGGGGTAGCGGGGCGCTGCTTCGCGCCGTTCAATCTGCCGTGCGGCGGCGGCCAGTTGCTCGATGGGCTGGCTGACGCTGCGCGCCAGCCGAAGGGCCACCAGTGCGAACAACAGCGTGGCGAAGAAACCCAGCACGATCAGGCGGTTGCGCAGTGCGTAAAGCGGCTGCAGTGCGGTTTCCAGCGGCTGGCGGACCACGATGCGCCAACCCAGGTCGTTCTGTGTGCGAGCGTCCACCGCCACCTGGCTGGTGAGGTAGGCCTGACCATCACCCCAGACCACGGTGGCATAGGGCTGCCGGGTGGGTATGCCATCGGGCAGGCTGCTTGGTCCGACCAGGCTTTGCGGGTACAACACGGCGCCCTGCTTGTCCAGAATCAGAATATCCGAGCGGGACTCGCTGCCCAGTCGGTCTGCGGCAGCCTGCACGGTATCGGTCACCCAGCGCCAATGGCCGTGGGCACCGATGACACCCACGGTCTGGCCGTCCTTGTTTTTGATGGGTGCGGCAAAATCGATGAAACGCAGCGGCTCGCCCGAGGCCTGACTGGGCAGCAACTTGGCCAGCAACACGGCTTCGTGGACATCGCCGGTGTACACACCTTGCCTGGCAGCGATGTACCAGGGGCGTTTGCCAACCGACTGGCCTTGCAGCATCCCACCGCTGGCCTGTATGACGGTGCCTTCGGCGTCGGCCACACCCAGCCATGCAAACTCGCTACGAAATTTCTTGCGCAGTTCCAGGGACTGCAGGATGTCCGGGTTGGACAAATCCCCGCGGACAAAGTGCGGCGCCTGGCTCAGCAGCGTGATCTCCAGTTCGCGTTCGCGCAGGTTGGCCGCCAGCAGGTTGGCGGCGGCCAGGGCGGTTGCATGTACCGATTCTCCCGCCGTGACGGCAATCTGTTTGGTGGCCAGGCGGCCGACATAAAGGCCCACACAGAGCAGTGTCAAGAGTGAGAGGCCGCCGAACCACAGTGCAAGCCGGCCCCGGAAGCTGGAGAGTGTCAACATGGTGTCGTTTGTATCAGTGTCCCTGGCCATTGCGCAAGCGCAGCAGCGTGAGTTGTAGCAGGCGCGCATCGGCGCTGGCGCGGTGGCGTTGCACGCCGCGCTCACTGCTGACCTGGGCTTTGACGGTGTGCCACAGGTCGGCCTCGTGGTCATCGAGCAGGACGCGCAGGTTTTCGAGTTTGAAGGCAGGGCTCATGTCGGCGGCATCAAACAGGGCACCTATCCAGCTGTAGTCGTTGACCCAGCCGTCAGAGTACACGGTCTGGCCGGCCAACTGGGCATTGATGGTGCGAGCCACCTCCAGCACCGGCACACCGCGGGCCAGGATCAGTGAGCGCGGGATATGGTGGGTGGCTTCGGCCTGTGCATCCCAGTGTGTCCAATGCGCCTCGGGCTTGACCAGTGTGCAGAAGGTGTGGCCATTGGGCAGCACAAAGCCGATTTCTATGGGGTAGCTGTTGCGCCCGAATCCGGAGGCCTCCACGTCCAGAACGGTCGGGACGGCAAGTTCATGGGGGGCAGGGTGCATAGTTGCATTCTGCCCCCGGTGGACCCTGCGACAATGGGTATTTTCCCGCTCAAACTCCACACCATGTCCAGTAGCCTGCTTGCCCTGATTGACGACATCGCCACCATCCTCGATGACGTCGCCATTTTGTCCAAAGTAGCCGCCAAAAAGACGGCTGGTGTCCTGGGTGACGACCTGGCACTCAATGCCCAGCAGGTGGCCGGTGTCAAGGCCGAGCGGGAGTTGCCCGTGGTGTGGGCCGTGTTCAAGGGCTCATTGGTCAACAAGCTGATCCTGGTCCCCACGGCGCTGCTGATCAGCCTGTTCATCCCCTGGGCCGTGACACCGTTGTTGATGATTGGCGGCGCCTATTTGTGTTTTGAAGGCTTCGAAAAACTGGCGCACAAGTTTTTGCACAGCAAGGCTGAAGACCAGGCCCATGAGGCCGAGTTGTTGAAGGCATTGAGCGACCCCGCGGTGAACATGGTGGACGTGGAGCGCGACAAGATCAAGGGTGCGGTGCGCACCGATTTTGTGTTGTCTGCCGAGATCATTGCGATCACGCTGGGCACCGTGCAGTCGCTGGCGTGGACCACCCAGCTGGCCGTGCTCAGCAGCATCGCCATTTTGATGACGGTGGGTGTCTACGGTTTTGTGGCCGGCATCGTCAAGATGGATGACGCCGGCTTGTACCTGAGCAAGCTGCCCGGCAGTGGTGCCGCGCGCCGTATGTTGCAGGCCTTTGGCCGCGGCCTGCTGCGGGCTGCGCCGGTGTTGATGAAGGTTCTGGCGGTGGTGGGCACAGCTGCCATGTTCCTGGTGGGTGGCGGCATTCTTGTCCACGGCATTGGCCCCTTGCACCATGCAGTGGATGCGGTGCTGGCCCAGTTGGGCACCAGCGGCGGTGCGCTGGCTGGAGTGGCGGGCACACTGTTGCCCATCGGTGTGGAAGCCCTGACCGGTATCGTTGCCGGTGCGCTGGTGTTTCTGGGTGTGACCGCTGTTGCGCGTGTGCGTCAGAAACTGCGGTAATTCACGGTCTGGCCGGGTCCACGCGCCGGCGCAGCGTATGGGGTTTGGCATTCAACTCCACCACCAGGGCCTGACCGTCGGGCAGTGATACGGCCAGCACATCCTGCCCGTCGAGCTTGATCTGGTAGACGGTCGACGCGCCAACCGCGCGCGAATCGTCCAGCGTTGCTTCCTTGAGCAGCAAAGCCAACTCTGCGCTGGCAACGGTACGCCAGTTCAGGCGGCTCATGCCTGGTGGACCTGCTGTTCGCGCAGCCGGGCCGTGAAGGCACTGACGGTCAATGCACGTGCGTAGTAGTAGCCCTGCACCTGGTTGCATCCCAGGGTGGACAGCAATTCGGCCTGCTCCTTGTTCTCCACCCCTTCGGCCACCACCGACAGGCCCAGGCTGCGCGCCATGGCGATGATGGCACCGGCAATGGCGGCATCGTCGGGGTTGGTATGGATGTCGTTGATGAAGCTGCGGTCGATCTTGAGTTCGTCAATGGGGAAGCGCCGCAGGTAGGACAGGCTGGAGTAGCCGGTGCCAAAGTCGTCCAGCGACAGCGACAACCCCAGGTTCTTGAGTGCGCGCAGGCTGCTCAGCGTGCTGTCCACATCGTGCATGACCATGCTCTCCGTCAGCTCCACGATGAAGTGCGCAGGGTCTGCCCCCGTGCTGGCAAATACGGCGGCGATGCGGTCGGTCAATTCGTCCTGGCGGAACTGGCGGGCCGACATGTTGATGGATATTTTCAGTGGTGCCAGGCCCTGCTGGCGCCACAACACCTGCTGTTTGCAGGCCTCGGCCAGCACCCATTCGCCCAGCGGCAGGATCAGGCCGGTTTCTTCGGCCAGGCGGATGAACTCGATAGGGTGGATCAGGCCAATCTGTGGATGCTGCCAACGTATCAGGGCCTCGGCACCTATCACGTGCTGGGTGCGAAGGTCTATCTTGGGCTGGTAGTGCAGCACAAACTCGCCACGCTCCAGGCCGCGGCGCATGGCGCCTTCCATGTCCAGGCGGCTGATGGCGGTCGAGCCCATCTCCGGCACGAACTGGCGCACGCTGTTGCGGCCGTGTTCCTTGACCCGGTACATGGCCATGTCGGCATACCGCAGCAAAATTTCACCGTGGTCGCCGTCGCGTGGGTACAGCGAGACACCTATGCTGGCGGTGACAAACAGATCGCGCCCTGCGATCTCCGTAGGGCGGGACAGGGTGGTCAGGATCTTGTCGGCGATCTGGTCTACGTCGTCGGGCTGTGGCAGGTCGGTCAGGATGATGACAAACTCGTCGCCACCCAGGCGGGCCACCGTATCGGTCTCCCGCACACAGGCGGTCAGGCGGTGCGCCACCTCTTTGAGCAGGGCGTCACCCGCGCCGTGGCCAGACGCATCATTGATCAGTTTGAAGTGGTCCAGGTCCAGCAGCATCACGCCCAGCACGTGGCCATTGCGCTTGGCCCAGGCGATGGCCTGTTCGATGCGGTCGTTCAGCAGGTTGCGGTTGGCCAGTCCGGTCAGGCTGTCATGGTTGGCCTGGTATTCCAGCGCATGCTGGTAGCGCACCCGTTCGCTGATGTCGTTGATGCTGCTGACAAAGTGTGTGGTGGCACCGCCGGTCAGGTCGTGCACGGGGGCGATGTGCAACTCGTTCCAGAATAGTGAACCGTCCTTGCGGTAGTTGCGCAGTGTGGCCGAGCCTTCGCGTTTTTCACGCAGGGCCGAGCGTATGTTTTCCAGATCGGGCTGGGCCAGGTCGTCGCGCACCAGAAAGCGCCCCTCCAGTCCGATTACCTCTTCGGCACGGTAACCGGTGATGCGCTCGAACGCCGGGTTGACGTAAACGATGGAGTGGTCGTCTGCATCGCTGCGCGTGATCATGATGCCGTTGCTGCTGGATGCAAGGGCCTTCTCGTGCAGATGCCGTGTTTGCGCGTAATCTGCACGTCGCAGTTTGCGATCACTGACGTCTTCCTTGACGACGATCAGGTGTGTGTTTTTGCCATCGGCATCGCGCAGGGTGGACACCACCTGCCGCTCCCAGTAGACGCTGCCGTCCTTGCGGGTGCACTGCACATCACCATTCCAGCGGTCACCGATGTGCTGAGACTCCAGCAGGCTGCGGTAGACCTCATCCGTGGTCTCGTTCGGATTCCACGGGTGGGGCATGACACCAATGATTTCCGCCTGTGTATACCCCGTCATCGCCATGAAGCCCTGGTTGCAGTATTCCACCCGGCCGTCCAGATCCATCACGATGATGCCGAAAGGACTCTGCTCAATCGCACGTGCCAGGAATTCGGCACGGTTGGGTGACAGCAGCGAGTGTTTGAGCCTGTTCAACTCGGAATCCAACGATGGCGTCTTGTCAAGGGTCATGGTCAATTCACTTTTACTTTAGGCTTTCGGCTGCAGATGGGGTCCTGTACAGTGGCGATGGTGCTCGCACCGGGCATATTAGCCCCATTTCCATCACCCAGGTATACGAAATAAATGGCCGCAGCCCCCGTCCCGAATGATTATAGAGCTCCTAAATCAATAGCATTTGGTTTGATGTTGGCAACATTGGGTGCGGTGGCCTTCAGTGGCAAGGCCATCATCGTCAAACTGGCCTACCGCCACGGTGTGGATGCGGTCACGCTGATCATGCTGCGCATGCTGTTTGCACTGCCGTTTTTTCTGGCCATGAGCTGGTGGGCCGGTCGCAAGCGGGCGGGCACCACACCCATGGCGTTGACACGCAAGGACTGGCTGGGTGTGGTGTGGCTGGGGGTGACGGGTTATTACCTGGCCAGTTTTCTGGATTTTGCGGGCCTGCAGTACATCACCGCCTCGCTGGAGCGGCTGATCCTGTACCTCAACCCCACACTGGTGCTGCTGTTGGGCCTGGTGTTTGCGGGAAGGCGCATTGGGCGGGCGCAGGCCCTGGGCATGGCCATCAGTTATATCGGTGTGTTGCTGGTCTTTGGCCACGAGGTCACGTTGCAGGGTGCCGATGTGGCACTGGGCGCTGTGCTGGTTTTCCTCAGTGCGGTGAGTTATGCGCTGTACCTCTTTTACAGCGGAGAAATCGTGAAGCGACTGGGTTCGCTGCGCCTGGTAGGGCTGGCCACTTCGGTGGCCTGCCTGCTGTGTATTGCGCAGTTTGTGCTGCTGCGCCCGCTGGACACGGCGTTCCAGGTGGCGCCGCAGGTGGTGTGGCTGTCGGTGCTCAACGCAACCCTGTGCACGGTGGTGCCGGTCATGCTGGTGATGATGGCGATAGAGCGCATCGGCTCCGGGCTGGCCGCCCAGGTGGGGATGGTCGGCCCCATGTCCACCATGGTCATGGGGGTTCTGTTGCTGGACGAGCCCTTTACCGCCTGGCTGGTGGCGGGCACAGTGCTGGTGGTCGCGGGTGTGTATGTGTGCAGCCGGGCGCGGGTCTAGCGCGGGGTTGCGATCCCCCTGCAATTTTCTATACTTGCGCCCAGTTTCTGTATTGGAGTTCCCATGTCTAACCTCGTCGAGTTTTTTGAGACCGCCAAGCTGCCCATCATGACCGAGGTGGCCCATTCGCTGGTGCGCACGCTGAATGACCCGGATGCCAGCGCTGCGCAGATCGAAGCGATTATTTCCAAGGACCCTGCGCTGACGGCCAACCTGCTGCGCATGGCCAACAGCGCCCAGTTCGGCCTGAGCCGCCAGGTGCTGTCGCTGGACCATGCGATCACCATGCTGGGCATGTCCCGCATCCGGTCGCTGGCGTTGTCTACCAGCATCAGCACATCATTCCCCACAGTGCCGGGCATGGACCGCAAGGCCTTCTGGACCTTCAGCATGGCCTGTGCCGGTTACGCGCAGTGGCTGGCGGGCGGCGCCGGGCTGGACCCCCAACAGGCCTGGCTGTCCGGCATGATGCTGCGCCTGGGCGAGTTGCTGATTGGCCAGCGTTCACCCGAAAGCCTGGCGGAGATTGCGGCCGAGACCACGCGGGCCTCCGTGCGCTGGGAGCGCGAACAGCAACTGCTGGGTTTTGACGAAGTGCAGGTCACAGCGGTGCTGGCCCGCCACTGGAATTTTCCAGAAGCCATCGTTAATGGCCTGCAAAGCGCCAGCGCGCCCATGACCGCGGAGTCCTTCGACAAGTTGTCCGGTGTGGTGCACCTGGCCGCACTGCTGGCCGACGACCCCAGCCCCACGCCTGAACTGGTCAGTGAATTGCCGTTGCCGGTCATCAACGCGCTGGGGCTGGATCGCCACTGGATGGTGGCCCGCTTCCCCCACTCCGACACCTTCGTGGATATAACGGGGCTCTAAAACAACTGGGTCAGGTGCACCGAGTCGTCGCTCTTCTCGGTCTGCACCGTTTGGGGGCCGTTGCGCGCGAGGCGCAACATGCGGGTGTTGCCGGGCAAAATATCCGCCACAAAGCCGCGCAGGCCGCGTTTTTTGGCATGTTGCACCATGCAGTTTTGCAGTGCTGTGCCCAGACCGCATCCCTGCCAGTCCGGGTGCACCATGAAAGCGGTGTCCGCCAGGTTGGCCGTGGGGTCGATGAAGTAGCAGGATTGCCCCACGATCAGCGACTCCTCGCGTGAGCCGGCCGTGGCCACAAAGGCCACCTCGTTCTCGTAGTTCACATTGCACAGGCGCTGCACCTCGGCATTGGACAGGCCGCGCACATGGCGGAAAAAACGCGTGTAGACGTCCGCCTCGCTCAGGTGGTGGAACAGGTCGCGTATGCCCTGGGCGTCGCTGGACAGGGCGGGGCGCAGCATGACACTGCGGCCGTCTTTCAGCGTGATGGTGGTTTCTTCTTCCACCGGGTATGCGCGCAGGTTCTGCAGTGTCTGGTCGCCGCTCAAGTAACCCAGGGCCTGTGCCTGGGCAAACAGCTCGGGTCGGAACTGCGGGTGCGCCAGCTCGATCAGGGCGGTGGCGCGTTCGCGTATGGACTTGCCAAACAGGTAGGCTATGCCGAACTCGGTCACCACGTAATGCACATCGGTGCGGGCAATGGTGGCGGACTCGCCCAGCAGCAGCGAGGGGCGTATGCGCGACTGGGTGCCGTCTTGCGCGGTGGAGGTCATGCACACAATGGGCTTGCCGCCGGGCGAGCGCGAGGCTCCGCGCAAAAACTCTCCCTGGCTGCCAATGCCACTGTAAAACTCGCCCCCAAACTGGTCTATGCAAACCTGGCCGGTCAGGTCAATGGAGAAGGCCTGTGCAATGGCCACCATCTTGTATTGCGCGGCAATGGCGGCAGGGTTGCACACGGCATTCATGGGTTCGAATGAAAACAGCGGGTTGCCGTCAATCAGGTCGTACAACGCACGTGAACCCAATGCCAGGCTGGCGACGATCTTGAAGGGTTTGTCGGTCTTGCGTGCACCGGTCAGGTTGCCGTTTTGCAGCAGCGGGATGATGGCGTCCGAGATCAGATCCGAGTGCACGCCCAGGTCCTTGCGGTCGGTCAGGTACTGCAGGGCCTCATGCGCCACCTCGCCCAGGCCAATCTGCAGCGTGGAGCCGTCGTCGATGATGCCGGCGATGTAGCGCGCAATACGCTGTACGTCGTCGGTTTGTACCGGGTTGCGCTGGTATTCGGTGACCGGCGTGTTGACCGGTACCAGGTGGTGGATGCGGCTGATGTGCAGCGTCGAATCACCCATGGAGCGCGGCATGGCCGGGTTGACCTCGGCAATCACCACGCGGGCGCGGGCCATGGCGGCGGGGATGATATCCACCGACACCCCCAGACTCACATAACCAAAAGCATCGGGCGTAGACACCTGGACCAGAGCCACATCTACGGGTATGCGGCCCAGCGCCATCATCTCGGGTACCCGCGCCACGGACATGGGAACGTAGTCCACCAGGCCCTGCTTGACGGCGGCACGCATGTCCTTGCCAACGAAGAACGTGCGGTGCCGGAAGTGGGTGGTGCTGTGGCCGTCTGCATCGTGGTCAAAGGCGTTGACGGTGAAGAAGTGCAGCATCTCCACGTCGGCCGGCGGGCTGCGCAACTGCTCCAGCGCCTGCACCAGGCCGCGGGGCGCGGCACAGCCGGTGCCCACAAACACGTGGTCGCCGTTGCGGATGTGGGCTACGGCCAGCTCGGCCGTGGTGACCTTGGCGGCATAGGGCTTGAGCGAGGGGTGTAGGGTAGGTTTGCGTGCCATGGCGTGCGTATCATCGGCGCTATCAGCCGCATTTGGCAACTATCGTCTTGGGAGAATCAACATGGATTTGGGAATCGCGGGTAAGTGGGCTTTGGTGTGCGGGGCCAGCAAGGGCCTGGGTCTGGGCTGTGCGCAGGCCCTGGTGCAAGAGGGCGTGAACGTGCTGATCGTTGCGCGGGGGGCTGAGCAACTGGCGGCATCTGCTGCGGATTTGATAGCGAATCATGCAGGGTCCACGGGGGCTAGCGTGCTTTTTTGTGCACAAGATATCACCACAGAGGCAGGTCGGGCCGCTGTATTCGCCGTGCGTTCAAGCTTTGACATCGTGGTGACCAATGCCGGTGGCCCACCGCCCGGTGACTTCCGCGACTGGGACCGCGAGGCCTGGATCAAGGCGGTGGATGCCAATATGCTGACACCCATCGAGCTGATCAAGGCCACGGTGGATGGAATGGCCGAGCGTGGCTTTGGCCGCATCGTCAATATCACGTCCAGCTCGGTGAAGGCGCCGATTGATGTGCTCGGCTTGTCCAATGGTGCACGCAGTGGTTTGACGGGTTTTGTGGCCGGTGTGGCGCGCACCGGCTTGGCCGCCAAGGGCGTGACCCTCAACAACCTGCTGCCCGGCGTGTTTGACACCGACCGCATCAAGACCATGCTGGCAGTCAATTCCAAGAAGACCGGCCAGTCGGTAGAGGCCCTGGCCGATGCGCGGCGCCAGAATATCCCGGCGCGCCGCTTTGGCACGCCGCAGGAGTTTGGCGCCATCTGTGCGTTTTTATGCAGCCAGCAGGCCGGCTACATCAATGGCCAGAACGTGCTGGCCGATGGCGGGGCGTATCCGGGGACGTACTAGCCTCCGGGTACTTGGTCCGTGGGGTATTTCCAGAAGTCGCGCAGCAGGTAGTTCATCGGCAGATTCAGCGGCGTGTTGCGCGGGGGAATGGCCTTCAGGAACCAGCGGTCGTAGATGGCATAAGCCTCCTTGGTCACGATCAGGCGCTTCATTTCGTTGTCCAGGATCAACTTGAACTCGGGGTCGCCTTTGGGCAGCATGATGGCCAGGGGTTCCACCGTCAGGAACTTGCCGATGACCTTGAGTTTTTCCGGCTGCGCGCGGCTGGCGATCAGGCCGTAAAGCAGCACGTCGTCCATGATGAAAGCGTCGGATTCCGATTTTTCAACCATTTCAACGGCGCGCGCGTGGTCGGGCGCTTCCTGCAGGGTCAAACGCAGCACCCGTTCACGGTTGGCGCGCTCAATGGCCTTCAGGGGCGTGGTGCCCTTGGTGGATACAACACGCTGGTTTTCCAGGCCCACCAGGTCGGTGGCCTTGTTGTCGGCACGCACCATGTAGCGCGCGCCGGTGATGTAGTGGGGTACGGTAAAAGCCACTTTGTTGCGCCGTTCGGCGTTGTTGGTGGTGGAACCGCACTCCAGGTCGATCTTGCCTTCTTCCACCAGGCTGATGCGGTTGCTGGGCGTCACCATCAGGTATTCAACCGTAAGTGTTTTCATGTCCAGCTTCTTTTTGACGGCATCCGCCAGCTTTTGGCACAAATCCAGTGCATACCCCACCGGGCGTTTGTCTGCGTCCAGATAAGAAAAGGGAACGGAGGACTCGCGGTGACCGAGCACGATTTTCCCTGTCGCGCGGATGTGGTCCAGCGTGCTGCCGGCCGACGCAACCGACGCCAGGCACATCAGTGCGATGCCCAGCGCCAAGGGCGACTGGCGCCCCACTGCAGAGAGATAAGTTGGTTTGAGCATGGTTGATTTCTTTGTAGTGGTCGGGGTAAGGGGCAGCGGTCGAACTGTCCAACGACTCGCAGGGCGAGTATCCGGGCGATGCCGGAGGGCTGTCCAATTCAATCCGCACATGGATCAATGCCGAATGCGTATTCTCCGCCGCGGTCAGGATTGTTCTGGTGAATAATGGGGCAATCGCAAATCCAGCGTCCTTGGCGCAGGTATACCGGACACCAATGCAGCCGAACATGCAAACACCGTGCCAGACTCTGCGCTGGTTGCTCTCTGTAGCGCTTTGCAGCTATGCGCTCATGCTGAGTGCGGTACCCGCTGTTGCGCAAACCCCTGTTTCGGCACCGGCACCCTACAAGTTGCGGGTGGTGGGTGGTCTGGCCGGAGTGAGCCAGTTCACCCGCTGGGAAGAGCCATTCTGGACCCAGGAGTTGGCCCGTTTGAGCGGTGGTAAATTCAGTGCCGATATTGTCCCCTTCGACCGGGCGGGTGTACCGCCTGCGGAAATGCTGCATCTGCTGCAACTGGGTGTTGTACCGTTTGGTACAGCTTTGCTGAGTTCCCTGGCCACACAGTACCTGCCCTATACCGCAACAGACCTGGCGGGTTTGAACCCCGACATGGCCAGCCTGAAAACCAGTCTGGCGGCTTTTCGCCCTTACCTGGAGAAAAGCCTGCGTGAACTGCACGGCATTGAAGTCCTGGCCATGTATACCTATCCGGCCCAGGTAGTGTTTTGCAACAAGCCGGTCACGAGCATGACCGAGTTGTCCGGACGCCGGGTGCGGGTTTCGTCAGTGGCGCAGGCAGATTTTGTCAGCGCACTGGGTGCGGTGCCGGTGAACGTGGTGTTTTCCGCGCTGGCTGCCAGTTTGAAAGGTGGAAGTGTGGAGTGTGCGATCACGGGGACGATGTCCGGCAACACCTTGGGCTTGCACACCATTGCCAGCCATTTGTACCCCATGCCACTGAATTGGGGTCTGGCCATCTTCGGCGCCAACCGGGCCGCCTGGGAGGCCCTGCCGCCGGATTTGCGTTCGCTGTTGCGCCGCGAGTTGCCCAAGCTGGAGGCCTCTATCTGGGAGGAGTCCGAGCGCGACACCGCAGAAGGCGTGGCCTGCAACACCGGTCAGGCTAGCTGCAAGGTCGGGCGAAAAGGTGCGATGGTGCTGGTGCCGGTGTCCGCCCAGGATGAGCGCAAGCGCCAGGATATTTTTACCAGTAGCGTTCTGCCGCGTTGGTTGAAGCGTTGCGGCGCGCGGTGCAATGACATCTGGAGCCAGACCATAGGACCTGCACGCAATATTCCCATCCCCGCCGCACCATGATATCGGCGACTCCGGCACGTATTCAGTTCACGGTCTGGGGCCTGGTGATGGTCTTTCTGGTCGCGATAGGCGCGGGTGCCAGTTACCAGGTGTGGAATGCCCGCCAGGTAGCACTGGCGGAAAGCGAGGCCCAGGCGACACGGTTTCTCGCCGGTGCGGAGGCCGCCTTCAACCGCTCGCTGTTGGGCATCGATGTGTTGCTGGCGGGTACCGATGAGTTTTTGGGCTTGTCGACAACCATTCCGCAATGGGTAGATGCCGAAGCCGCAAGCCGTTTGCTGCGCAACGCTGCCAGCCAGAACCTGATGGTGCGGTTTGTGGGCCTGGTCGACGAGAAGGGACAAGTCTTTGCAACCTCCGAGCCCGTTGGTGCCACCATGCCGCGGGAGTTGCCACCGGCATTTATTGCGGACGCGCTGGCCCAACCCATGTCGACCCTGGTCGTCAGCGAACCGGTGGACAGCGTCGCCAGCCTGGAGCGGGTGTTGTACTTCGGGCGCTACATCCGCATGGCAAACGGCTCCAATCTGCTGGCGGTGGCCGAGGTGCCTACGTCCATGCTCACCACGGTCCTGATGCAGGGCACCGATATTGCCGCGCTGGAGGTCACGCTGGAGCGTGGCGACGGTCAGTTGTTGCTGGCGGTTCCGAACCAGGATGCCCGCAACCCCGCAGTGCTCAGTCCCGGTCTGAATGCAGCGGCCTCTGGAGCAGACCAGCGGATGGACCTGGCGCGCCTCAGCAATGCGCCTGCACTGGTGGTCACCCGCCCGCTTTTGTACCGTGACCTGTGGATATCCGCCAGCATCCCGCTGCATTCCGCACTGCGCCAATGGCGCTTTGACCGCAATGTTCTGGTGTCCGCCACCCTGGTATTTGCGGTGATGGTGTTGGTGGCGGGTGGTTTCGCAGTTGCCTACCTGCGCCGCATTGCAAAGGCGCGGCATGCCATTGCGCAGTCCAAAAGCACGCTGGACCAGGCGCTGGAATCCATGGTGAGCGGTTTTCTGCTGCTGGATCCGCAGCAGCGGGTGGTGCAATGGAACCGACGGTTTGAAGAATTGTTCCCGTGGCTGGAAGGCCGCATGGAAACGTTGTTGCCATTTCGGTACATGTTGGAAGAATCGGTTGATCACCACCTGCCGGATGGCACCGCAGAGGAGCAGGCGCAATGGGTGGAGCAGCGGTTGAGCGCCCAATCTAGCCGCACCGCTGCGCATGAGCAGGTTTTGCCCAATGGGCAGCACATCGAGATCACAGAGCGTGAAACGCCGGAAGGTGGCATGGTCATTACCTACCACGATGTCACGGCCCTGCGCCATGCCAGCGCCGAGATCGAAACCCTGGCCTTTTACGACGCGCTGACGGGTTTGCCCAACCGCCGCCTGCTGCTGGATCGCCTCACGCAGGCCACTGCAGCCTCCTCGCGCTCGGGCCTGCTGGGTGCCCTGCTGTTTCTGGACCTGGACCATTTCAAGCTGGTGAATGACACCCTGGGGCATGAGGTGGGTGACGACCTGCTGCGGCAGGTGGCCCAGCGTTTGCGCGCCAGTGTGCGCGAGCTGGATACGGTGGCCCGACTGGGCGGCGATGAGTTCGTGGTCATGCTCAAGGATCTGTCCATCGACCCCCAGTACGCCGCGCAAGTGGCACAAAATATTGGTGAAGAGATGCTGCTCACTCTGGACCAACCTTACCAGTTGGGTGAGCATACGCACCGCAGCACCTGCAGCCTGGGTGCAACGCTGTTCGGTGCCGAGGAACATAGCGCCGCGGAATTGCTCAAGCAAGCCGATATCGCCATGTACCAGGTCAAGGCCCGCCGTGGCAATGCCTTGTGTTTCTTTGACCCGTTGATGCAGGCAGCCATCAGCGATCGCGCACAGTTGGAGGTCGATTTGCGTACCGCTCTGGAGCAGGGCGAGTTTGAGTTGCACTACCAACCGCAATTTGCGCAGGACGGACGCGTGGTTGGTGCAGAAGCCCTGTTGCGCTGGAATCACCCCAAGAAGGGTTTGTTGGCACCCGGGGCTTTTATCATGGTTGCCGAAGAAAGTGAACTGATTGTGCCGATGGGGGCCTGGGTGCTGCGAACGGCTTGCCAGCAGTTGTCGGACTGGCAGGGTGATGCGCGCTTTGCTGCGCTGCAACTGTCGGTCAATGTGAGTGCCTGCCAGTTCCGCCAGAGTGATTTTGTGCAAAGCGTGACCGATGTTGTCATCGAGTCCGGCATTGCAGGGCATCTGCTCAAACTGGAGCTGACGGAATCGCTGATGCTGGACAAGGTGGACGACTGCATTGCCAAGATGGACCAGCTCAAGGCGATCGGCATACGGTTTTCACTGGATGACTTTGGAACCGGTTATTCGTCATTGGCTTACTTGACGCGCCTGCCACTGGACCAGCTCAAGATCGACCAGTCTTTTGTGCGCAATCTGGGTGTGCGCCGTAGCGATGGTCTGATTGTGCAAACCATTGTCGGCATGGCCCGCAGCCTGGGTCTGGAGGTAATGGCCGAGGGCGTTGAAACCGCTGCGCAAAAAGAGCTACTGGCGCAATACGGCTGCGCACTGTACCAGGGGTATTTCTTTGCCCGCCCGGCGCCCGTGGCGCAGTTGCATGCGCTTATGGCCGCGATTTCCACTGCAGCTGTTGCATCCAGCGCGCTCTAGTGCACGGTCGCTCGCGCCTGGCTGCGAAAGACCTTGGGCGTGACACCAAACTGCAGCTTGAAGCTGCGTATGAAGTAGCTGGCACTGGCAAAGCCCGAGCACCAGGCAATCTCTTTCACGGCCGAATCATTTTCGGCCAGCAGGCGTGCTGCGCGCGCCAGGCGCTGGCGCAGGATGACCTGCCACAGGTGCTCGCCGGTGCTGCGGCTGTACAGGTGCGATAGATAGTCTGCCGTGCAGCCCAGCTCTTCGGCCAGGCTGGCCACGGTCAACTCCACTTCGCCCAGGCGGTTTTGCACCAGCACGCGCAGCCGTACCAGCAGTGTGGGTTCGCTGGAGGTGGTCTTCTCGGGTGCATCCAGCAGGCGTGACACGGCAGACAGTGCGGTGAGCACCAGCGCGCGTTGCTGCACAGCCCACAGACCATGCGTGTCCTGTGCGGGCGGCTTGGCGGCGTCATTCAGCCAGGCCTCGATGCGCGCCGCATCTACATGCGGATAGACCTCGAGGTACAGGCAGGCGGGGCGTCCCGGCCTGGCTTCGTTGGCCAGGTGGCAGGACATGCTCTGGTGGTCGGCGTGGATCACCATGTTGGAAAACGCCTGGCCCTTGCCGCCGGCCACCCATTCGTCGTGCAGCAGCTTGGGCGGCATCACCAGCGCCTCACCGGCCTGCAGCCTGACCTGGCCCTGCGGAAAGTGGAACTCGGTGTGGCCCTGTACCTGCAAAAACAGTTCGGCATTCAGGTGCAGGTGGCCGGCCCCGCGCGTGGTCAAACTTGGCTGTGCCGGTGGTGACACCAGGCGCAGGCTGCCGTTGGCTGCGCGTGTAATGAAGTCACCCAGGTGCTGGCGCATGCGCTGGGCATGCGCGGGCGCTGCAGGGTCATCCGGTGAAATGGCGGCCGGGCAGTTGTCCGGCAGCTGTGAGGTAGCCAAGAATTTTGCTACTTTTAACATTTTGCTGGTATGGATTGGTGTTGCCGGGTCGGGTGGCAGCCCGTAGGCTATAGCAATGGTGAAAGCCACATTTTGCGGACTTTCTGAATCCCTTGTCTACCTCCATGCCATACAAGATAAACCTGATTATTGATACCACTGGGAGCGCCGCATGAGCGCCACCCTCCACGGCACACCCACCCAGATCCACCAGGCCACTTGGGCCACCCGTTCGCTGTTTGCTGCGCTGGGCGTGGTCACCGGCGCCTGGGGCGTGCACATTCCTTCGGTCAAAGAGCAGTACGGTCTGAGCGAGGGTGCGCTGTCTTTTGTGCTGGTGGCGGCCGCCATCGGTGCGGTCAGTGCGTTGTTCCTGGCCGGCCGCATGATTGGACGCATGGGTACGCGCAATGCCGTGGCGCTGTGCGCTGTGGCCATGGCCGGCATGCTGGCGCTGAGCCTGCACTGGCCCGGTTTTGTGGCGCTGCTGCTGTCCATGGTGGTGTTTGGGGCCTCGCTCAGCGTGTACGACGTGGGCATCAACGCCGAGGGCTCGGCGCTGGAGTCCGCCAGCGCGCGGCCCATCATGGGTAGCCTGCACGGCATGTTCAGCGTGGGCGCCATGGTGGGCGCCGCGCTCGCCGCTTTGCTGTTGCGGCTGGAGGTAGCCGCGTCCTGGCAACTGGGTGGTGTGGGCCTGGTGACATGCCTGTGGATGGTGCTGGCCTCGCGCTGGATGTTGCCCACGGTGCCGGCGGATAGCGATGCCGGGCAGGCACCGCAGTTTGTGTGGCCGCATGGGGCGCTGCTGGTGATAGGTCTGCTTATTTTTGCCGGCATGAGTGCCGAAGGCGCGGTGACGGACTGGTGTGTGCTCTACCTCAAACAGGAGGTGCACATGCCGCAGGACCAGGCGGCCATTGGCTACGCGGCGTTTGCCGGGGCCATGGCGGTGATGCGTTTCCTGGCCGACGGCCTGCGTGCCCGCTTCAGCGAGCGGCTGCTGCTGCGCGCAAGCGGCGCCACCACGGCGCTGACCATGGCAGTGGTGCTGGTGTGTGGCAGCCCCGTGGTGTCCATCCTCGGCTTTGCGCTGATCGGTGCGGGGCTGGCCATGGTGGTGCCCATTCTGTACGGCGCGGCCAGCCGCGTGCCAGGCACCACACCGGCCGCGGCCATTGCGGCGGTTTCGTCGATTGGCTACAGCGGCTTCATGGTGGGGCCGCCGCTGATTGGCGGCATCGCCCATCACGCCTCACTCACCATGGCTTTGCTGGTGGTGGTGGTCGCGGCCAGCGTTCTGGCGCTGAGCGCGCACTGGGTGCCGGAAAAGGTTTAAGGGCCAGGCCTAGGCAGCCGCTGAAGGGGCTGCTCCAAAGCTGCTGCGGTAGGCACCGGGTGTCAGTCCGGTTTGGCGCTTGTAGCAGCGGTTGAAGTGCGCCTGATCCGCATAACCACAGACAAATCCAGTCTCTGCCAGCGACAGCGGTGTTTCCAGCAGCCACCAGGCGGCGGCGCGCAAACGTGCTTCGGCAACGATGTGGGAGAACTGCAAACCTTGCGCATGGAGATGGCGCTGCAGGCTGCGCGCGGATAAACCCAGATGCGTGGCCATGGAGGCCACCGTGTGTATCTGCATCAGATCACCGAGCAAGGTCTGTGCACAGCGCTGTGCCAGAGCCGGCCAGGGCAGGGATTTGCACAGGTCTTGCGGCATGGGACGCTGCGCTGTCGTCTCGTGCGCAGGCCGCTGCGGGTCTGGTGCAAGGGCTTGTGTCCAATGCAGTGTCCAGTGGGCTGTATTGCCCTGCGCGGCCAGCGTGGCCAGTGCCGATGCCTCGGCGCGTGGAAAGACCTCCACCCCCTGGATCTGAGCGCGCACCTCTTGCAAGCCCAGCGCCTGGAGCAGCGCACACAGAAGTCCCAGTACGACGAGGTCTTCAGCGGCCGTCGGCGCCGTATTGGGCGTCAGTGAAACATGCTGCAGGCTGGCTTGTTGCGGGTCTACCTGCAGGCAGTGTACGCGGTGGCGTGAGTGCACATATTTTTCCAACCGGCACCAGCGCTCCAGCAGCGTGGCGGCGTCCGGTGCAGATGCAAGGGCTCGGTGCAACGGCGCATCGCCAAGCGTGTGAAAACCCTGGCCCAGTTGCAGCAGGCTGGGCCAGCCACCTTGGGCCAGCGCGGCAGCGACCAGTGTTTGTTTGGCTTGCAAGGGTATGTGCGCTGCCTCAGGGTTGGCCAGGTGCCGAACCGCGCGGGTGTCCATGCCCAACAGAGCCATGCCGTTGAGTACGACATTGACCATCGCAGCACTGGCGAAATCACTCATGGGGCGGGGCGTGTGGACACTTGGCGTTGCAGTTCAGTCGTACTGACAGGAAGCGTTGTCACGCGATAGTTTGTGGCGGCGGCAATCGCATTGGTGATGGCTGCGGTCGCGCTGACCATTCCGGTTTCTCCGGCTCCCGTCGGTGGCAGGGCAGAGTCTACAAGCTCCACCGCCAGGGCGGGTACCTGGTGCCAGCGGGGGATGGGGGCATCGGCAAAGCTGCTGGCCGCCACCCCGGTATTGTCAACCGGCAATCCGTCGGTGATGGCCATGGCAAGACCCCAGACCAGGGTGCCTTCGCATTGGGCGCGCACCTGGTCGGGGTTGATGAGGCGTCCGCAGTCGTGCACGCACCACATGCGCAGCACCTGTACCGCGCCGCTGGCCGGATCAACGGCTACATCGGCCACGGTGGCCACATAACTCATCGCCTTGTAGATACCGCAGGCCACGCCACGCCCCACGCGCCAGCCGGGTGTGGCCGCCGCAGCTGTCTGCCCCCAGCGGGCCAGAGCGGACACGGTGTGCAGCACGTGCGCCAGGCGTGCGTCGTCAATGTGTGCCAGCCGAAAGGCCACCGGGTCGGCACCGGCCTTTTGGGCCAGCATGTCCCATGCGGTTTCAACCGCAAAGGTGTTGGGTCCGGCCCCCAGCCCGCGCCACGGGCCGGTGAAGATGGGCAAGCGCACCAGATCCAGCTCGATGCGCTGCTGGGGCACGCGGTAGGGAATCAGGGCACCGCGCGCCGCGCCCGCATCCCCTACAAAGGTGGACACGGTTTGCATCCAGGCAGGCATGGCGGCATTGGTGAACAGGATGTGGCTGGTGGCAAATGCGTGCCACCATGTCTGCACCCGGCCGTCGTGCAGACGTGCGCGCAGCCGGTGGTGTGAGGGCGGGCGGTGAAAGCCATAGCGCAGTTCCTGGGGTCGCGTCCACTGCACTTTTACCGCGCCGCCCCAATGGTGGGCCAGCACGGCTGCCTCCATTTCCACCGTGCAGATGGTGCGCCCGCCAAATGCGCCTCCGATCCGGCAGGCCTGCACCAGCACCCCGGATTCGTCCAGGCCCAGCTGGCGGGCCACCGCATCGCGCAGGTAGAACACATCCTGGTTGCCAACCCACAGGCGCATCAGCGTTTCTGCCGCGGTCCATTGCGCTACCGCTGCCCGTGGTTCCAGCGCGGCATGGGCTGCCAGGGGTACGTGGATTTCGACGTCCACATCCCATGGGCCATCGTCACGGAGGGTGTCCTCGCGCAGCCGGTGCGCCAGGTGGCCCCTTTGCATGCGGGGCGCGAGGTCGATCAGTGCGTCCACCGCATGGGGTGCCAGGCTGCCGTCCACCTGCCATTGGATGTCCAGCGCCGCTTCGATACGGTCCAGTGCGCCCGGAGTGCGGGCGAGTATGCCCAGGCCCTGGCTGCGGCCCTGCAGCAGACCGGCGTGGCGCACCACGGCCACAAAGCCGGGCACGGTCCGCGCCGTAGCCTCTTGCCACTGGACGGGTTGTGATGGTAGTTCGGGCGAAGCCGACGCGCGCAGTACACGGCCGTACACCATGCCGGGCAGCCGAACGTCGGCCGCGTACAAGGGTTCACCGCGCACAATGGCCATGCCCTGCTCCAAGGGCACCGTGTGCCCTACATGGCGCGTGTTGCGCCCGAAGGCGCGCAGGCTTTCCACCGGCAGCGCCTGCGCAACCAGCAGCCCCTGGGTAGTGCCAAGTGCCAGGGCGTCGCGCAGCGTGGCACAGGCCTGCGCCAGCGGCACGGCAAACTCTCGGATCGAGTCACTGCCCACGGTGGCCTTGACGCGGCGGATGGCGCGTGTGTCCGGCAGCACGGCATCCACCTGGTCCCAGGCGACACCCAGCTCTTCGCAGGCCACTTGCTTGAGGCCGGTGAGTATGTTTTGCCCCATCTCCACGCGGGGCAGGTAAAAGGTGTAGCGGCCTTGGGCGTAGCGCACCCAGGACATGGCATCCTCACCCGAAGGCAGGGGGCGTTTGGGGATGACGGGAATCAGGCTGCAGGCGGGTAACAGCGTTACCGTGAGCCCCGCACCTGCCATAGCCAGGAAGCTGCGGCGCTTCATGCCTTGTCTCCCGCCAGGGGATTCTGCGACGCGGTGTGCACGGCCTGGCGTATGCGCTGGTGGGTGCCACAACGGCACAGGTTGCCAGCCAGGGCGGTGTTGATCTCCTCGTCGTTGGGTCGGGGTGTGTGCTGCAGCAGCGCAACGGTGGCCATGATGTGGCCAGTCTGGCAGTAGCCACACTGGGGCACGCAGTGTGTCAGCCACGCCTGCTGCACCGGATGCAGTGTGGCGCCGTGTGCAAGGCCTTCAACGGTGGTGATCCGCGCATGGGCCAGGTCTTTCGGACGCAAGAGGCAACTGCGTTGCGCCTGGCCATCGACCAGTACCGTGCAAGCGCCGCATTGGCCCATGCCGCAGCCCAGTTTGGCGCCCACCAAACCCAGGCCTTCGCGCAGCGCGAACAGCAGGGTTTCCTCTTCCCACTGTGGTTCGAGAGGGTGCAGTTTTCCATTGATGTGCAGTTGCATGGTGTTCTCCTGTTCAGAGACACCATGGTCGGCTGCGGCGTGCGGGCCGTATTGAACAATCGCGCCAATCGGCGCTGAAAGGCGCCAACCTGGTGTGTCAAGTCCCGGGGCGCGGCCCGAAGGATGAAGAAAGCACGATGCCCGAAACAATCAGCACAAACGCCAGCGCATGAAACAGCTGTGGCGCCTCACCCAGAAATGCCGCGGACAGCAGCGCCGTAAACAGCGGGGTGAGGTTGATGAAAAACCCTGCTGCGGCCGGGCCCGCACGCGCTACGCCGCCACCCCAGGCCGCATAGGCGATGACGGCAGGCCCCACGGCAATGAACAACAGCGCGGCCACCAGCGGCCAGCCCCATTGCAGGCGGGCATCGGTCAAGGTCCACTCCGCACCGGCGAACAGCAGCGACCACCCCAGACCGAACACGACCTGGCCTAACAGGAAAGTCGCCCAGTGCGCGCGCAAGGGGGCCGACTCGGGTGTGGGGTGGGCCAGCATCCAGCTGTAGTAGGCCCAGCCTATGCTGGCCACCAGTACATACAGGTCACCGGCCACCAGGTGCAGACCCAGCAACAGCTCCCACTGGCCCCGGCACAGCACCAGCACCACACCGCCAATGGACAACACGGCGCCCAGCA
>JAZKDY010000141.1:0-49032 GCA_040387325.1 Pseudomonadota bacterium | reverse complement strand
GATCTTCATGCGGATCTGGTTGATGAAGATGACCATGCAGTTGGTCTTCTTGATGTGGGCGGTCAGCTTGCGCAGGGCCTGGCTCATCAGACGGGCTTGCAGGCCGGGCAACGAATCACCCATTTCGCCTTCCAGCTCGGCCTTGGGCGTCAGTGCCGCCACCGAGTCGACCACGATCAGGTCGACCGCGCCGGAGCGCACCAGGCTGTCCACAATTTCCAGGGCCTGTTCGCCGGTGTCGGGTTGGCTGATCAGCAGGTCTTGCAGGTTGACGCCCAACTTTTGCGCGTACTGGATGTCCAGCGCGTGCTCGGCATCGACAAAGGCGCATTGGCCGCCTTGTTTTTGCATCTCGGCAATCACTTGCAGCGTCAGCGTGGTTTTGCCGGACGACTCAGGGCCGTAGATTTCGACGACGCGGCCACGGGGCAAGCCGCCTACGCCCAGCGCAATGTCCAGCCCCAAAGAGCCGGTGGAGACGACCTGGATGTCTTCGATCACCTCGCCTTCACCCAGGCGCATGATGGTGCCCTTGCCGAATTGTTTTTCGATCTGGGCCAGGGCCACCTGCAAGGCCTTGGCTTTTTCAGCGTTGGCGCCATTCGTGTTGTTGGGGTTTTTTACCAGTGCGTCCATGGGGAAATCTCCTTGTGAAAATCAATGTTTGGGCGCATACCGATCTGTGGGGTTAATTACAGGCTGGATGCTTGAACAGTAGTTTAACGGTGTGTATTGAAATCCGCAAACAACTTTATTAGTTAGTTTGCATTACCATTTAAGCCATGCCTGACTGGACCTCCTTAAACCCCGGCGGCGGCTGGCGCCAGGCCCACATGGGCCATTGGTTGCGGCTGGCGCTGGATCGTTTCGACACCCGCGTGTTGGCGCTGATGGCCCACCACCCCGGCGTGCCGCTGGGCCTGGCCAACCTGGTTACGCGCGGGCAGGTGGGGGCGGCGCACATCCACATCACGCGCCACCTGGCAACCGAGGGTTCACGCCTGACCGACCTGGCCAAAAGCGCCGGCATGAGCAAACAGGCCATGGGCACGCTGGTGAACCAGTGCGAGGCATGGGGCATGGTCACACGTGCACCCGACCCGCTGGATGCACGGGCGCAGCAACTGCGCTTTACTGCAGTGGGCTTGGCCTGGCTGGAGGCCTACCGCGAGGCCGTGGAACAGGCGGAGCTGGAATTGCGCGAGGCCGTGGGTGAAGAGGTGGCCACGGTACTCGCCATTGGGCTGGAGGCCTACAGCGGTCAGTGAAGTAAAAGGGTGCAAGCCTAGAATGCCAAAAACACCGATCACAGCGGTCTGGCGCAGACCCTGTGGCGGCTACAACGAGGAGCAGAGACATGCGGATACTGATTGCCGAAGACGACCAGGTCTTGGCCGATGGCCTGTTGCGGGCGTTGCGCGGCGCAGGGGCTGCGGTGGACCATGTGGCCAGCGGCACCGAGGCCGACGCCGCGTTGATGACCAACACCGAATTCGACCTGCTGATCCTCGACCTGGGCCTGCCCAAGATGCACGGCCTGGAAGTGCTCAAGAAACTGCGCGGGCGCGGCTCTTCACTCCCCGTGTTGATACTCACCGCCGCCGATGCCGTGGACGAACGTGTCAAGGGCCTGGACTACGGCGCCGACGACTACATGGCTAAACCCTTCAGCCTGCAAGAACTTGAAGCCCGCGTGCGCGCCTTGGTACGCCGCGGCATGGGCGCCACCAGCAGCACCATCAAACACGGCCCGCTGACCTACGACCAGGCCGGGCGTGTGGCGACCATAGACGGCAAGATGGTGGAACTCTCCGCCCGCGAGCTGGGTCTGCTCGAAGTGCTGTTGCAGCGCGCCGGGCGCCTGGTCAGCAAGGACCAGCTGGTGGAGCGCCTGTGTGAATGGGGCGAAGAGGTCAGCAACAACGCGATCGAGGTCTACATCCACCGGCTGCGCAAGAAAATTGAAAAAGGCCCGATCCGCATTGCAACCGTGCGCGGCCTGGGCTACTGCCTTGAGAAGATTGCACCCTGACCAAATCGCTATGATTTCAGGAGCAATACACGTAGATTGCACGGTGGGTGCAGCCCGATTTAACCAAATGCATTCCCGTAGAAGGCCTGCTGCGTGAAGATTTTCCAGCGCGAGCAACGCAGCCTGTTCGGGGAAATCCTGGACTGGATGCTGACCCCGCTGCTGCTGCTGTGGCCGGTCAGTCTGGTGCTGACCTGGCTGGTGGCCCAGGGCATTGCCGGCAAGCCGTTTGACCGGGCGCTGGAGTACAACGTGGGCGCGCTGGCGCAGCTGGTCACCCTCAACCACCACAAGGCGCAGTTTGTGCTGCCCCTGCCCGCCCGCGAACTGCTGCGTGCCGACGACAACGACACGGTGTTCTACCAGGTGCTGGGCACAGCCGGTGAATACCTGAGCGGCGAGAAAGCCCTGCCCCTGCCGCCGGAAGACGAAAAACCCGTCCCCGGCGAAGTGCGCATGCGCGACGATGAGTTCCGCGGCATGGACATCAAGGTGGCCTACACCTGGGTCAAACTGGATGTGCCCAACAGCAAACCCGCCCTGGTACAGGTGGCCGAAACCATGGACAAACGCTCGGTGCTGGCCACCGAAATTGTCAAGGGTGTGATGCTGCCGCAGTTTGTGATCCTGCCGCTGGCGGTGCTGCTGGTCTGGCTGGCTCTGGTGCAGGCCATCAAACCACTGAACCACCTGGAGGAGCGGATCCGCGCCCGCAGCCCGGACGACCTGAGCCCGCTGGATGCCGAGGCCGTGCCGCTGGAAGTGGCACCGCTGGTGTCGTCCGTCAATGACCTGCTGATGCGCCTGAAGGACTCGGTGGCCACGCAAAAACGCTTCCTTGCCGATGCCGCGCACCAGCTCAAGACTCCGCTGGCCGGTCTGCGCATGCAGGCCGACCTGGCCCAGCGCGAGGATGCCAATGCCGAAGACCTGAAACAGTCACTGCGCCAGATCGGACGCTCCAGCATCCGCGCCACCCACACCGTCAACCAGCTGCTGGCCCTGGCCCGCGCCGAGAGCAGCGGCACCGCCATGAGCATGCAGACCTGCAACCTGGTGCGCCTGACCATGGACGTGATCCGCGATTGTGTGCCGCGTGCCATGGAGAAACACATCGATGTCGGCTACGAGGGCGCCGAGCCGGACGATGCCGACGTCAAGCTGCTGGGCAATCCCACACTGCTCAAGGAAATGGTGCGCAACCTGATGGACAACGCCATCAACTACACGCCGTCCAACGCCGAAAAGCCCGGTGTGATCACGGCCCGTGTGCTGAAAGACCCGTTCAGCAAAGTGCTGGTGCTGCAGGTGGAAGACTCTGGCCCCGGCATACCGCTGGCCGAACGGGAGCTGGTGTTTCAGCCCTTTTACCGGGTACTGGGCACCGAAGCCGACGGCTCAGGTCTGGGCCTGCCCATCGTGCTGGAAATTGCGCGCCAGCACCATGCCAGTGTCAGCATGGAAGACAGCCGCCCCGGTCAAAACCCACCTGGCGTTTGTTTTACGGTGCGTTTTGGACAGGTGGGCTAGCTGCAGCTGCGCAAGGACCGGCCCGCCAGTACCGATTTGAGGTCGGCCAGGCGGTGTTTGGTGTCAGGCAATACCATGGGCAGCTTGAGCTGGGTTTGCCGGCCTTCCTGGCGTTCCTGCACCACCTTGGCGGTACGGATGCCGCGCAGCGAGAGTTTCGCCAGCTCGGCCGCCGCTTCGGCCTCGGTATCAAAACCGCCCAGTGACAGGCCCGGCTCGAGATCCGGGTTGTTCAGGCCCTGCGGAACCAGCCGCATGGCCGCCAGCTCACCGCGTTTTTTGGCCAAAAGTTCGGCATTCGCAAATTTGCCCATGTACACAATCCAGCGCGCCGACACATTGACCATGTCCAGCTGCCAGCTGCCCGGTGGCAGGTTGGCTTCCAGTGCCTGGCGCAAGCTTGCGGCCTGGGCATCGTCGAATGGCCCCGCAACGAGGCACTCCTTAGGTGCCAATTCGGCTTGGGCCTGGGCCTCAGCACGCTTGGCCTCCACCGGCGTCAGCACCTGAATCAGTTCCGGGCGGATCTGCTGGGCCACACGCTGGGGCTCGCTTTGCGGTGTTGGCGCGAAGCCATAGGCGCGCAACAGGCCTTGGCTCCACGCAAAGTAGACACCATTGGCCAGGATCAGAAGGAGTACAAACAGTCGCAGCATAGGGGTCAGGGCCGGTTGGCAACAGGTCGCACACTGACCTCTGCACTGGTGATCTTTTTCAATCCCTGTTCGGTGTGCACCAGCAGGGCGCCACCGGCGTCCACCCCGCGGGCCATGCCCGCCGTGCCATCGCTGCACAGCAGTTCGTGGCCATAGAGGCGGTCACGGGCATGGAAAGCCGTGCGCAAGGGCGCAAACCCTTCGGTCTCAAAACGGCGGATCGCCTGCACCAGCGGTGCTGCAATCCGGGCCAGCGCGCTGGGGGCATCTGCATCTGGCAGCAGCTCACACAGCGCCGCCGGTACAGTGCTCAGCCCCTGGCCGTCGCGCGGCAGGATGTTGATGCCCACACCGATGACGGCATAACGCACCTCACCCACACTGGCGGTTTCGATCAGGATGCCGGCCAGCTTGCGGTCTTGCAACCACACGTCGTTCGGCCATTTGAGCTGCAACGCGGGGTGCAGGCTCTCCACCACCGACAAGCCTACGGCCAGCGACAGGCCGGACCAGTCAGCGGGAGACAGTGGCAACCCCAGGGAAAAAGTCAGGGAAGGCAGGGGTGCCTCTGTCGCCACCGCTGCACCATCGCCGCCGCTGGACCACGAGCGCCCCAGGCGTCCCCGGCCTGCGCTTTGGTGCTCGGCCACCAGCAGCACGGGTTCCAGCTGGCCCGCGCGGGCCCGGCGCATCAGTTCGGTGTTGGTGGAATCAATCTCGGGCAGGATTTCGACGGAAAACGTCGGCAGCGACGGAGATACGGCCTCCCAGATGGCCTCGGCCTGCCACTGGATAGTCGTGCCCATGCCCTTCATGCGGCTACTTAGCGACGGCCACGCTTGGGTGCCAGCAGCGTACCGCGGCAGTTTGGGGCGCCGCACCAGCAGGGGTGCTCGGCCTTGAGCTTCTTGGTGTAAGGCTCGTCCAGCATCAATCCGTAGTCGTAAAAGAGTTCTTCTCCGGGGGCAATGTCGCGCAGCGCCTTGATGAAAACGCGTCCATCGACCTCATCGGCCTCGCAGTTGCCGTCGCAGGAATGGTTGATCCAGCGGGAAGAGTTGCCACCGACCTTGGCATCAATGACGTGTTTTTCGTCAATGTGGAAGTAAAACGTGTGGTTGGGGTCCTTGGGATCGTGCGGGTGGCGCGCCTGGGCTTCTTTCCAGGTGATGATTTCACCCACGTATTCGATGATGGTTTCACCCTCACCGATGTCCTGCAACGCGAACACGCCTTTGCCGTGTACACCGGAGCGCCGGGTCTGGATGCGGCGGTTGTCGCCTTGGGGCATGGTCTTGCTCACTGGTTTTGTCTTCACGTGTGCTCTCTTTTCTGCACGTCAGAAACGGGACCCAAAAAATTTGGTATGGTGGATCGTATGGGCGCGCATGTGTGCGCCTGCGTGTGTGCGCACCTGCGCGCACGCGAGAACTGGATTGTAGTCAGATGAAAACATTAGTCATTGCCGAAAAGCCGTCCGTCGCCCAAGACATCGTGCGGGCCCTCACGCCCACCGCGGGCAAGTTCGAAAAACACGACGAATACTTCGAGAGCGACACCTATGTCGTCTCCAGCGCCGTCGGCCACCTGGTGGAGATCCAGGCGCCCGAGGAATTTGATGTCAAACGTGGCAAGTGGAGCTTTGCCAACCTGCCGGTGATTCCCCCGCACTTTGACCTCAAACCCGTGGACAAGACCAAGACGCGCCTGAACGCGGTCGTCAAACTGGCCAAGCGCAAGGACGTGGACAAACTCATCAACGCCTGTGATGCGGGCCGCGAGGGTGAGCTGATCTTTCGCCTAATCGAGCAATACGCCGGTGGCGCCAAGCCCCTGGGCAAGCCGGTCAGCCGCCTGTGGCTGCAGTCCATGACACCCCAGGCCATTCGCGACGGCTTTGGCGCGCTGCGCACCGACAAACAGATGCAACCCCTGGCCGATGCCGCCCGCTGCCGCTCTGAGGCCGACTGGCTGGTCGGCATCAACGGCACACGCGCGATGACGGCGTTCAACAGCCGCGACGGCGGCTTCTTTTTGACCACGGTGGGCCGGGTGCAGACCCCCACCTTGAGTGTGGTGGTCGAGCGCGAAGAGCAGATCCGCAAGTTCATCAGCCGCGACTACTGGGAAATCCACGCATCCTTCGGCGCCCAAGCCGGTGAATATCCCGCCAAGTGGTTCAACCCCGCGCACAAGAAGGACGCCGAAGACGCCGAGAAAAAGGCCGACCGCGTCTGGACCCAGCGCGAAGCCCAGGCCATTGCCGATGCCGTGCGCGGCCAGCAGGCCACGGTCACCGAGGAAAGCAAGCCCACGACACAGGCCAGCCCCTTGCTGTTCGATTTGACATCCCTGCAGCGCGAGGCCAATGGCAAGTTTGGTTACTCCGCCAAGACCACACTGTCGATCGCGCAGAGTCTGTACGAACGCCACAAGGCCTTGACCTACCCCCGTACCGATTCACGCAACCTGCCCGAAGATTACGTGGCCGTGGTGAAAGACACTATGGGCATGCTGGCCGACAGCGGCATGAAGCACCTGGCACCGTTCGCGGCCCAGGCCGTCAAGGGTGGCTACGTGAAGCCCAGCAAGCGGATTTTTGACAACGCCAAGGTGTCGGATCACTTTGCCATCATCCCCACGCTGCAGGCGCCCAGCGGCCTGTCCGAGGCCGAGCAAAAGGTTTACGACCTGGTGGTGCGCCGCTTCCTGGCGGTGTTTTTCCCCAGCGCCGAATACCAGGTGACGACGCGGATCACCACCGCGGCCAACCACAACTTCAAGACCGAAGGCAAGGTGCTGGTCAAGCCAGGCTGGCTGGCCATCTACGGCAAGGAAGCCGCGGATGAAGTGGCCGACGCAAAGGACGGCGACAAGGGCCAAAGCCTGGTGCCCGTGCAACCCGGCGAGAAGGTCAAGACCGAAACCGTGGACCCCAAGGGCCTGAAAACCCGCCCACCGGCCCGCTACTCCGAAGCCACGCTGCTGGGCGCCATGGAAGGCGCCGGCAAGACGGTCGAGGACGACGAACTGCGCGAAGCCATGCAGGAGAAGGGTTTGGGCACACCCGCCACCCGCTCGTCCATCATCGAAGGTTTGATCGCCGAGAAATACATGCTGCGCGAAGGCCGCGAACTGATCCCCACGGCCAAGTCTTTCCAGCTGATGACGCTGTTGCGCGGTCTGGATGTGCAAGAGCTGACCAAAGCCGAACTGACCGGTGAGTGGGAATACAAACTGGCGCAAATGGAACAAGGCAAGCTCAGCCGCACCAGCTTTATGGCCGAGATTGCGTCCATGACCGAACGCATGGTCAAGAAGGCCAAGGAATACGACCGCGATACCATCCCCGGCGACTACGCCACGTTGCACGCACCCTGTCCCAACTGCGGCGGCATCGTCCGCGAAAACTACCGCCGCTACACCTGCACCGGCAAGAGCGGCACCGAGGACGGCTGCGGCTTCTCGTTTGGCAAATCACCGGCCGGGCGCACCTTTGAGGTAGCCGAGGTTGAACAATTTTTGCGTGACCGCAAGATTGGTCCGCTGGACGGCTTCCGCTCCAAGGCGGGCTGGCCCTTTGTTGCCGAGATGGTCATCAAGTTCGACGACGAGACCAAGAACTACAAGCTGGAGTTCGACTTCGGCGACGACAAGAAAGGCGAAGAGAGCGGCGAGATCATCGACTTCTCGGGCCAGGAATCGCTGGGTAAATGCCCCAAGTGCGGTGGCTCGGTATTCGAGCACGGCAAGAACTACGTCTGCGAAAAGTCCGTACCCACCAACGACCAGCCCACGCCCAGCTGCGACTTCAAAACGGGCCAGATCATCCTGCAGCAGCCCATAGAACGCACACAAATGGTCAAGCTGCTGGAGACGGGCAAGACCGATCTGCTGGACAAGTTTGTATCCATGCGCACACGCCGCGCCTTCAAGGCCATGCTGGCCTGGGATGCCGAGGCGGGCAAGGTGAATTTCGAGTTTGCACCCAGCAAATTCCCGCCACGCAAGATGGCTGCTAGCAAAACCGTAGCAGCTAAAGCAGCAAAGACGGGGGCTGTGGCCAAAAAAGCCCCTGCAAAGAAAACTGCGGGAACCAAATCAGCGGCCAAGGCGGACGCCAAGCCAAAAGCCCCGCGCAAGACCACAGCCGCCAGCGGCAAGTTACCCAGCGCCGAGCTGGCCGCCGTGATTGGCAGCGACCCGGTGGCCCGCACCGAGGTCGTCAAAAAGCTGTGGGACTACATCAAGGCCAACGGACTGCAGGACGCCGCCAACAAACGCGCCATCAATGCGGATGCCAAGTTGCTGGCGGTGTTTGGCAAGCCGCAGGTGACGATGTTTGAGCTGGCCGGCATTGTTGGCAAGCACCTCAGTTAAATACAGCTAATGGGTGGACGACGGCGGCGCGGCCTCCTGCGCCGCTGTCCACAGATGCTGGGCGATATGGGTGCTGAGCTTGGTGATCGCCAATTCAATCAGATCCGGGTGCAGCTCATGGCCCACGAAGGGCACAACTTCGGCCGTGATGTCACAACCCATGTCGCGCAAGTGGTGGGCGGCTTCCACGCTGTAACGGTAGTGCGTCAACTGGTCCAGCTTGCCGTGTAAAAAGTGGGTGGTGGTGACGGCGGTCGGGTCTTCGGGCAGCGTCGTGAAACGCCCACCCATGGACACCACACGGCTGGCCAGCATGGGGTGCAGCTTGCTCAGCTCCAGCACCATTTCTGCACCCTGCGAGACACCAATCAAGGCCGTGGCCGCAGGCGATACACCGCTGCGCGCCTGCCAGTCGTGCACGGCGGTTTGCAGCGCGGGCAGGGCCTGCGCCACGCGTGCGGCGCGGTTGTCTTCGGTCACATCGTTCGTGGCAAACCACTCAAAACCCAGCGGCGTGGCGGCCGGCGCATCGGCCTGCAAAGACACGATGGTGGCCTGCGGAAAAGTCTCACACAAACGCTCCCCCAAGGGCAGCAGCGACGCGGCGTCGGCTCCGGCGGCGTGGCACAACAGAATCAGCTGCGCCGCCTGGTCGGCGGGCTCCTGGATGACGAGGGACAGATCGGGCATGGCGGCAGGCTCTACTACGGGTTATCGGCGGGAGATTGTCCGTCAATGTAATACCAGCGGCCCTGTTCGCGCACAAACCGGCTCAGCTCGTGCATGCGTTCGGCGCGGCCGATGACCTTGCAGCGGGCCACAAATTCCACCACACCGGCATCCCCGCTTTCCTCGGCATGACGCACCTCCAGCCCCAGCCATTTGATGGGCTGCAGCTCCAGGTCACCCGGCGCGGTGGATGGGTGCCAAGTGGCGACCAGATAGTCGATCAGGCCCAGCACATAGGCGCTGTAACGCGAGCGCATCAGGGCTTCGGGCGTAGGGGCAAACACGCCGGCCGACAGGCCTTTGTGCCACTGGCCGCAGCAGTCAGCCAAATCCAGTCCACTGCCACAGGGGCATTCCATTTTTTTCACAAGGCTTCGCTTCCATGGCGCAAGGGGAGGCTCCAATAATACGGCGACAATCCTCGCCAAAGCAGGCGCCTGTCGCGGTCTGCACTGCCGTCCCGCTGCCACGCCCTGTCCCCGCCCCATGCACCACACCATTTTTGACACGCCGGTTGTCAACACCCTGCTGCGCGCGTTGTCCATCACCTTCCTGAAATGCACCGGCTGGAAGGTGGAAGGCACCCTGCCGCCCAACGGCCAGAAGAGCGTGTTGATCGCCGCACCCCACACCAGCAACTGGGACCTGCCCTACACGCTGATGGTGGCCTTTGCGCTGCGCCTGAACATCTACTGGATGGGCAAACGCCAGCTGTTCCGTTTTCCGTTTCGGGGAATCATGATGTGGCTGGGCGGCATACCGGTGACCCGTGAGACGTCCAACAACCTGGTCGCCGCATCGGTGGCTGCGATTCAGGCGGCAGACGGCCCGCTGCAACTGATCGTGCCGCCAGAAGGCACACGCAACCACAACCGCTACTGGAAAACCGGCTTTTATTACATTGCCGTGGGTGCCCAGGTGCCCATCGTCATGGCGTACATGGACTACGAGCGCAAGATCAGCGGGCTGGGGCCGGTGTTTGAACCCACTGGCGACATCGAAGCCGACATGCAGGCCATCAAGGCCTTTTATGCGCCCTTCAAGGGCAAGAACGCCGACCAGTTCCACGCAGGGCCCTAGAAGCGGCCCGTAAGCGCAAAAAAAAGCCCATACCGACTGGCGGTATGGGCTTTGGAGGCCAAAACTCGGTTCTTGTTATGAATTATTTGGCGACGACGCGGACCATTTCAAGGCACTTGTTGGAGTAGCCCCACTCATTGTCGTACCAGCTGACCAGTTTGACAAAGGTGCCGTCCAAAGCGATGGAGGCATCGGCGTCAAACACGCTGGTGCAGGTCTCGCCGCGGAAGTCGGTGGCGACAACCTTGTCTTCGGTGTAGCCCAGCACGCCCTTCAGCGCGCCCTGGCTTTGTGCCTTCATTTCAGCGCAGATTTCAGCCAGCGTGGCGGGGCTGTTCAGCTCGCAGGTCAAATCAACCACGGACACATCACTGGTTGGCACGCGGAAAGACATGCCGGTCAGCTTCTTGTTCAGCTCGGGGATCACCACACCCACTGCCTTGGCAGCGCCGGTGCTGGAGGGGATGATGTTTTCCAGAATGCCGCGGCCGCCGCGCCAGTCTTTGTTGGATGGGCCGTCCACGGTCTTTTGCGTGGCGGTGGCTGCGTGCACGGTGGTCATCAGGCCACGCTTGATGCCCCACTTGTCGTGCACAACCTTGGCCAGGGGTGCCAGGCAGTTGGTGGTGCAGGATGCGTTGGAGATGATGGCCTCGCCCTTGTAGGTGCCGTGGTTCACGCCATACACGAACATGGGGGTGTCGTCCTTGGAGGGGGCGGAGAAAATGACTTTCTTCGCACCAGCGGCCAGGTGCTTTTCGCCACCGGCCTTGTCCAGGAAAATGCCGGTGGATTCGATGACGATGTCGGCACCGACGTCGGCCCACTTCAGATTGGTCGGGTCTTTTTCCTGGGTCAGGCGGATCTTCTTGCCATTGACGATCAGGGTATTGCCATCGACACCGATAGTGCCCTTGAAGCGGCCATGCACGCTGTCGTATTGCAGCATGTAAGCCAGGTACTCAGGCTCCAGCAGATCATTGATGGCAACGACTTCGATGTCGCTGAAGTTTTGAATGGCGGAGCGCAATACGTTGCGTCCGATGCGACCGAAACCGTTGATACCAATCTTGATTGTCATGTCCGTCTCTCTCTGTTGAATGAAAAAATCGTCTTACAAAATTACTTCTTGGCCAAAGCTTTTTGCACCGTATCTGCCACATTCTCTGGCGTGAAGCCAAAGTGTTTGAACAGCACCGGCGCGGGGGCGGACTCGCCGAAGGTGTCCAGGCCGACCACGGCCGCCACACCATACTTCCACCAGCCATCGGTGGAGCCCATTTCTACCGCAACACGGGGTACGCCTGCGGGCAAAACTACCAGCTTGTAAGCCGCGCTTTGCTTGTCGAATGTTGTCGTGCTGGGCATGGAGACCACGCGCACGGCGATCTTGCGTGCGGCCAGCAGCTTCTGTGCGGCAATGGCCAGCTGCACTTCGGAGCCAGTGGCAATGATGACGGCCTGGGCCTTCTTCTTGAGGCCCGCGTCCGATGGCTCGGCCAGCACGTAGGCGCCCTTGCTGATGGCGTCCAGGCCGGAGGCATCGGGTGCCACGGCGGAGTCGCCCTTGGCGATGTAAGCGATGTTCTGGCGGCTCAGCAGCAGCGCGGTAGGCTTGGTGCTGTTCTGCAGGGCAACGGTCCAGGCCACGGCGGTCTCGGCCGTGTCACCCGGACGCCACACGTCCAGGTTCGGGATCAGGCGCAGGCTGGCAGCGTGTTCGACGGACTGGTGGGTTGGGCCGTCTTCACCCAGGCCGATGGAGTCGTGTGTGAACACGTGGATCACGCGCTGCTTCATCAGCGCGGCCATACGGATGGCGTTACGGCTGTAGTCGCTGAAGGTCAGGAAGGTGCCGCCGTAGGGGATGAAACCACCGTGCAGAGCCACGCCGTTCATGATGGCGGCCATGCCGAATTCACGCACACCGTAGTTGATGTGGCGGCCGCCCTGGCCGGCCTCGTTTTTGACCACGGCGCCGCTCAGCGCGTCAAAGCGCAGGTTGGGTGTGGACTTGGTGTTGGTCAGGTTGGAGCCGGTCAGATCGGCCGAGCCGCCCAGCAGCTCGGGCAGGGCGGCGGTGAAGGCTTCCAGCGCCAGCTGGCTGGCCTTGCGGCTGGCCACGGTCTCGGCCTTGGTGTGGGCCGCAATGACGGTGTCCACGGCGGTTTGCACAAAATTCTTGGGCAGATCGCCCTTCATGCGGCGGACAAGCTCCTTGGCCAATGCGGGGTAGGCGGCCTGGTAGGCGGCGAACTTGTCTTTCCAGGCGGCTTCGGCGGCCTTGCCGGCTTCCTTGGCATCCCAATCACCGTACACCTCTTTGGGCACAACAAAGGGTGCGTGGCTCCAGCCAAGGGACTCGCGGGTCAGCTTGATTTCTTCGGCGCCCAGTGGTTCGCCGTGGGCCTTGGCGGTGTTGGCGCGGTTGGGGCTGCCCTTGCCGATGTGGGTCTTGCAGATGACCAGTGTGGGGCGGTCATTGGTCTTCTTGGCTTCTGCGATGGCGGTGGACACGGCATTCACGTCATGGCCGTCGATGGGGCCGATCACGTTCCAGCCATAGGCCACAAAACGCTGGGCGGTGTTGTCGATGAACCAGGGGGCGACCTGGCCGTCGATGGAGATGCCGTTGTCGTCGTACAGCGCAATCAGCTTGCCCAGCTTCCAGGCGCCGGCCAGTGCAGCGGCTTCGTGGCTGATGCCTTCCATCAGGCAGCCGTCGCCCATGAAGACATAGGTGTGGTGGTCGACGACCGTATGGTCCACATCGCCATCCTTGCGGTTGAATTCGCTGGCCAACAGCTTCTCGGCCAATGCCATACCGACCGCATTGGTCAGGCCCTGGCCCAGGGGGCCGGTGGTTGTCTCTACGCCGGGTGTGATGCCGGCTTCAGGGTGGCCGGCGGTCTTGCTGTGCAGCTGGCGGAAATTCTTCAGTTCACCAATGGGCAGCTTGTAACCGGTCAGGTGCAGCAGCGCATAAACCAGCATGGAGCCGTGGCCGTTGGACAGCACAAAACGGTCGCGGTTCAGCCAGTTGGGGTTGGTCGGGTTGTGGCTCAGGTGCTGGCCCCACAGCGCCACTGCCATGTCGGCCATGCCCATGGGGGCGCCCGGGTGGCCGGAATTGGCGGCCTGAACGGCGTCCATGGCGAGGGCACGGATGGCATTGGCCATTTGCTGGGTGTTTTGCGTGGTGGCCATGGGCTGGGCGACTCCGGTTTGGGGTGAGCGATTAGGGGAAACCCGGTATTTTACTTGCCAAAAGAAACACCCCCACGGTTGCTCACTGCGTGTAGCTCCCTGCCCCCCGAGGGGGCCGCGTTTCACCTGGGGGCGGCCCGGCGGTGAAACCTCACGTCACCGCAAAAATAATCTACAGTCGCGTCTATCCATGCAAGGCCTTCACCTCACCGCTGACCTGACCCGCTGCCAGTGTGATCCTGGCTGGCTGACGGATGCCACGCGCCTGCTGGACCGCTGTGTGCAGGAGGTCTCCGGCGCAGGCCTGCAAGCGGTGAATCAGCTGGCCCACAGCTTCCCGGCCACTGACCAAGGTCCTGGTGGCGTGACCGCCACGGTGCTGCTGGCCGAGTCCCACCTGTGTGTGCACACCTGGCCCGAGCAAAAGGGCGTGACGGTGGATGTGTATGTGTGCAACTTTGGCGCCAACCACTCGGCCAAGGCCCATGCGCTGATGGACGCGCTGATCGCGCTCTTTGCGCCAGAGCAAGCGCTGCGCCAGGCGCTGCAACGGGGCTGAACGGAGCAGCTGCCCGTCGGGCTATTCGTGCAGCCGCACCGGCCGCGCAAACCAGGCGAATACGCCCAGGGCCAGCAGCAGGCTCGTCACCCACACCAGCATGCGCCAGCGTTTGCCCCCCGGGCGGATGATCTCGATGCTGTCGATAAAAACCGTTTCACACGCGCCGTTGCCGGTGTCCGTGCGTACGGTGCTGGTACCACGCCGAAAGTCCATACCCTGCTGGTGGGCGTATTCCGCCAGATGCCCGCGAAACCGGATCTGGTCCCCCACCCGAACCGTGCGCAGCTTCTTGGCGATGGCCGGCTGGTCTGTCAGCAAGTGGTTGTTGGAAATGGCGGCCTGGTCAAAGGCGGCATAGGCCGCGTCGGACCGGGTGCTGAAATTGCACGTGAACTGCCCGCTGGAGAAGTGGATGTCGGCATACGCGCCATTGCGCGCATTGTTGCCCCAGACCACACAGAGATCCACCACGTTGAGTTTGTCGTTCCACTCCCGGTGCACATAGTCCCACCAGGTTTTGGCGTCGTGTTTGCTGACGACAAGGCCTACCAGTTCGTACGTGAACAGGGGTTGCACCGAGTAGGTGACGCCATCGCTGGTCGTGGTGAATGGCGCTTGCCGGACCGGTATTTGTACTGGCTCCTCCAGCAATGCGGGCACCAGTTCTGCCGGGGGTGGCAACGCGTCACTTTTCCACAGTGCCACCGCCAGCAACAGCAGGTTGGCGGTGAGCAGCCATTTGAGGGTCTGGTCACGCATGGTCAGTTGCTATAAAAATTATAGTTAACCATGTAGAGTGGACGGGGGCTAGCGCCCTGTTTTGCTTAAGCTTTTTCCGCCAGGGCATCGTGCAGCGCCACAAACTCCTGGGTCAGCGTGTGGCTGGGGTCCAGGAAGATCATGGGCATGGACTGTTCGTGCGATTCGCGGATGCGCACCGATGAACGCAGGTAGGGCTGCAGCACTGGCAGGCCTTCGTCGATCAGCTCCTGCACCATGCGCTGGGGCAGGTTGGCGCGGGCCTGGAACTGGTTGACGATGATGCCTTCCACTTCGAGTTCTGAGTTGTGGTCGGCCTTGATTTCGGCCACGTTTTCCAGCAGCGTGTACAGCGCGCGGCGCGAGAAATCGTCGCAATCAAACGGGATCAGGCATCCTTGCGCGGCGATTAGCGCGCAGCGGGTGTAAAAGTTCAGCGCAGGTGGTGTGTCGATGAAGATCTGGTCATAGTCTTCGGCCAGCAGTTCCAGCGCGTCGCGCAGCTTGTAGATCTTGTGGCGTGATTCCAGCTTGCTGTGCAGTTCGTCCAGCAGCGGGCTCGATGGCATCAGGTCCAGGCCTTCCCACTGGGTGTTGACGATGTATTCGCTGGCGCCCTTGTCGCGTATCGTGAACTTGAGGCTTTGCTCAAAAAATTCGGCCACGTTGGGCAGGTCTTCCGGCATGTCGGCACCCAGCAGGTAGCGGGTGGAATTGCCCTGGGAGTCCAGGTCGATCACCAGGGTGCGTTTGCCCTGCCATGCGCTGATGGCGGCCAGGTTGCAGGTGATGGTGGACTTGCCAACGCCCCCTTTTTGGTTGAAAACGACGTGTTGCATGGGGATTGCCTTGAGAGAGAAAAGAAGAATAGGGGCCAAGCAAGAGGGATGCCCGGCCTCATCAGTTTAGCGGGCGATCACGCCGAAAATGTTGCGCAATCAGCCCGAAACCAATGTGGAGTAAGCCTGCCTCGTGGCGGGTGCGACTGAAGCCAGCACCTTTTCGTACGGTGTCTGGTGGCGCAGCACCAGGCGGGTCGAGGCCACGGTCTTGGATTTGCAAAACCAGTGGCAGCTGTGTTGCATCAGAAACAGTTCGGCCAGCAGCGTAAAGGCCTTGTCCTTGGGCGCGACATCGGCATCGCGGTGGATAGCCTGGCAAATGCCCTGCGCATGCACACCCAGGGCCTGGCGAAAGTCGTACGTACTGCCCGGCAGCCAGCCACCGGTATAAAAAACCGACAGGGGCAACTTGCTGGCCCGGGTCACCTCGGCGTCCAGCCGGCCAAAGTCGGCCACAAAACGTTTGAACTGCTCACACAGCGCCGCCTCGGTGGTTGTCAGCATGCTCCAGATCTGCTGCTGGCGTTCGGGGTTGGGTTCACCCAGCGCGCGCATATAACCCTCGGTCAGTGTTTCCATCAGTTTTTCGATCTGGTACTGGCCCAGGTGGGCGCCCAGCAGCAGGATGCGCCGGTGCTCATCGCGGCGCTGGAAGAAATACGCCACGCAGGCCACGGTGGCTGATAGTAGAAGGAGTTCCATGCGGTTGTAGTTGCTGTTGTCTCAGTGTGACCGGCGCATGACCTGGTGGCGGTGCCAGTACTGGCCCACGACCTCGTTAAATGCATCCTTTTGTTTGCCCAGCCCCGGCAGCTTGACCTTGAGCGTCTTGGAGCCGATTACACCCTTCTCATGCAGGGTCAGGGTCAGGCTGTCGCCAAAACTGCTTTCGTTGTATTGCAGGGCCTTGACGCTGTCCCACTCCACAAAGGGTTCGTCGCCGGATGGCGCAATGCCGCTGTAGTTGACCTCGACCGTGGCGCCGTCCTTGAGCTTGAAGACCACCGGCGGGAAGTACTTCAGCACCAGTTCACGTTCCTGGTCGTTGGCTGGCTCGTAGCGGTAGGCCAGTGCGTGTTCGTGGTTTTGCGCAAACTGCTGCTCGTAAATTGCCCACATCCGCTGTTCGATGGCATCGGCTGTGGCAATCTCGTCGGCCCAGGTGGTGGCGGGCACTTCGCGCACGATGGCGCCGTAGTCGTCCGGGTCCACCGGGTGGCCCACCTGGCGCATGCGCTGGGCCAGCGGCGGGTGGCTGTCAAACGGGTGCGGAATGTGGGCCGTCCGCATATCGTCTACGAAATCAATGGACGACGCATAGGGCCGCAGGCCCTGGGCCACGGCGGTGGCGATGCCCAGGCTGTTGTCCAGCTTGTGGTCGCGCTCGAACAGCGCACGTTCGGTGTTGCTGCGGTAGTGGTCGTAGGCGGCGATCTTGACCAGCGATTGTGAAATGGCCTGGGCCGATACCAGTTTGGCGGCCGCGCGGTCGGCCTTGAATTCACGCTCGCGGCTGTTGCGCGACAGCGCGATCTGGAACACCATGCGGTAGAACTGCATGAAGTGGTAAACCACCACGGTGAAGCCGCCCTCCTGCATGCCCTGCACATAGTGGTCGTACTGCTGCAGCTTGGGGCCCAGCTGGGCGCTGGCCCGTGTATCCCCACCGCGGAAGTGGGCCAGCTCGTGGCCCAGCACGGCATCCGCCTCGGGCACGCTGAGCACACGCAAGAGCGGGATGCTGACAAACAGCGAACGGCCTTTGAGCTCCTTGCCTGCCACGGTCAGCGGCGCCTCGGTCACAAAAAAATTGGTGTCGATGCCGGCCACGATGTGGTCCGGCGGTGCGGTTTTCAGGCGCTTGGCCATGTGGCGTATACGGCGCCACAAGAGCGGGGCATCGGCCTCGGTCACACATTCACCGTCCACCTGGTTGTTGCGGGGCACACGCTGAAAGATCCTGGTGACCAGCAACGCCACACCACCCAGCACCAGCAGACCGACGACAACGATCAGTTTGATGTAGTACTTGTGGGCAAAAAAGGCTGTCACCCAGAACGACAGCCACACCCCCATCACGCCCTGCAACACCACCTCGGCCGCGCTGGCCAACGTCATCAGCCGCCAGCCGATGACAAAACTGGCGTGTTGCCACTTGCGGTTGATGAAGGCCAGGCCCCCCAGCGCGCCGATGGCCACCAGCAGCACGACACCACCCACCAGGGTCCACAGTGCCGCACGCTGCATGGTGTAAAACTGCCAGACATCGCCATAAGGCTCACACACGTCGGTACGGTACTCCTGTGCCTCGGGCTCACGGTTGCTGCAGATGGTGGACGGCGGGCGCTTGCGGTAGAAGCTTATGAAATCCTGCTTTTCGGCACTGGTAGCGGCCTTGTCTGCATGGGCCTTGTCTTCGACCATGCGCAGGAATGCGGTGTCGCGGTCGTGGTTGGCGTAGCGCACAAAGCCGTAAGTCAGCGCCGGAATCAGGAACAGCGCCAGTGCGGCATACAACAAGACTTTCAGCAGCTCTTGGCGTAGCGCAGCGTCGGATTTCGTAGCCATAGTGGTCCCGCTCCCGTGGGTGTGCCGCAGGTCAAGGGACTGAACCGCATGCTGCGGGGGATTTTAGGGGGTACCAAGAACGAAAAATCCCGCCTCATGGGCGGGATTGCATCTGGCAACCGGGATGACCGGGAGCCAGCCCCGGGTCAACCGGGTAGGTGCGTGTTAGCGCTCGTTAGTGCAGGGTATTAACCGCGGTCGCCCATGGGAGGCAAAGTGCCGGCCTTTTGGGCTTGCAGGTAGTCGGCCTTCACAGCGGCGCGGGTGACGGTGCTGGTGGCTGTGGACTCAGCCACGGGAGAGTTTTCACCCATCGCTGGCAGGTTGCCGCTTTTCACGGCAGCAGCCAGTTCGGCCTTCACTTCGCTGCGGCTGAACACGCTGGGAGCTGTCTTGGCGAAGAAAGAGCTGGTGTCGGTGTTGTTCAAACGGGCACGGGGCGAGCTGTCAGCAGCAAAGCTGGAAGTGGCGCTCAGGCCGGCAACAAGGATCAAAGCGGTAGTAGCGATTGCGTTTTTCATGATGAAATTTCCTTCAAAAGTGGTTAGACATTTCCGGGCAGGTCGTGGGCCGTCAGGCCCTGGCTTGTCCAGCCTCGGTGAGTCGTCTATTTGTGTTTCGGCTCATCGATGGGTTGAACTGTACTCCGATTAACGAAATTAAAAACCATCGGGTCAGTAATTCATCATTGCTGAAAGTGAAATAATATCGGGGTTGAAAACTTACTTATTGCACATATGGACCGACTTTTATCCATGCGGGTGTTCCAGCGGGTCGTGGATGACGGGGGTTTTGCCGCCGCGGCCCGTGCGCTGGACATGTCACCGGCCACCGTGACACGCCTGTTTGGCGACCTGGAGCAGCACCTGGGCGCGCGCCTGATGCAGCGCACCACCCGCAAACTGGCGCTCACCGAAGCGGGCGAGGTCTATCTGCTGCGGGTGCGCAGCATCCTGAACGAGATCGACGACGCCGAATCGGCCGTAGGCACCAGCACCCAGGAGCTGCAGGGCACGGTGCATGTGCTGGCATCACCGGTGCTGGCCTCCTACTTTTTGGCGCCGCACATTGCCAACTGGCGGCGCCAGCACCCCAAGGTGGCGCTGGAGATTGCGGTAGACCCCTTCCCCCAGCGGCGCGTGGACGAATTTGACGTGACCTTCATGGCGGTGGACGAGGAGTACGACGGCAATGTGGTGGCCCGGCCCCTGGCCAGCACCGAGTGGATTCTGTGCGCCGCGCCAAGCTACCTGGAACGGGCCGGCATACCGCAGCAGCCGCAGGACCTGCAGCACCACGACTTTCTGAAATTCCCGCGCCAGCAGGGCGGCGGTGTCAGCAACCGGCGCCTGCGACTACTCCCGATCAGTTACCCGGGGGAACCGGTGGAAGTGGACATGCCGGTGGCCCTGCAATCGGTCAGCATGGACCTGCTGTACCGCGCCACGCTGGATGGCGCCGGCATCGCCGTGTTGTCGCGCCTGCTGGTGGCGCCGCACCTGGCCAGCGGCGCGTTGGTGCAGGTGCTACCCGACTGGATCCACGGCCGTTTGACCGTGTACGCCGCCGTGCCCTCACGCAAGCTGATTCCGGCCCGCACCCGCGCCTTTTTGACCTTTATTGGCGACCTGATGGTGGAGCGAACCGTGCGCACGCCGGGTGCCTGAGCCACACGCTGTGGGCGACCGTGGCTGCCGCCATTTCACACCGCCGCATTGCCGGCGGTAAACGCCTCTTCAAACACCGAATATCCCGCCCAGTCGCTGTGGGCGAAGCGCAGGCGCTCCCAGCCCAGCACCGCACGGGCCGGGTAGGGCGCACTGGATCGCTTCTGTTTTGATAGCGATACCGTCATATTCGACGGGGGCTGTGGGCCGATTTGACCATTGGCACTAGGTATGGGAATGGCCATGGCATGCCCATAACGGGTGATATCCATGCGGGTGGCCTTGGCCGCCAGATCGGGGTGCGCCGTCGACAACTCGGCCAGTATGGTGTTGCGCCAGGCGGCCCAGGGCTGGTCCAGCAGCAGCTTGCGCCCGGCGCTGGCGCCACCCGCTACATCACCCAATGCGCGGTAGTGGGTCAGCACCGTGGGGCCGGACAGGGCTTGCAGGTTCTGGTGGGTGGCGTCCACATACCCCAGGCCTACGCCGCCCACAACGCCACCATCGGCCCCGCCGTACAACACGTTGTCCCAACTGGGGGCTGGGCCGGGCCGGTCGTGCAAGGCGCGGTCCAGGTGGATGTTGGCCACCAGCCAGGGTGCGTAGACCACCTGGCGAGCGGCCTGGCGCAAGAACTCGGGTGCGCTCTGCACCACACGCGCGGCCACAAACACCGGCAGCGCGACGACCACCTGCTCGGCCTGCCAGCGCTCCATAGCCCGGGTGGCGGTGTTGAAGGCGTCCACCTCCACACCGTGTTTGGCACTGGTGATGCGCAGCACTACACGCCCCGTGTGCAGGCGTTCGCCCAGCGGCGTGGCCAAACGTTGCGTCAACCAGGCATTGCCTTCGGGCCAGGTCAGCAGGCCTTCCCGCTCCACACCCTCACTGCCCGGCGCATGAAAGCCATGGCGGCTGGCAAAGTAGTGGATGCCGGCCCAGGCCGACACGGTGGCGATGCCGGCGCCGTAGTCATCGCGGCAACAGTAGTCCAGGTACCAGCGCAGGTGGGGATCCTTCAGACCATGCTGATCCAGGTACGCTACGAATGTGATAGCACTTAAGGCAGCCTGCACGCGGGCTAGAGGCCGATTTTGCACAGGCAGTGTCCAGCGGGCGGCACTCTGGGCCTGCGCCACCAGCGTCGCAAACTTCTGGTACTGGGCCAGCGTGTCGTCACCCACACCATGCAGCGGCAACAGGCCCTCTTGCCATTCGCCGTTGAAGAACAGGCGCTCCTGCGGGCTGTGGCACAGGTGGCGTTCGTCGTACTGCCAGCGGCCGGCCACACGCGTGCGCAAGCCCAGCTCTTCCAACAGGTCTTGCACCTCGGGCGCATCGTCACCGGGCAGCGGCAGGTAGTGTGCGCCCAGCGGGCAGGTGATGCCACCCACGGTGCCACCCCGGCTGTTGCCACCCGCAGTGTCTTCCAGCTCCAGCAGCGCAAAGTCGTCCATGCCCTGCAGGCGCAGTGCGCGCGCCGCGGCCAGACCAGCCACGCCGCCACCGGCGATCAGCACACGGGTCTTGAAGGTTTTTGCAGGTGCGGGCCAGGTGTTGGTTTTGCCGGGCTGCAGCAGGTCGCGCATGTGGTGGCCGCGCTCGGGCTGGGCGCCGCTGAAACCGCCGGTGATGTGGGCGTAAGGGTCTGGGGCTTGGCATCCGGCTGCGGCCCATGCGGTGGCCACGCCAGCGGTCAGAAAGTGGCGTCGCTGCATGCAACGGATGATAGTGGGCTGGGGCCGGATCCTGGGACGCCGGACGTTCTGCTCCGTGTCCCCCGCCCGCTGCGCGGGCTCCTCCTTTACCTGCGCAGAACGCCCAGCGGCACAGGATCCTCTATAGCTTAATTTCGAGCCGCGCTTGCAGATTCACAAACGACGGGGCGACGGTCTGCGTGGTTTCGCGCAGTGTTTGCCCCAGCGGGTTGGTGGACAACAGGCTGCCGCCGGTGGTGTAGTCGCGCGCGGCAAAGTTGCTGACCGACAGGCGCAGTTGGTAACGCGGGGTGATGGTCCACAGCGCGTAGGCGTCGGCCACCAGCTTGTTGCTTTGGTAGACGGTCTGGTCATCGCTCAGGCGGGTGGTGAACTCTGGTGTCCAGTTCAGGTTGGCACCTAGCTTCAGCGGCAGGCTGGTCATCTGGTAGTCGGCACCCAGGTTGGCCGTGCCGTCGGGCTGCTGGTCCAGGCGGTTGTCGGGGCCGGCTATACCCTGCACATTGGAGCGGAACAGGCTGAGGTTGCTGCGCACATCGATCTTGGGCGCACCGGCAAACATCTCGCTCAGGCGGAACTTGGCCTCCAGCTCCACACCCTGTGTCGTGGCATTGCCGATGTTTTGTTTGCGCGCCACCCAGCGCGGCACATCGGCCCAGGACACGGTTTCCAGCGTGGTCTGGCTTCGCATCAGGTTCTCGATCTGCCGGTAGAAGAAGTTGGCGCTCAGCATGCCGCCGCCGGGCACATAGTGCTCAAAGGCCAGGTCGATACCGGACGCCAGCTCGGGCTGCAAAAAGGCATTGCCGGCGCGGTCCGGGTGCACCTCGGTATTGGCGCCGCGGTTCAGGAACATGCTGTTGATGCTTGGCCGCGCGATCAGGTCCTGCAGGTTGGGCGAGCGGTAGCTGCGCGTCAGGCTCAGGCGCACCTGGTCCTTGCTTGCCAGATCGGGCCGCCACACGGTGTGGAACAGCGGCGTAACCACCTGGCTCTGGTTGCTGGCGTCGGGCGCATCGGCGCTGACGCTGCCGGTGGTGCCAATGCGTTCCCAGCGTATGCCGGCATGGGCCGCCCAGTGCGGGTTCACCGTCCACTCGTCCTGCACATACACCGCGGTGCGCAGGCTGGAGGCGCTGAGGTTGCCGTCGAAATCGCTGAGCGGCGATTCGCCATTGAGCAGTTGCGTGGCGGTCTCGCTGCGGCGGTTGGACTCCAGCTCCAGCCCGGTGACCAGGCTATGGTCTTCGGCCACGGTGCGTGAATATTTGAGCTGGGTGCTCAGCGTGCGGTCGTGCTGCTCGGAGTGCTGGTTGGAGAGGGCGACGGTGCCGCGTGTGCTGCTGGTGTTCTGCCGTGAGGAATCATTCGTCCACGCGCTCTGGCCCATGTTGGCACTCAGGCGCAGGTTGGCACCATCGTCCATCTTGTGTGTCCACACCCCGGCCAGGCGCGCGGTAGAAAAGCGGCTGTCCGTGCTGCCGGTGCTGGTGTCGTAGGGCAGGTCGGCGATGCCGTTGCCGGTGGTGGTCTGTGTGATGCGCGTCGTGCGGTCACCGCTGTTTTGTGTGGCGGCCAGCATGGGCATCAGCATGAAGGTGTCGCCCCCGCTGCCACGCCACTGCAGGCGCACATTGGCGTGCACGCCGTCGCGCACACCGGTGCTGGACACGGCCTCGGTCTGGCGCACCGTGCTGCCCTCCGACAGGTTCTCGGTCAGGGTGGTGTTGACCACATCGTTGGAGCGAGCGTTGTGGTCGGCGGCCACGGAGAAGTTGTAGACCATGCCGTTGTCCAGCGTGTCATTGCGCGACCACGCGATGTTGGGCGCGGCGTTGCCGTTCTCCAGCCCCAGGCCCAGCTTCAGCGTGTTGACCTGTTTGCTGTAGCCGCCCCGCGTGACGATGTTGATGGTGCCGGCAATGGCGCGCGCGCCGGTCTCGGCCGTGGGCGCGCGCAGGATCTCGATGCGCTCGATTTCTTCGGGTGACAAATCGTCCAGTGAAAAGCCGCGCGGTACCCGTTCACCATCGATCAGGATTTGTGTGTAACCACTGCCCAGGCCCCGCATGCGCGGCGCACCACCACGCCCCGCGCGGCCCTGCACCGTGACGCCGGGCAGGCGCTTGAGCAGCTCACCCATCGACGTGTCTCCATAGAGTTCGATGTCTTCACGGCCCACGATGATCTTGGCTGCGGTGGAGAGGCGACGCTGCTCGGTGTCACTGCTGGCGCGGATCTCTACGGGCTTGAATTCGGTGCTGGGACGCTGCTGCTTTTTCGTGTTGTTGTTGCCGCTGTTGTTATTGGTGCTGTCAGCCGCATCCGTGGCGGGCTCCGGGTTGGCCGACGGTGGTGCGGGCGGTGACGGTTGCGCATGGAGGCCGCCACTCAGCACAGCCAGCGACAGGCCCGCCATTGCGGTCCACAGGCGCGCGTGTTGCGCAGGGTGTCTACTCTGTTTGCGTGCCAAGACCGTTCACCTTTGCTGTTCAATGGAAGCCGAGGTGGTTATTAGATTCCAAAGCGATGGTTTTAAAGTTTCGCGAAGGTAAAGTTGGGAATCCGTTTATGTAAAACTGGCCTGCAGCCCCCGTCCTTGTTATCCACTGCGCTATCATATTTGGAGCAAATTTTTGAACCTGTGACACACTGCTTGCCGAACACTTCTGGCCATCCGTGATGGCAGGTGAAGGCAAAATCCAAATGCAATGAACGATGCCGCTTAGTCACCATAAGATGCACACACGACAGCTGAATGCGTTCACTACTTTGAGGAACTGGGGTAAAAGTGTCGACCGCCGCTTTCCCTGTGCACAGACCCCATGTTCAAAAAACTGGCTAACAACTTGCGAGCCCCTGAAAACCTCCTCTGGATAGACTGCACCGCCGGCGCCCTGGTCGGAGTAGTAGTACTGCTGTTCACCGCCCAGCTCAGCCATTTGCAGGCGTTGCCACACACCTTGCTGTTGTTCATGGGCGCAGCCAACTTGCTCTACGCCAGCTTCTCATTCTTCCTCGCCACCCGCAACCAGCGACCCATGCCCTTGATCAAGCTGCTGGTGGTTGCAAACAGTTTCTGGTCGCTGGTATGTGTCTGCCTCGCCGTCGCCTATGCAAACACGGCGACGCTTTTCGGGCTGGCCCACCTGATTGCCGAAGCCATATTCGTAGGCAGCCTGGCAGCGCAGGAGTGGAAGTGGCGTGCGCTGTTATTGCAGCGCAACGCCTAAGGCGCCACCCGCCCCCACTCCTTTTCATACGTCGTCACCAGCACCTGGTTCGACAGGCGGTTCACCTCGGCCGGCATACGCGCCATGTCTTTCGGAAAGTTAAAGAGCAGCGGCAGTGTTGTGGGTTCCAGATAACGGAGCCCCTGGGGCAGCGCAGCCGGCTGGCGCCACGGCCTGTGGCTGGCGATGATGAAGCCCCATTCGCCAAAGCTGGGCACGTTGGCGTGGTAGGGCGTGGCGTGCAGGCCTGCGGATTCGATGGTGGTGGCCACGGTCCAAAAACTCTGGCGCGCCACCAAGGGTGAAGTCGTTTGTATCACCGCATAACCGCTGGCGGACAGGCGCTGGGCCAGCAGCGAATAAAAGGTGTTGGTGTAAAGCTTGCCGATGGAAAAATTTGTGGGGTCGGGGAAGTCCACAATGATGACGTCGAACATCTCTGCCTCCGACTTGCCATCACCCTGCAGCCACTTGAACGCATCGGTGTTGACAATGGTCAGCTTGGGTGAGTTCAGCGCACCGGCATTGAGCTTGGCCATGGCCGGGTCTTTGGCAAACAGACCGGTCATGTTGGGGTCCAGCTCCACCAGGGTCACACTTTCCACGCTGGGGTACTTGAGCACTTCGCGCACGGCCATGCCGTCACCGCCGCCCAGCACGGCCACCCGGCGTGGCGCGCCAAAGGCCGACATGGCGGGGTGGACCAGGGCCTCGTGGTAGCGGTATTCGTCGCGCTCGGAAAACTGCAGGTTGCCGTTCAAGAACAGCTTGTGTCCGGTGCGGCCACTGGTGACCACGATGCGCTGGTAGGGCGAGCTGGCCGCCAGCACAATGCGCTCGTGGTAGAACTTGTCCTCGGCCAGTGTGGTGATCTGGTCTGCCATGGCAAAGCCCACCCCCAGCGCCACCACCGACAACACACAGGCCGTGGCATGGGCGTTGAAGCGGCGCAGCTCATGGCGGAACACCCACAGCGCCCAGAATGCCACAGCCGCATTCAAGAAGCCGAACAGCAGCCCCGTGCGGATCAGCCCCAGCTGCGGCACCAGCAACAGGGGGAACGCCACCGACACCGCCAACGCGCCCAGGTAGTCAAAGGTCAGCACCTGCGAGACCAGGTCTTTGAGCACCACCTCGCGCTTGAGGATACGCATGACCAGCGGTATCTCCAGCCCCACCAGAACGCCCACCACACCCACCATGGCATACAGCAGAAAGCGGAAGGCGCCCGGCATGTAGGCGTTGGATAAAAACAGCAGGGCGGGCATGAAGCCACCGGCCAGGGCCACCATCAGTTCGATGCGCAGAAAGTGGGCGGGCAACTGCCGCTCGAAAAACCGCGACAACCACGAGCCAATGCCCATGGCAAACAGGTAACTGCCGATCACCGTGGAGAACTGCAGGACCGAGTCGCCCAGCACGTACGACGCCAGCGCACCGGCGGCCAGCTCGTAGACCAGGCCGCAGGCCGCCACGACAAAGACGCTGACTAAGAGCGTGACTTCCAGCGGCCGGGGTGCGCCCCGTGCGGGTACGCTGCTACTCACATCGGACAAGGACAATTAGTGGATGGCCGCAGCGATGATGACGCAGATGCCCAGGCTCATCGCCGCCACCACCAGGGCGAGTGCGACGTTTTGCTTCTCGACAATTTCGCCCCACAGGTCATATGGCGTGATCTTGTCGATGATCAGGAAGCACAGCCAGAATATCGCCACGCCCATCAGCGCAAACACCAGCGAGGTGATCACGATGCCCGGTTTAATCAATTCAAAGCCCATGACACTCTCCTCTAAAGGTAAAAACAGCCTGCATTACTTGTGACCTCCGCCGCCCGAAAAACCGCCCCAGGAGCCGCCCGAACTGCGCGCGCCGGATGACGAGGAACAGTTCTCCACCTTGGGGTCGCAACTGGAGCACTTGCTCAACAGCGACAACAGGATCAGCGTGACAATCACCACCACCATGATGGTTCCAAGGCCTATGCCCTTGGCGGCGCTGAAGGGTTCCACGTCGCGCTTGAGCAGGTCTTCCTTGCCCTCCAGTTTGAAGGCCTTGGCGACCACATCACTGGCCAGCTGGTCGCCACTGGACCATACCAGCTCGGTGGGGGTCTGCTCCATGGAGAGCAGGCGTTTGCCACTGGCAAAGTCCTTGTTCTGGGTTTTCTGGCCGCGCTGCACCAGCCAGTAAAACTCGCCGCACACATAGTTGGTTTCGGCCGTGTAGCTGTATTTGAGCGCGTAGTTGGTACCCATGTAGCTGGCACTGCTGGCCGTGGAGCTGGTCATGGTGGGGGCGCCGGTAGTAGGGCGCACCAGGCTCCAGCCTTCTTCGGAATCCACCAGAAAGCTGAATCCCCGCTTCTGGTTGTAGAGCAGGTATTCGCTCCAGCCAAAGTGTTCGTCGTCCCCCGGCTCCACACCCATGCGGTGCTGGAAACCCACAACCTGCCATTGCACACCCTGCAATTGGCCCAGGCTGCCCAGCGGGATCAGCGGTTGCACCGGCTCGTCCTGGATGGCGGATTTGAGCTCGCCACCCATTCCCTGGCTCAGGTCGATAACACTGTTGCAGCTGCCGCAGCTGATGCTTTTGCTGGTGGACAGGGCGACGGTGACGGGCGCACCGCAGTGCGGGCAGTTGAACTGGCGGCCTTTTTCTTCTTTGCTTGACTCGTCCTTCAGCCCCTTGAGCGCCAGGTCGTCCAGCAACACGGCCGTACCTTGCGATACGGTGGGTGGTGTACCCGTGTAGTCGATGCTGATGACCTCCCCCGTGGCACTGCGCAGCTCGACCACATCAAAGGGCTGGCCCAGCGGCGGCAGCTTGGGCAGCTCGCCCTGGGCGCTGATGAGAGCGGCCGATACATTGCTGGCCACACTGAAGGGCTTGCCGTTGACGCCCACTGGTTTGCCGACCACATAACGGTCGGCCGGTGGCATGTTGCTCTGCTGGGTGTTGGGCTGGGTGAAGACGTAGGCGCCGTTGTCTTCGGCCAGCCAGCCGGACGTGCCGTCGTCAAACATCGCATTCCACTCGGCCCAGGTGCCCTCTGCGGTCTTGTACTGCAGGCGGCCAATCAGCGTGAAATGGCGTTTTTGGTACTGGCCGGTGGCAAAGAGTTGCAGCGGGCTGTGGTCGTCAAACAGCTCGCCCATCTTGCCGATGCGTGACAACACATCGCCCTGGCGCACCACCGTGCTCTGGCAGAAGCCGCACACAGCATGTGTGGACTGCGCAGAGCGGAACTCGACCGGCGCACCGCACCCCGGGCAGGGCGCGGAGTAGCGGCGCTGCGGCGCGCTAGCGGCCGTAGCCATACTGGTTTAGGAGAGCTTTTTGAGCAGCTCGGACTTCTTGGCGTCGAACTCTTCGGCCGTCAAAATGCCTTTGGCTTTCAGATCACCCAGCTTCTCCAGCGTGGCGATGATGTCATTGGGGTTGAGCGTGGCAGCCACTTGTGCTGCGGCTGCCTGTGCTGCCGCCTGGGGGTTGCCCTGCAGGCCGGCCTGCAGGTTCTGCGCCAGCACCTGGCCCAAGGCCACACCGGCACCCAGACCCATGGCGTCACCCGCCACACCACCACCGCCACCGCCACCGCCACCACCGCCTTCGGCAAATTTGGGGATGGCCTGTGCGGTCTGGTACTGCATGAATTTGCCCATGTCGTTGCCGACCATGCCCATGCCGATTTTCTGGTCCAGTATCTTCTGCAGCTCTTCGGGCAGCGAGACGCTTTGCACCGTCATGTTTTCGAGCTTCAGGCCCAGCTTGGCCATCTCGGGGTCGAGCTGGGTGCGCAGCGCTTTGGCAAACTCGATCTGGTTGGAGGCCAGGTCCAGGAAGGGGATGCCGCTGGCAGCAATGGCGGTGCTGATGTTTTGCAGCACCAGGCCACGCAACTGGCCTTCCAGCTCGGACACAGTGTATTCCTCACGGGTGCCGGAGATCTCGGTGTGGAAGAGCTTGGGATCGGTGACGCGGAAGGCGTAGTTACCAAAGGCGCGCAGGCGCACGGCACCAAAGTCCTTGTCGCGGATGGTGATGGGCTGGGGCGTGCCCCACTTCTGGTCGATCTGCTGGCGGGTACTGAAGTAGTACACGTCACTCTTGAAGGGGGACTCAAACAACTTGTCCCAGTTCTTCAGGTAGGTCAGTACCGGCAGTGTCTGGGTGGTCAGCTTGTAGGTACCGGGCCCGAACACATCGGCGATCTTGCCTTCGTTGACAAACACCGCCATTTGCGACTCGCGCACCACCAGTTGGCCGCCGTTCTGGATTTCCATGCCCGACATCGGGAAGCGCCAGGCCAGGGTGCCATCGCCCTCTTCGGTCCACTGGATTACGTCTATGAACTGTTTCTTGATGAAATCCATAAGAGCCATGGTGCGGACCTCCTTGTATAGGGTTAACACAGAACCGGTCGCAATGATACACAGCTAGTAACCCCATGTGTCTCCCCATATTTTGTATGGAGATATGCTGGTGCCATGAGCCTTCTCTTCACCCCCTACACCCTGCCATCGCCCCGCGGTGGACTCACTTTGGCCAACCGCATCGTCGTGGCGCCCATGTGCCAATACGCTGCCGACAACGGCGAAGCCACCGACTGGCATTTGATGCACTGGGCCAATCTGCTCAACAGCGGCACCGCGCTGTTCACCATTGAAGCCACCGCCGTCGTGCCTGAAGGCCGCATCACCCCCGCCTGCCTGGGTCTGTGGGACGACCGTACCGAAGCCGCGCTGGCCGACACCCTGCAGCGTGCACGCAAATTGGCACCGCCGGTGCCGGTGTGCATCCAATTGGCGCATGCCGGGCGCAAAGCATCCAGTGCGCTGCCCTGGGCTGGTGCACAACTGCTGCCACCCACGCAAGGTGGCTGGGAGACTTTTGGCCCATCGGCCCTGCCGCAACTGGCGACCGAGCCGCCCCCCACCGAAATGACCCGCACCCACATGGACCATGTGTGCGACGCCTTTGTGCAAGCCGCGCAGCGCGCCGACCGCATGGGTATTGAGGCGATCGAGTTGCACGGTGCCCACGGTTATTTGATCCACGAGTTTTTGTCTCCCATCGCCAACCAGCGCACCGATAACTATGGTGGTAGTTTTGACAACCGCATCCGTTTTCCACTGGAGGTGTTTGCCGCCATGCGCAAGGTGTACAGCGGCGTGCTGGGCATTCGCATCTCCGCCAGCGACTGGGTGGAGGGCGCGTGGGACGTGGCCCAGAGCGCCGAATTTGCCAAACGCATCAAAGCCCTGGGCTGCGACTTCATCCACGTGTCTTCCGGTGGCATATCACCTGCGCAAAAGATCGCGCTGGGTGCCGGTTACCAGGTGCCGTTCGCCCGCGAGATCCGCCAGGCCAGCAAGCTGCCAACCATTGCGGTGGGCCTGATCACCGATGCGCACCAGGCTGAGGCGGTACTGCAGGCCGGCGAAGCGGATCTGGTGGCACTGGCCCGCGCCTTTTTGTATGAGCCGCGCTGGGGCTGGCATGCTGCCGCCGCGCTGGGTGGCGAGGTGGCCGCCAAAGAAAACTACTGGCGCTGCCTGCCGCGGGAAGTGCAGGCAGTGTTTGGCAAGGTGGCGGTAGGGGTGCGTTAGCCGCTTCAACCCAAGTGTTTCGGGTCAGAAACACTTTATTGCTAGTTTCTTACTGGGACTTACCCTTGGTTTGGCCCACAACTTGCTTGCCCATGGTTACCATCCGCCACGCCGTATGGAAGCCGCCCGTCTGACAACCGTTGGATACGCCACTTCATGCGGCATTTTCTTTTACCAAAGTAAAGGGTTCCCATGAAGCATGTTTTCCGACGCCTAGCCGCTGTTGTGGCTATTGCCGTGAGTGCCGGCGCCGCCCAGGCCGAGATGATCAATTTTGAACAACCGGTCGACAGCCCGAACGCACCATTTGCGCCGTTCCTCACCCATGACGATGTGTTCCTGCAGGGCAGCTACTACTTCAACACGTTTTCGAACGCAGCAAACGCGCAGTTCGGTGACCTCGTGGGTGCCATGGTCAATGGCAGCGACCTGTCCCTGTGCTGGGGTGTGGTCTGCCCCAGCAACAACCCCTCCACGTTTTATGGTGCGCTGAACGACGGCGCGGTGGCCTTTGGGCGCATGGACGGACAGTCCTTTGCCGTGAAGAGTTTTGACGCCAGCTTCATCGGTGGCATGGGTGCCACCCTGCCCCCCGTCGCCGGTCTGCTGCGTTTGCAGGGTTTCACCAGCACCGGTGCCACCCTGACACAAACCTACCAGTTGGCGGGACCCAACGCCAGTGGTGCACTGGGCTTTGGCAGCTACCAGACTACTGGCACGTTTGCCTCCACCCAGTTTGAAACGGTCTTTGCCTTCGGATTTACCTGCAATACGGGTGGAACCTGCAATGCGTTCTCAACCGACCGCGGCCAGTTTGCGCTGGACAACATCAGCGTCACTGCTGTTCCCGAACCAGAAACCACCGCCATGTTCGGACTGGGTCTGCTGGCCGTTGGTGCCGCAGTCCGCCGCCGTCGCCAATCGGCAAAAGGAAGCGTATGACCACGCCAACATTGCGATTGACATCACTGGCTGCGCTGGCCCTGCTGGCGGGTCTGTCCACCTCGGCCTTCGCGCAGAGCCGCTCTACCTATATCGTGCAACTGGCGGCTGAGCCTGTGGCCGGCTACACCGGAACCGTGCCGGGCTACAGCGCAACCACGCCCGCACCGGGCACCCGTCTCAACACCCGCTCGGCCGCAGCCCTGGCCTACAAGGGTTATCTGGATGCCCAGCAAACCACGGTCACCTCGCTGATTGCCGGCGCGCCCATCGTGGCCCGCTACTCCACCGTGTACAACGGTTTTGCCGCACGCCTGACGGCTGCAGAAGTCCAGGCACTGAAATCCAGCCCACTGGTGGTGGACGTGTTTGCAGATGAAGCACGCAAGCTGGAAACCATTTCCACCCCCGCCTTCCTGGGCCTGAGCACCGCAGGTGGTGTGTGGTCACAAACCGTTGCGGGCCTGGCCCTCAAGGGTGAGGACATCATCATTGGTGTGGTCGACAGCGGTGTTTGGCCAGAAAACCCTTCGTTTGCTGACCGCGTGAATGGCAGCACACCCGTGTTTGGCACCGGCACCCTGGCCTACGGGCCTGCGCCCGCAGGCTGGAACGGCGGCTGCGTGGGTGGTGAAGGCTTTACGCCGGCCGCGCATTGCAACAACAAACTCATTGGCGCACAGTACTTCAATGCCGGTTTCCTGGCGTCTGGCCTGCCCAAACACTGGACCGAGTTCTACTCGCCGCGTGACTCCGTCGCCGGCCCCACCGGGCACGGCGGCCACGGTTCGCACACCGCGTCCACCGCGGGTGGCAACAGTGGTTCCTCCGTGACCCTGGGTGGCAACAATGTGGGCACGGCATCGGGTATTGCACCGCGTGCGCGTATTGCAGCCTACAAGGTCTGCTACACCTATATCAACCCCAATGCCGAAGACGGCACGGGCAGCCAGAACTCCTGCTTCACATCGGACAGCGTGGCCGCCATCGACAAGGCAGTGGCCGACGGTGTGCATGTCATCAACTACTCCATCAGCGGCAGCCAGACCAGTGTCAACGACCCGGTCGAGCAAGCGTTTTTGCGTGCCGCCAATGCGGGCGTTTTTGTTGCCGCTTCGGCAGGCAATAGTGGCCCTGCGGTGGCTGTGGCCCACGTCAGCCCCTGGCTGACCACGGTGGCCGCTTCCACCCATGACCGCGCCCTGTCGGCCAACCTGACCCTGGGCAATGGTGCCAGCTACACCGGCGCGTCCTTCAATGCCTCCGCATTGACGGCCAAACCCGTCATCCGCGCGGAAGACGCAGGCCTGCCCGGTGCCGACCCCACCCAACTGAGCCTGTGTTACCTGACACCCGCTGTGCTGGACCCGGTCAAGGTGAACGGCAAGGTCGTCGTCTGTACCCGTGGCGTCAATGCCCGTACCGACAAGAGCGCTGCGGTCAAGGCCGCAGGCGGTGTTGGCATGGTGCTGGCGGACAACGGTGCCGGCCTGGTGGCCGATGTGCATTCTGTGCCCTCCGTGCATGTCAACGCGGCAGACGGCGCGGCCGTCAAGGCCTACGCCCAGGCTGGCGGCGGCACGGCGGCCATCGGTACCTACTTCAACGCTGGCAAGCCTGCTCCCATCATGGCAGGCTTCTCGTCACGCGGGCCCAACCAGGGCGATGCCAACATGCTCAAGCCCGACCTCACAGCGCCGGGCGTGGACATCATTGCCGCCGTCACTGCGGGTCTGAGCAATGCCGAGCGTGATGCGGTAGCCAACGGCACACTGGTACCCGTAGCCGAGTGGTCGTCGTACCAGGGCACCTCCATGTCCAGCCCCCACGTGGCTGGTTTGGCAGCGCTGCTCAGACAGGCACGACCCACATGGTCACCAGCGGCCATCAAGTCGGCCCTGATGACGACGGCCATGTCCACGCTGAACGACGGCCTGGCCGCTCCGCAAAACGGTTTGCTGCCCTGGTCGCAGGGTGCCGGCCATGTGGTGCCCAGCAAGGCGCTGGACCCCGGTCTGGTGTACGACAACGGCAAGACCGAGTTCATCCGTTACCAGTGCAGTGTCAACAAGCCCGCGGTATCACCCGCGTCGGATTGCGCGACCTACGGCACGCTGGACCAGACCTACAACTTCAACCTGCCCAGCATCACGGTCGGTGCGGTGGTTGGCAGCACCGTGGTCACCCGCAAGGTCACCAATGTGGGTGCTGGCACAGCCACCTACACGGCCAGTGCTTCGGTGCCCGGATTCACCGCGGTGGTGACGCCCGGCACCCTGACCCTGGCAGCCGGTGAAACCAAGACCTTCACGGTCACACTCACTGCAGCCGGTGTGGCCGATGGCCAGTGGTCCTTCGGTTCCCTGGTCTGGAGCGATGGTGCACACGTGGTGCGCAGCCCCGTGACCGCACGCACCGGCAAGACCATCCAGGCCCCCGCGTCCCTCACGGGCAGCACCGCATCGGGCAGCCGCCTGATCACGCTGACGACCAACTTCAACGGCCGGCCCACTGCCAACAAGGGCGGCATGAAAGCGGCCACCGTGGGTTCCGTCGCAGGCCTGGTCCCGGGCGCACCGTCATCTGCCGTCCTGAGGGCAGCCTGTATTGCCGGCACGGACACCGCGTCCATCAAGGTCTACCCGTTTGTCCTGCCTGCCGACACCATCGTGGCGCGTTTTGAGACACGGGATGCCGACGTGGGCAGCGCCGGGGACGACAACGACCTGATCATCGTGTCGCCCACGGGTGCCTCGGTGTACTCGGGTAACGACGGCTCCAACGAAGCGGTCCAGGTGGTGAGCCCCGCCGCTGGTACCTACAAGGTGTGTGTCGGCGCCTATGGCGGCGCTGCAACCATGACGCACCGTCTGACCAGCTGGGTGGTGACCGCGGCCGATGCATCTGCCAGTCTGAACGTGTTGTTGCCCAGCACCGTGTATTCTGGCAGCACCGCAACGTCTGGCCTGACGTGGTCCGGTCTGGCAGCCGGCGGCCGTTATGTCGGTGGTGTGCAGTTCAAGGACGCCAGTGGCAGTGTGCAATCCACCACCGTCCTGCGTGTGAACACCGACGGTACTGCGCCCCAGGCCTTTACCGAGAAGACCGTTTCTACCGAGAAGCTGCGCCAGTAAGCGGATGGTTTGATACGGTTGGAAGTGCCCCACGCAGGTGGGGCCTTCCACAATCAAGGGCTGCAGACGCGAGTTTGCAGCCCTTTTTTTTAACTGGCGTCGGCGGCGGTTTTCTTCAGCACACAACGCTGGGCCTGGCACACGGCACCGGGGTCTGGCAGATAACTGCAGGTGGACACCATGCCAGACTGGGCCTGGCGCTGGCGTTGCAGCGTGGCCAGTTGGTCTGCCAGGCCTTGCAGGGCCTCGGCCTTGGTGCTGCCTTGGGTGGACCAGGGCCGCCATGCCACCGGGCCGCCGCAGGCCTTGGCGCCTACACCGATGGTGCGGCATTGGGTGTCGGCCGTGCAGGGCGCCTGGCCTATGGCCGTGTTGAGTTGTTGCTGCAGGGTGGCTTCGGTCGTCACCTCGGCCGGACTGGTCGTGGCTGCCGACTGGCAGGCGGCAAGACCCAGCAGGGCACAGGCGAGCAGGCCCATGCGCCACCGCGGTTGCAGAGGCTGGGCCGGAGTGGTCAATGCGGGGTGCTGCATGGCAGGGTTCCTGGAAGTCCATCGCCGTAGGGTGGCAATGCACCAGTATGCGCCATACAAGGCAAAATCAACGCCCATGACGCACCGCATCGACCCCACACTGACCGCGCCATCCACAGCGTCACACCGGCCCGTTTCCGCCATGCTGCTGGCCGCCGGCCGTGGCGAGCGTATGCGCCCGCTGACCGACCACACGCCCAAGCCCCTGCTCACAGTGCAGGGCAAGCCGCTGATGCAGTGGCACCTGGAGGCGCTGGCACGGGGTGGTTTTGACAGGGTGGTGGTCAACACGGCCTGGCTGGGGGAGCAGGTTTCCAGCAAGTTCTCTGGCGTTTTCAGCCTGCGGCCCCCGTCGGACAAGGCTAATGCACTATCAAATAGTGAGCAATCAACCAACACTGTCCACATCCAGTACTCCCACGAAGGCCGCGACTTTGGTGGCGCGCTGGAGACCACGGGCGGCATCGTCCGGGCCTTGCCACTGCTGTGCCCGGCACAGGCCAACGGTGTGTTCTGGGTGTTGGCGGGTGATGTGTTTGTGCCCGACTTTGCATTCCGCCAGGCCGATGTGGACCGCTTTGTGGCCAGCGGCGCGCTGGCCCACCTGTGGCTGGTACCCAACCCCGCGCACAACCCCAAGGGCGACTTTGGCCTGGACGTAGCACCCGACAGCGCCAGCGGCGTGGGGCTGGCCCTGAACCCGCCCGCCGACGACCCGCAGCCCCGCTACACCTACAGCACCATAGGCCTGTACCGCGCCGCACTGTTTGCGCGGCCCTGGTGTGACATTCCGGCGGGCAACCAACAGGGTGTGAAGGCGGCCCTGGTGCACCAGCTGCGCGCCGGCATGGCGCGGCAAAAGATCAGCGCCCAGCTGTACACCGGGCGCTGGACCGATGTGGGCACACCCGATCGGCTTGCGCAGCTCAACACGTCTGTTTAAGCCCCACACGCCATGCAAAACCTGATGCACACACTGGGGCATGCCCTACGTCTGGTTGCCGCCGCCCTGTTGGTTTCCCTGCAGGCAACCGCAGCAACACCCAACACCAGCACCACACCTCCCCGCACCGTGCCCGACACCATCGCCGAGCGGGTGCTGGCCTGCACGGCCTGCCACGGCAAAGAGGGGCGGGCCACCAATGCGGGCTACTTCCCGCGCATCGCCGGCAAACCCGCTGCCTACCTGCACAACCAGCTGCGCAATTTCCGCGATGGGCGGCGCAGCAATGCGGCCATGACCCATTTGGTGGACCATTTGTCGGACGCCTACCTGCGCGAGATGGCGGAGTACTTCGCCAGCCTGGACCTGCCCTACCCGCCACCCCAGACCGCCAACGCCCCCGCCGCGGTGCTGCAGCAGGCCCAGACCCTGGTATTGCAGGGCGATGCTGCACGCAAGATCCCCGCCTGCACGCAGTGCCATGGCAGCGCCATGACCGGTGTATTGCCCGCCTTTCCCGGCCTGCTGGGCCTGCCGCGTGACTACCTGGTGGGCCAGTTGGGCGCCTGGCAAAACGACAAGCGCCACGCCGCCGCACCCGACTGCATGGGCCAGATTGCCAAGCGTTTGACGGTGGATGAAATCAGCGCCATCGCGACCTGGTTGTCATCCCAGACACTGCCGGCGCAAACCCACGCCGTGGCGGCCAGCGCCAGGCCCCCGGCCATGGACTGTGGCAGCGGCCCGCAATAAGAACAAGACGAGCCCACCATGACCCAAGCTTCTTTCAACCCTGCTGCACCGTCGCAACGGCTACGCGCATGGCCGCGCCGCCTGCTGGTGCTGTTGGTACTGTTGCTGGCAGCAGCAGCCCTGGTCGCCTGGCTGAATGTGCGTGGTGAAGCCGCCATCACCGACAACACCGGCGCAGCTTTCACCGGCACACCCCAGCAGATCGCCCAGGGCGCCTACCTTGCCCGCGCCGGCAACTGCGCCGCCTGCCACACGGCGCGCGGTGGTGCGGACTACGCCGGGGGTCTGGGTATTGCCACACCCTTTGGCACGGTCTACTCCACCAACCTGACGCCCGATGCCCAGACCGGCCTGGGCCGCTGGACGCCCGCCGCCTTCTGGCGCGCCATGCACCACGGGCGCTCGGCGGATGGGCGTCTGCTCTACCCGGTGTTCCCCTACACCAGCTACACCCAGGTGAGCCGCTCCGACAGCGACGCGTTGTTCGCCTACCTGCGCAGCATCCCCGCGGTGGCGCAAGCCAACCAGCCGCACGCACTGGCGTTTCCGTACAGCAGCCAGGTGGCACTGGCGGTCTGGCGGGCGCTGTTTTTCCGCGCCGCAGAGTTCGAACCCGAGACCACACAGACCGCAGAGTGGAACCGTGGCGCCTACCTGGTGCGGGGTCTGGGCCACTGCGCCGCCTGCCATGCACAGCGCAACGTACTGGGTGCCAGCAGCGGCGCGCTGGCGCTGCAGGGCGGCGTGATCCCCATGCAGCACTGGTACGCACCGTCGCTTGCGTCCGCCCGCGAAGCCGGTGTGGCCGACTGGGACACGGCCGACGTGGTGGCACTGCTCAAGACCGGCACATCCCCACATGGCAGCGCCATGGGGCCCATGGCCGATGTGGTGTTTGGCAGCACGCAATACCTCCGCGAGGACGACCTGCAGGCCATGGCCGCCTTCCTCAAAGCATTGCCGCAACAAGACCAGCCACCCCAGACGGCCAAGGCGCCCGAACCCTCCCAGCTCAACAGCGGCACGAAGATCTACAAAGAGCATTGCGCCCAATGCCACGGCGAGCAGGGCGAGGGCGCGCGCGGTGCCTACCCAGCACTGGCCGGCAACCGCGTGGTGACCATGGATTCCCCGGCCAACCTGGTGCAAACCGTGTTGCACGGTGGTTTTGCCCCCGCCACCGCCGGCAACCCACGCCCCTATGGCATGCCGCCCTACCAGCAGACGCTGGATGGCCCGCAGATCGCCGCCGTGCTCACCTACATCCGCCGCGCCTGGGGTCACACGGCCAGCCCGGTGTCGCCGCTGGAAGTGATGCAGCACCAATAATGGCCATAGCCCCCGTCAAATGGATCTAACATGCTATTTATTTAATAGCATATAGCGCTGAAGCCATGACCACCCCCACCATTGCCCACCATGCAGATGGCCCCCCGTCTGCCGGGATGTCGCGGTGGAGCCGCTTTCTGTGGGAGCTGCCGCTGCTGCTGTCCATCGTCTTCACCGCCCTGGTCGCGTTGTGGGCGCAGGACAACGACAAGCTGGAGCGTGAAGCCCTGCGCCGTTCGGTGATGGCCGACACGCTGAGCCTGGAGGCACAGTTGGCCGCCCGGCTGGAGACCGAGACCGTCAAGCTGCGGGCGGCGGCGGTGCGGCTGCCACCCGCCGGACCGGATGCCAACCGCCACCTGGCCAGCCTGCCCGAAATCGCCGCCGGCCTGGACCGGCGCTGGCTCAGTGTCATCTGGCTGGATGCCAATGCCCGCATCGTTGCCGAGGCGCTGCGCGACCAGCGCCGCGGCCCCCACAACCAGCCCCAGGCCAAGGGCATCACCCTGCACCTGGTGGCACCCACCAGCGACGAGCGCCGCCCCCAGACGGGGCAGCTGATTGCGCGTTACGACCCGGCCGACCTGATCCAGAGCAAAGACTTTTGGTGGCTGGCCGCGCAGTACGAGGTGCAGTTGCTGACCGGGCTGGGCGAAGTCATCGTCTCCACCGAAAGCCCCGGGCGGCCCGCGCTGGGTGAGACCTACGAGACCCCCTTCCAGGCCGTGCCCGACGCGCGGCTGCGCCTGACCCAGCGGGTGCGCCAGCCCCACTGGTTCACCACACTGCCGGTGGTGCTGATGGCGGGTTTCCTGGCGCTGATCGCCATCGCCACACTGCTGCTGCGCCGCCAGATGAACCAGGTCACACGGGCCGAGGCGGCCTGGCGCACCGAAGCGGCCTGGCGCCAGTCGCTGGAAGAGTCGGCCCTGGTGGGCCTGCGCGCCCGCGACATGAACGGCCGCCTGTTGTTTGCCAACCGCACCTTCTGCGAGATGGTGGGTTATTCGGTAGAGGAGCTGGTCGCACACGACCCGGAGTTTGGTGACCTGACACAGGCCTACCAGGACCACGCCAACCACCCCACGCAGCGCGTCGGCCACGAGACCCGCTGGCGCCACCGCGAGGGCCGCATGGTGGATGTGGTGGTGTTTGAATCGCCGCTGGTGGACGGTGCGGGTCAACAGGTTGGCTGGATGGGTTCCATCGTGGATGTGACGGAGCGCAAACGGCTGGCGGAGCTGGAGCGCAGGCAGCGCGAGGTACTGGCCAACCACGCGCGGCTGTCCACGCTGGGTGAGGTGGCATCCACACTGGCCCACGAGCTGAACCAGCCGCTGACCAGCATCGTCAGCTACAGCGCCGGCATTGCCAAGGCGCTGGAGAAACAGCCCGGCACCCAGCCCGATCTGCTGGCCGCGGCCCAGGCCTTGTCGCGCCATGCATCTACAGCGGGCGGCATTGTGCACCGCATCCGCGCGCGGCTGGCACGCCGCGAGCTGGTGATGGAGCCCAGCGCCATCAACACCATCGTGTCCGACGCGGTGGCCCTGCTGAAGCTGGACCTGACACGCGGCGGTATCACCGTGTCGCTGGAGCTGGATGAAGGCCTGCCACTGACGCGCATGGACCGTATCGGCATTGAGCAGGTCATCACCAACCTGCTGCGCAATGCCTGCGACGCCCTGGCACACACGCCCCAGCCCCGCAGCGTGGCCGTGCGCACATCATTGAGCCACCAGCCCCCCCTGGGGCACGCCGAGGGGTGGGTCACCGTGGCGGTGAGCGACACCGGCCCGGGCCTGGGCGGGCGCGATATCGAGACGTTGACCGAGGCCTTTTTCTCCACGAAGAAAGAGGGCACAGGGCTGGGCCTGGCCATCTGCCGCTCCATACTGGAGTCGCACGGCGGAGTCTTGCACGCACAGGATGCAGCAGGGGGTGGCGCCTGCTTCAGTTTTTCACTGCCACCCGATAAAACAATAAACGAGGCGACACACCATGACGACGGAACCCACCATTTACCTGTGTGATGACGATGAAGGCGTACGCTCATCCATAGCCTTCCTGTTGCGCCAGCACGATCTGCAGGTCTTGACCTATGCCAGCGGCCCGGAACTCCTGGCCGCGGTGGATGCACCGGCACCCACACCCTTGCGCGGTATTTTTCTGCTGGACGTGCGCATGGAGCCGCTGTCGGGCCTGCAGGTGCACGACGCGTTGTTAAGCCGGGGGCTGGGTAGCCGGATGCCGGTGCTGTTTCTCAGCGGCCATGGCGATATTCCGATGGCGGTGGGCGCCATGGCCAAGGGTGCGTTCAGTTTTGTCGAAAAGCCGTATGCCGACGACGCCCTGGTGCAGTTGATGCGCAATGCGCTGGCACTGGAGCTGCAGTGGCATGGCCGCATGGCACGCATCGACGCCTTGCGCCAGCTGATCGAAGGCCTGTCGCGCCAGCAGGTGCGGCTGATGCCCCTGGTGGCCGCGGGCGAGCTGAACAAGACCATTGCCTGGAAGATGGAACTCAGTGTGCGCACGGTGGAAGAGCACCGGCGCAAGATTTTTGACCGCCTCAATGTGCACTCCGCCGCCGAACTTGCCACGCTGTTGGCCGAGGCCCGCACGGCGGGCATACCCATCCCGAACGGGGAAGGCACGTCTGCCTAAGCCAACCAGGCCTTGAGGTCCGCCTTCATTTTCTTCAGGTCTTCGCTACGGGTGTACATCATGTGGCCCGCATCGTAGTAACGGTGGGTGATACGCGCCATGACTTCGGGCGGCAGGTCCAGCCGGGCCAGTGAATAGTCGCTGGCGGAATAGGGCGTGCCCAGGTCGTAATAACCGCTGGCCACCAGCACCCGCAGATGCGGGTTGCGCCGCATGGCACGCGCCAGGGCACCGCTGGTGCTGGTGTAGCTGTTCCCCTTGGACTCGCCTTGCAGCCAGTTCCAGGACTTGTTGACGTCGAAGTTCAGGATCTCGTAACGCTGGTCGGTGACCACGCCCAGTTGCTCGCGCATGTACGCGTTGCTGGCCATGGTGTAGGGCCCCAGGATGGCCTCGATGCCAGGGTCAAACTCCCATGCGCGGGACTTGCGCGCGCCCATGGGCCCGGTGACCCGCGCCTCCAGCCGGCCCACCATGCGACCCTGGTCGCGCAAGAGTTCGCTGAAAAACAGCTGGTCGGAGATGCGCAGGTCGTTGTCTTCAATCACGTCGGTGCGCAAACCCGTGAGTTCGGACAAACGCTTGGCGATGCGGTTGCGCTGTGCGGGTGCCAGGCGCGCGCCCTGGTGCAGGGCGCCCAGGTAGTCGGTGTGCACAAAGGACTCGGCCGCGGCCCGTGCCTGGGCGCCGGATTCACCCAGCGGGCCCTTGAGCTTGCCGTGGTACTGGGCGGCCGCCGCAAAGCCGGGCACAAACAGCGCGTAGGCCAGGTCGTTCTTGCCTTCAAATTCCAGCGTCTGGATGTCCATGGCGCAGCTGACCAGAATGACACCGGCCAGCGCAATACCCATGTCCTGCAGCTTGTCGGCCAAGGCAGCGCCGCGGGTCGTGCCATAACTTTCGCCGGCCAGGTAAACCGGTGAACCCCAGCGCTGCGTGCGGCCCAGGTAAACGCGGATGCATTCGGCCAGCGCGTCCACATCGCCCTCTACGCTGAGCATCTTCTTGCGCGCCGCCTCGCTGGCGGTCAGCGAATAACCGGTGTGGGGCGGGTCCACAAACACCAGGTCGAAGTGTTCGAACCACGTGTGTGGGTTGTCCTCCACGCCATAGGGTGGGGGCGGCATGCTGCCGTCGTCGTTGATGGGTACCCGTTTGGGGCCCAGCGCGCCCAGGTGCAACCAGACCGATGCTGAACCGGGGCCACCATTGAACGCAAACAGGATGGGCCGCTCGGCCGGCTTGGGTGCCACACCCTTGCGCTGCAAGGTGTAGCTGGTCACAAACAGCGCGGCATCAGGTTCACCCTTGTGGCTGTCCGACATGTCGGCCACGACGGGCACAAAACCGGCGCTGGCGGTGTAGTGCAGCGTCGTCTTGCTGTCCAACGTCACGCTGCCGGTGCTGGTGTGTGGGGCCTGCAGCAGAAGGCGCTCAACACGTTCGCGCTGGCGTTTCTTGTCCTCGTCGGTGGTGGGTTTGGCGTTGGTGTCGCTGCTGCTGTCGCTCATGCTTGTCTGCGCTTTCTGGAATTTGGTAGCGCAGTCTACGGGACAGCGCGTGGTCTACACAAACGTCTACAACGGACCCAAAGCGCGCGCAGCCAGTTGCCGCACCAGCACGTCCGTATCGGTCACCGGTGTGGGCAATGTGTCAAACGCCCCGTCTATCAGCAGATTGCTCAGTCCATGGGACAGACTCCATCCGCACAGCGCCAGTTCCGGCCCCTTGACTGGATCATGGGCACAGGCCGCCGCCATCAGAAAACCAAAGGCGCGGTGGGCCGCGGCCTTCAGCTCCGGGTACTGCCCTGCCTGGTTCAGCTGGGGCGCGAACATGAGCCTGAACCGCGCCGGCTGGGCCCGGGCGCAACCCACATAGGCCTGCGCGATCTGCAACAGGCGTTCACGTGTGTCGGGCGTAGCCGTGGCGTGCTCCATGGCGTCGCCCAGCGCGACAAACCCCCGCTCGGCGACGGCGGCCAGCAAGTCATTCAGGCTGGCAAAGTGGTGGTAAGGCGCAGCGTGGGATACACCCGCCGCCTTGGCCACATCGCGCAGCGTGGTGCCCTGCACACCCCGCTCCGTCAGCGTGGCCTCCGCCGCCAGCAGCAAGGTTTCGCGCAGGTTGCCATGGTGGTAACTCTTGGGAGCTGGTTTCGGGGATTTGTTTTTGGCGGCGGGGCTCATGGGCCAATCTTGACACGAGAAAGATATGCGTGCAACAATTCAGACTTATCTTTTCCGCGTAAAGATTGCACAGCCAGATCTGACTTTTCCCTTTTGACAGGAGCTGCCATGGTTCTCGCCCCGTACTTCATCCTCGCCAGCGCGGCCGTGCTTGGACTGTTGGGTTGTGTGCACCTGGTCTTCACCTTTTATGGCAACAAGTTTGATCCGCGGGATGCGATGGTGACCGAGGCCCTGCGCGTGGTCTCGCCAGTTATCTCCCGGCAGACCACGATGGCGCGCGCCGCCAAGGGTTTCCATGCCAGCCACAGCATGGGTGCCATGTTGTTTGCGCTGGTGTGGGGTTATCTGGCGCTGGTCCAATGGGCGGTGCTGGTGCAATCGCCCTTTCTGTTGGCCTTGGGCATGGGGGTACTGTTGGCGTATCTGGCGCTTGCCCAGCGTTATTGGTTTAGCGTGCCCCAACGCGGTATTGCACTGGCCAATGTGTTGTATGCAATGGGTATGGGCTTAGAGCTGCTGCCATGAACAAACGCCCACTGCAAATCGTGAGTGCCTTGATGGGCACGGTACCGGTCATCACCGGTTTGGTGCAGATGATGGGTGTCCACGACCCGCTGTACGCCAGTCTGAATCTGCCAGCGGATGCCACGCTGGACAGCAATATGCGTTTTCTGGCCGGGGTGTGGCTGGGCCTGGGGCTTGCCAGCTGGTGGCTGGTGCCGCGCATCACAGAGCAGACGGTACTGTTCCGCTTTTTGTGGCTGATGATTTTCCTGGGCGGCATAGGGCGCTTGGTCTCCATGGCCAGTATGGGCCTGCCCTTGACACCCTTCATCGCCTTCACGGCGCTGGAGGTGCTGGGTGCGCCGCTTTTTGTCTATTGGCAACACCGGGTGGTGCAAAACAGTTGACGGTGTGCGGGGCTGGCATTAGCCTGTGGCGGATCCCCCGCCATGCACACACCATCCGACACCCCCAGCCGATCGCCGCGCAGAGAGCTGCACCGGCGGCGCATGCGCATGACGCTGTGGTTAGGTGCGGCGCTGCTCATCGTGCTGGGCCTGGGTTGGGCTGCATTTTTCTCCGCCAAGGGTGCATGGGCGATTGTGGCCATGGATCTGGGCATGTTGGCGGTGGGCATCACGATTGCGGTGTTGACCAACTTCAAACGCACGCGCATGGCGTTTTTCCTGCTGGTCATCAGCATGTTCATTGTTATATGTGGTGTCTGTCTGTTGCTGGATGTGCCCAGTGTGCAGGCACCACGGTCCACCCACAATTTCCTGCTGGTGCTGGCGATTGCTGCCCTGGTGTTTTTGCGTGACGACACACGTGCCATGCGTTTTGGCGTGACCGGAATTTGCTGCATCGGTTTTGTGGTGTTGGCCAGTTGGCCCTCCGGGCTGGACAGTGGTTACACACTGCCCGACGGCATGCGTGTCTGGGGCACCTGGGTCAACAATTTTTTCTCCGCCTTGGGAATCTACGCCCTGGTTCATGTGATGGTGTCTGACCTGGCCGAGCACTCGGCCATGGAAATGGCCCTGCGCAAAGGACTGATGCGTGGCGAGTTCTTCCTGACCTACCAGCCCCAGGTCACCGCGCAAGGCCAGGTGATTGGGGCCGAGGCCCTGCTGCGCTGGCGCCACCCCAAGCTGGGTCTGGTGCCACCCGACGAATTTATTCCACTGGCCGAACAGACCGGGTTAATCTTGCCCCTAGGCGCCTGGGTGCTGGGCACCGCCTGTTCACAGTTGGTGGAATGGTCCACCAAGCCAGGCCTGGAGTCATTGACACTGGCGGTGAATGTCAGTGTGCGCCAGTTCCAGCAGGCCAATTTTGTGCAGCAGGTGCAATCCATCATCGAGCGCACCGGGGTGCAGCCAAGCCGCCTCAAACTGGAGCTGACCGAGAGTTCGCTGGTGCACGATATCGAAGACATCATCACCAAGATGGACCAGTTGAAGGCCCTGGGAGTGGGCTTCTCGCTGGATGACTTTGGCACCGGTTATTCGTCGCTGAACTACCTCAAGCGTCTGCCACTGGACCAGTTGAAGATCGACCAGTCTTTTGTGCGCGACATACTAACCGACAGCAATGACGCAGCCATCGCCCGCATGGTGATCGGCTTGGGCGACAGCCTGCACTTTGCCGTTATTGCCGAAGGCGTGGAGACGCTGGGGCAACAACAGTTTCTGGTGCAAAACGGCTGCCGCCTGTTCCAGGGTTATCTGTTCAGCAAGCCGGTTGTGGCGGAGGCTTTTGAAGCCTATGTGATGGCCACAGGAACCGTGCCCACTCAGGGGTTGGACGATAGGGGCGTGTGATAAGTGCTGGGCTCCTGCGGCACCAGAATCCACATCAACACGTAGAACAGCAGGCCGGTTCCTGCCAGTATCAGCATCAGCGCAAACAACAGGCGCCACAGCCAGGCATCCAGTCCGGTAAAACGCGCCAAACCGCCACACACGCCACCAATCCATTGGTCGGAGCGGGAACGGCGCAGGCCATTGAGCGCCGTGGCGTTGAACCGCGACCCAGCGGCCGCCGCAGGTGCTTGCAGCAAACGCGCCTTGGCCTGCGCAAACTCTGCCTCGCTCAGGGTTCCGCGGTTGTGCATCTGTTCCAGGTTTTCCAGTTCTTGGGCCAAAGTCATGGTGACTTCCTCTACTTTCTCAATGTCCACACCATCAGGTACAGGGTGCTAGCCGTGACCAAGTCTGTGGTGGGTTGCAGGTCTTGGTGGTCCAAGAGTAGGTGGCCGGCCCTGGCGGCACCAGCCCCATGCGACCAAAGGCAGATTCCGTGGCACAGACCGGACACAGGGGGAACGGGTTGGCGGGAAGGCGATCTGCGTCACCACGTGGCGTGATTTGACCCGGTTTGGCGCGCAATTTCGACATTCCTTCGCACCCTGGCGCAGCCCGTCGCAAGCCGCTGGCAAATGCGAGGGTGCAAACCTACAGTTCGGTCATCGGGTCCCAAAGACCAGCACGCAATACCAACCGGAGTAAAACCATGACATTCACCACTACAAACCGTTTCAACACCACCGCTTTCGCCATTGCCGCTGCGGCATTCGCAGTGCTCCACGGCAGCATGTTGATGGGTTTTGACCACGTCGCAAACAACGCACAGAAGAGCATCGACGCGAGCACCCAACTGGCCAAAACCCAGATCACACCCCGCGCTGTGACTTTGGAGACGGTGGTCATCTCCAGCCGCCGCGCCTGAGTCGTTCACACCACCCCGCCAGCGCCGTCTGCAGGAGCAACCCTTGATCAATTACCTGAAGCAGAACCGCGGATTCATCGCCTTCTTGCTGTGTTTTGGTTTCTTCCGGCTCGCCATTGCTGACTGGAACCCCATACCGTCAGGCTCCATGCGGCCCAACATCCTGGAGGGCGATGTGGTTCTGGTGAACCGGGTGGCCTACGACTTCAAACTCCCGCTCAGTGATGTGGCGCTGTTCCGCATTGGCAATCCCGAGCGGGGTGACGTCATCACTTTCACATCCCCCACGGACGGCATTCGCCTGATAAAGCGCCTGGTTGCGCTGCCCGGTGATGTGGTGGAGATGCGCAACGAGGTGCTCACCATCAATGGCGCAGTGGCGGAGTATTCAGCACCCGATGCCACGACCGAGCCACTGGACAACGGCAGCACCACACCGGCGCTGCAGATAAGGGAACGAGTGGCTGGCAATGAGCGCACCGTGCAGCTTCTGCCGTATGTGGGTGCCAAGCGCAACTTCGGCCCTCTGGTGGTTCCCAAGGACAGTTACTTTTTTCTGGGTGATAACCGCGACAACAGCGGCGATTCGCGTTATATCGGGGTGGTGCCACGCCATCTACTGATAGGCAAGGCCCACCATATCGTCGTGTCGGCCGCCATCAAGGACGATTGGCTGCCGCGCCTGGAGCGCACGGGCCGGCGTATCGAGTAACGCTTGGGACTTGGCGCATACGCTGACCCCGGTCTGCACACAGGTCAACACCAGATGAATGCCCACACCGACCCAGGTTGCGCGCGTCGCGGCCGATACGTGTGCGCTAATGGGCCGTAGCCCGTCAACGCAGCAATGTACGAATCAATTAGCTATTAAATTAATAGCTAATTCATGATATACGACGGGGGCTGCAGGCACTTTTCGTTTATGAACATTTTGCCCGGAGTGCGTTATACGTCCATGCCAATTCTGCATTGAACTGTGGCAAATACGGGTGAAACCTGCGAACAGGCGACACAGCCCAGGTCTACAATGCAAAGCCCATAACAGGGCACCGGGCCATGCGCCTTCTTCGCACGGACTGGCGCCGCCGAGGATGCAAGATGCCAAAACAGACGCCTATTTCTCCCAAGCCACCGGTCTCGAATTCTGCAGAAAAAGGTGCCCAATTGCGGCAGGCTGCGCTGGAATACCACGAGTTTCCAACGCCGGGGAAAATCGCCGTCAGCGCCACTAAACAGTTGCTCAACCAGCACGATCTGGCCCTGGCCTATTCGCCCGGCGTAGCAGCCCCTTGCGAAGAAATTGTCAAGGATCCCAACAACGCCTACAAGTACACCGCCCGGGGCAACCTGGTAGCCGTCATCACCAACGGCACGGCCGTGTTGGGCCTGGGCGATATTGGCCCGCTGGCCTCCAAGCCGGTCATGGAGGGCAAGGGCGTGTTGTTCAAGAAGTTCGCCGGTATCGATGTGTTCGACCTGGAGATCGACGAAAAACACGACCTGGACAAGCTGGTCGACATCATTGCCTCGCTGGAACCCACCTTCGGCGGCATCAACCTGGAAGACATCAAGGCGCCCGATTGTTTTTACGTAGAGCGCAAGCTGCGCGAGCGGATGAAGATACCGGTCTTCCACGACGACCAGCACGGCACCGCCATTTGTGTGGGCGCCGCCATTCTGAATGGCCTCAAGGTGGTGGGCAAAGACCCGAAGCAGGTCAAGCTGGTCACATCAGGCGCAGGCGCTGCGGCACTGGCCTGCCTCAGCCTTCTGGTCAAGCTGGGTATTCCGCGGGAGAACATCTGGGTCACCGACCTGGCGGGTTTGGTTTACGAGGGTCGCGTCGAATTGATGGACGAAGACAAGGCGGTTTTTGCACAAAAAACCAGTGAACGCAGCCTGCGCGAAGCCATCGTGAATGCCGACATCTTCCTGGGTCTGTCCGCCGGTGGTGTGCTCAAGGCCGATATGGTCAAGACCATGGCGGCCAAGCCGCTGATTTTTGCGCTGGCCAACCCCACGCCTGAAATCCTGCCCGAGGAAGTCAAGGCCGTGCGCGACGATGCCATCATGGCCACCGGCCGCACGGATTACCCCAACCAGGTCAACAACGTGCTGTGCTTTCCCTACATCTTCCGCGGTGCGCTGGATGCGGGTGCGTCCACGATCACGGTGGAGATGGAAATTGCCGCCGTCCACGCCATTGCAGACCTGGCCCAGGCTGAGCAAAGCGAGGTGGTGGCCATGGCCTATGCCGGTGAGCAACTGGCCTTTGGTCCGGAGTACCTGATTCCCAAACCATTCGATCCGCGCCTGATGATGAAGATTGCGCCGGCCGTGGCCCAGGCGGCTGCCGACAGCGGAGTGGCCTTGCGCCCGATTGCAGACATGGACGCCTACCGCGAGCGGCTGCAGAGTTTTGTCTACGCGTCTGGCACCACGATGAAGCCCATCTTCACGGCCGCCAAGAAGGCCCTGAAGAAACGCGTGGCCTATGCCGAAGGCGAAGAAGAGCGCATCCTGCGGGCCGCTCAAATCGTCGTGGACGAGGGCATTGCATTGCCGACCTTGATTGGCCGTCCAACCGTGATTGCCGAGCGGATCGAGAAATTTGGCCTGCGTCTGAAGGAAGGCGTGGACTACAACGTGGTCAACGTGGAGCAGGACCACCGCTACCGCGACTTCTGGCAGACCTACCACCAGATGACCGAGCGCAAAGGCATCACG
>JAZKDY010000140.1:0-46799 GCA_040387325.1 Pseudomonadota bacterium | reverse complement strand
AGCCCGCGCAGCGGGCGGGGGACACGGAGCAGAACGCTCTGCCGCCCAGCCTCCGCCCCGCTTGAAGGCTTGCTATTAAGGGTTGCCGAGAAAATCGCGCTTGCCGATTTCCACACCGTTGTGGCGCAGGATGCTGTACGCCGTGGTGATGTGGAAGTAGAAGTTGGGAATGGCGTGGCCCAGCAGGAATTGCATGCCCTTGTAATGGGTTTCCTTCTCGCCACGCTTGGTGACGATGGCCTTGTCCTCGGTGCCATCGATCTGTTCCGGTGTGAAGGTCTGAATGAAGGCGATGGTCTTGGCCACACGCGCCTTCAATTCGGCAATCGTTTTCTCGTTGTCTTCAAACGCCGGAATATCCACTCCGGCCAGACGGGCCACCACACCCTTGGCCGTGTCGCAGGCGATCTGCACCTGGGTGGTCATGGGCAGCATGTCGGGAAACAAACGGAAGGCTGTGAGGCTGCTGTCGCTCAGCTTCTTGGCGTCCACGTGGGCCTGGGCCTTGTCCAGGATATTGGACAGATTGCCCAGGATGTTGACGAAACGGGGCACGCTGGCCTGGTACATGGAAATGGTCATGGGAAAGTGTCCTCAGAATGGTTGCCGCTCAGTCGCGGCGGGCCATGGTAACTGCTATCCCATTTCCCCGCCTCACCCTCAGGCAAACACCTGCTCCAGCACCAGGCCGTGAGGCGCTGAGGCCTTGTGTCCTGGGGCCAAGGGCTGCTGCGCCAGGCCCGATGTCACGCCAATGCTGGACGGGCGCATGGCGTAGATCAACGCCCTTTTGTGCTCGGCATTGGTGAAACTATCACCCGCTTCGAGTACGTAGTCACGCTGATCGTTGTCCAGGGTGATCCACACCGTGCCGTCGCGGCAGACGATTTGCACGCCGGCAGCGTCGGGCAGATTGAACATGGCACTGCGTTCCAGGTTCAGGTCAAAGTGTTTGCTTTGGGTGTTCATGGTGGCTCCTTTTACATGCAACATGGGAATGAATATACTGGCGCAACCTCTCTGTTTCAAACGGTGAATTGGAATCCATTGCATGCACCCACGGAATGCGAACACCACCACGACCGCACCGCGGGGCAGCGCTATTACCCGTGCGGAACTGCCCCGGCTGGAGCTGTTGCGCAGCTTTGAAGCAGCCGCGCGCCACCTCAGCTTCACCCTGGCGGGTGACGAACTGGCGCTGACCCAGTCCGCCGTCAGCCGCCAGATCCAGATGCTGGAGGCGGACCTGGGTGTGCCCTTGTTTGAGCGCCGTCACCGCGCACTGGCCCTGACCGAAGCGGGCAGCGTCATGTTTCGCGCCGCGGTAGACAGCCTGGAGCGACTGCGTGATGCCACGGCCCGTGTGCGTGCAACCGCCACCACCCAGATGCGCCAGGTCGCCATCACCACAACACCGGGCTTTGCGTCGCTGTGGCTCATCCCACGGCTGGCCAAGTTCACGGCCAACCACCCCGGTGTCGACGTGCGCGTATCAGCCACCATGGAGGTGCTGGACCTGGACCGCAGCCGCATCGATGTGGCGGTGCGTTTCACCCCCATGGCCAAGGGGGTGGGTCAACCCCTGTTTGAAGAATCCGTGTTGCCGGTGTGTGCGCCCAAGCTCGCCAGCGGCGGGCCCCACCCGCTCAAGAGCGCCGACGATCTGCAGCACCACACGCTGCTGGCGGTGGACACCCCACAAGGCATGGCCCTGACGGCCGACTGGTCGCCCTGGTTCGAGATCATGGGCCTGTCAGATCTCCACATGAAAAGCACCATGCGTTTCACCCAGTACGCCGACGCAGTGGCGGCTGCGGTGGCCGGCCAGGGCGTGGTGATTGGGCGCATGCCACTGCTGGGTGAGTTGCTGCGCGACGGGCGCCTGGTTGCGCCATTCCAGGGGCTGGCCACATCACGGCGTGGCTACTTCATCGCAACGTCCGCCGGAGCGGCGGCCAACCCCGATGCGCAGGACTTTGTGCGCTGGCTGCGGACCGAGGCGGAACTGATGATCCAGAACTGACCGTGCAAAGGGTTTGATATAGGCCACGTTTCGACCTGTATCAAACCTAGACTTTGTCCATCTTCTTCTTGCATGAATGGACAAACCCTATGGCACCCGATCTCTGGCTTTATTTCCTGGCGGTACTCGCCGTCATCCTGCTGCCAGGCATGGACATGGCCTATGTGATGGCGAGCAGCCTGTCGGCGGGCCGCCGTGGCGCCATCAGCTCCGTGCTGGGCATTGCCAGCGGGGGGGCCATCCACGTGGTCGTGGGTGCCACCGGGATGGCGGCACTGATGCTGGTGTTTCCGCAACTGTTTCGTGTCATGCTGGTGCTGGGCACGCTGTACCTGCTGTGGATAGGCTGGAGCATCTGGCGCAGTGCCGATGCGGCACCGTCGGGAGAACCGGTGGCCTTGCCGTCCAGTGGCGCGATTTACCGGCGCGCCGTCACCACCTGCCTGCTCAACCCCAAGGCCTACGCCTTCACGTTCGCGCTGTTCCCCGCTTTCTTGCGCGGCGATACACGTTCGCTGCTGGCGCAAACGCTGGCGATGGCTCTGATCACCATTGGCACACAAATCGTCGTCTACGGCACGGTTGCAGCACTGGCCGTGCGCACCCGTGAGGTGATACGGACACGCCAAAGCCTGATCGCCCGCACCATGGGCAGTATGCTGATGGTCAGCGCGCTGCTGACGGCCACGCAAGCCTGGGCGGGCTAAGTTGAACGGTAGACGGGGTTGTGTGCGCAAGCGCACAGCCGGCAGCACCCTTGCGCGGCAAGGTGCAATACAACCACCATGTTCACGCTGCCTGATCCACACTTCCGCCTGCCCGAACGCCGCTTGGGTGCTTGGATGCTAACTGTGCTGTGCGCCGGGGCTGGCGCGCAGACGGCACCGCCTGCAACACAAATCCCCGCGGTCACGGTGTCCGCAAAGGCCAACCCAAACCCGGTCGAAAAGTCCTACCGCAAAATGGTCAAAGGCGTGGACCTGTTTCAGCGGGAAAACAGCTTGGCCCCGCTGGCCACGCTGCGCTTCAAACTCCTGCCACGCAAACATGGCACCGACATGAACACGGTCACGCTGGCGGTGATCGGCGAAACGGTCGACTACACACTGCCGATCGCCGCAGACCACACGTTTGAGCTGCCGCGCGATGGACAGGCTTACGACCAGGACGCGCAGGTCGTGCCCAACCGCAGAAAATTAACGATGACCTGGCGTACCGACATCCGAACACCAGGTCTGCCACCCCATATCCGTCGGTTGGGCGACCTGCGGCTGGAATGTCGCGTGGGCATGGAAGCCGGCCTGATTTCTAACAGTTCCTCGCTCCTGGGCAAACTGGTCAGTGCGCTTGTCGACACCCCGGCCTACTGCGACAAGCAGGAACCGCTGTACCTGTTCTTTGCCGACAAGCCCTTGCGCAGTGTGGCGCTGGTTGACGGTGCGCGTAAACGCATCTGGACGCATGCGCAGCTTTACGCCCAGGCCAGCGGCGACCCCGGCATGCAGGACAACCTGTCTTACTGCGATTGCGAGGTGCTGCTGGATCGCACCTACATCTTGCCGCTGGGTGACAGCAGCTGGCCCGACGACAGCCTGGTGGAATTTGAGTACCTGGGTGATAAATCGCCCGCGGAAGCACGGTAGCCACAACCGGCGTTGATACGCTTCAGTTTTTGGTTTTGGACTTGGCGGCGCGTGGCGCCTTGGTCGTAGGCACTGCAGCCTTTTCACCCTGGTCCAGGCTCAACAGTGTGTCCACATAGGTCATGAAACGGTTCAGGTAGTCCGGCGCGGTATCGCGCATCAGCGCCAGCGCGCGCAGTGCCACCACATGGGAATTGATGGGGCCAGCATTCTTAGGGGCCAGTTCCAGCGCCTTGGCCACCTCCTTCTCTGCACTCAGTCGTGACCAGGTGCTGCGAAAATAGGTGACGGACTTCAGCTCGGCACGTGGAGCAAACGACGTCGCCACGCGGTTGCCCGGCTTGTCCTGGGTGTGCGTGGCTGCGTGTTCAGCCATGTAACGCAAAAGGTCGCCCAGGGTCTCGCGCTGCGCGGTTTCTGCTGGTGCGGCGGTAATCTGCGCGACGACGGAGGATTGCGCCATACGCTCGCGCAAAGCCGCAGCGGCTGCCTCCAGCTTTCCGTCCAGAATGCGTTTGACGCTGCCTTCGTGTGTGCTGGCACGCTGGGCCAGCACTTCCAGGTAATGGAAGCGCACCGGGTCAAACCGGTGCGCACCCTGCAGCCGCAAAGCGTCAACAACCGGGTGCGCGTCGCCAAGGCCCTCTGCGGTCATCATGGAAGCGGTGTTTTGGTATGGATGGCCTTGGGCACCGGCGCCATTTCCACCCGCCGGTTCTGCGCGCGTGACTTGTCATCCACATTGGGCGTTATGGGCTGCTCCGCACCAAAGGCCGCCGCAAACACCATGCTGGAGGGCATGCCCTCGGCTATCAGCGCGCGGGTCACCGTCAGGGCCCGCTGGGCCGACAGCTCCCAGTTGTCCTCAAACTGGCTCTTGCCACCGCGTATGGATTTGTTGTCGGTAAACCCGCTGATCATCAGTAGTTCGTCGCGGGCGGTCAGGTACGACTTCAGTGGCACCACCAGGCTGCTGAGCAGTTGCAAACCCTCGGGCTGCAACTGGTCGGAGTTCATCGCAAACAGCACACGGCCGCTGATGCCAATGCGCCCGTTGGTCAGCGTGATACGCCCGGTGGACAGGGGCACTGCCAGGGCCTTCTCCAGTGTCATGCGGCGCTGCTCTTCCACCTGGCGCTTTTTCACCTCGTCTTCGAGGTGTGTCACCAGCTGCAAATGGACGATCAACACACCGACCAGCAGCAGCACAAAGGCGCCCAGCAGACCCGACATCAGGTCGCCAAAAACGGCCCATACCGGCGCCGTTTGCTCCATGCCCGCGTCAATGTCTTCCATCTTTATGCAACCTCTTCCGCAACCACTGCCTGCTTGGCGGGCAGCTGGCGCAACTCTTCAAACACTTCCTTTTGCGAGAGGATGCTCAGGTCAATGATTTCGCGCGCCTGGCCCACGTAGTAAGCCAATTGTTCGTCGCTGCGGGCCATGGACTTGTCCATGGCACTCTCGATGCGCTGCAGGTTGGCAATCAGCTTTTCGTTGGCGTCGTTGAATGACTTCACGGCAAAACTGAAGGACTCGCTCAGGGCCGACACCTCGACCGCGCTGCCGGTCACATTGGCTGCAATATCGGCGAGCTTGATGGCCTCTGCGTCCACCTTTTCAGCGAACTGGCTGCCGGCCTGGGTCAGCGCCAGCGCCGAAGACGCCACCAGTGAATCGATGACGGCGCGTTGCTCTACGGATGCATGGTTGATGGCCTCCAGCAGCGAACCCAGTGTGGCCATGATGCGGCCACGCTCTTCCAGCAGTTCGTTGTCCCGCGCAGCGCTGCTGGACACTTCCTGGCGCAGTTTACCTATCACCTCGGCCGCAGCACGGGGTGCTTCGGATGCGGTTTCGATCAGGCGGGTGATGGGGTCTTCCAGCGCGGTGCCCAGGGTCGTCAGATGGCCGGTCAACGCGGTTTGTAGTTCACCCAGGCGCTCGACCGCGGCCTTGCCACGCAAAGCCTCTTCGTCACGCAGTGCCGCCAGTTCGGTGCGCACTGCGCTGACAGCCTGGTCCATGTGTTCTTTGTGCTGCTGGGCCCAGTCGGCCTCGCTGGTGATGCGGGAGCGCACCAGCTCTTCTGAACTGGCAACGAGGCCAGCAATACCGTCCAGGGTCTTGCCGGCACTGGCCTGCGTGTGGTCGGCGATGGCCTCCAGCGAGCCCATCCACGCATCCAGGCGCTGGCGGTCACCAGATGTATGGTCCGCCAGCAGCGTGGCATAGGCCGATTGCATGGCACCCAGGTGGGCGGCAGAGCGTTGCTCCAGCGTCTGGCCGAACGTATCCAGCGATTGGCCCAAGCCTGAGACCAGGGCTGCATGCGTGTGCTCCTGGTTGGCCAGCGCTGCCGTCCATCCATCCGTCACGGTCGCAGCGACCGTGCTGAACCGGGCCGACACACCATCCAGTTGGGTCTGCGTGGTGTCCACCAGGCGGGTGTGCATGGTGTGTGCTTCGTTGGCAATGCCAGCCATCGTTGCCTCGAAAACGGGTTTGATGCTGGCACCCACCGCGTGGGCACTTTCACTCAGGCTGTCGCGCAGTGATTGGCCCACCGAGCTGGCCAACTCGGTATAGACGACTTTGACATCGCTGTGGAAGGCCTGCTGGTTGCTCAGCAGCCGCTCGTTCAACTGGCGGCTCATGCTCTCCATCTGCTCCATCATGGTCTGCATCTGGTTGACCACCGCCGGCAGTGCAAGCGACTGCTGTTGCAGGGCCTTGTAGGTTTCCTGGCGCTGGTGTGTCAAGGAAAAACCGCGCAGTGTCGAGGCAATGGCAGTGTCCAGTAGTTGCGCGGCCACCATGCGTTCACGCCGGCAGATGGCTGACATCAGGCCCAGCATGGCCGAGGTGGCAACACCCGCCACGGATGTGCCAAACGACAGGCCCAGGCCCTTTATGGGTGCTGCAAATGCGGAACGTATGGCTTGCAAATCGGTTGTGCTTTCCAGCGCAAACACGGCCCCATTGAGCGTGACCACCATGCCCAAGAAGGTGCCCAGCATGCCCAGCATCACCAGCAGCCCTACCAGATACGGTGTCAGCGCGGGGCCGGGCAAGCCCACACGCTCACCTTCAACACGCAAGCGCACCGTGTTTTGCAGAGGTGCAGGCACCCGGCTGAGCCAGTCACCCAGGTTGTGCAACTCGGAGGGGATAGCGGCCAACGCGGATACCAAGCCCGCGGTGGCCTGGCGGAAGCGCTGCAGCTCCAGCGCGCCAAAGGCATACACCGCGGCAATGACCACCGTCATCAGCAGGGCCAGCATGTTGGCCGAGGCGACGAATCCGGCGGCTACCCACACAACGGCCATGACACCGAGTGCAAAAGCACCGGCAAAAAGTTGTTTGTTCATACGTGTTCTGGTGTTGTTTGGTTGTGCAGTGCTTCGAGCAGGCCCACGGCGGGTTGCAGGCGCAGGTCCAGCTCGGCCAGCAGCACGGTTTGCAGTTCAGTGCAGAAGCGCGCCAGCCAGGCGCCGGGCTTCATCCACAGCGCAGGTTTGTCGTCAGCGGGTTGCGTTTGCAAATAGGCCTTGCGCAGCTGGTTAAAACGTTTTTCCATCAAGGACGGAATGGTCGACAGCAGACGTGCTTCGCGTTCGATCAGGATGCCCTCAAAGGCTGCGTCCAGCGCCACCAGTTGCAGGAGATGGGGTGCAGTTGCTGCAACACCATCCCGCACCCTGGCGCGCAACAGTCGCACGCTGTTTTCCATGTCGCGCTGGTGCGCCAGGTGGTAGCGGCGCAGGGGTGCGTAGGCCTTGGGGTCTTCCAGCGGCGCGTCCAGCGTCGGCAAACTCAGCTCGGCCCGTGTCCGCCCCGTGTTGGGTGAACTGCTTTTGGTAATCGCTGCCTCAAGACCGGCCCGTGACTTGGCAAACTCGTCAGCCACGGATGGTCCCACCACGGCCTGCACGGCAGATGGCGCGTCCAGGGTGCTGGTATTGACTACACCCGTCAGGGTAATAGCGTCCGCAAAATCAATCCACAGCCCCAGTTTTTCACCAAAGGCGGCCGCGGGCCCGGTAGTTTCTAAAACAGCCAGGTCGGCGAGGGTACGGATGAGTTGGGAGCTATGGAAGTTTGTACGCGTCAAGGCTCGCGTCATAGATAGGGGGTCCGGGGGTCAACGCATCGCCATCGGATGATGGGGCGGCGATTTTACATTGCGAATCCATCCCCACAGACTTCCCGGATACAGCCGCGCAGCCAGCGGTGCGCCGGGTCGGCCTGCATGCGGGGATGCCACAGCAGTGACACCGTAAATGCGGGTATGTCCAGCGGCAGCGAAAAGCTGTGCATGCCGGCACGCAGGTTGCCGGTGTGCCGCTCGGGAACGGTGGCAACCAGATCCGAGGCTTTGGCCAGCGCCAGCGCGCTCGCAAAGCCGCCAACGGTGGTAACAATGGCACGCTCCAGCCCCAAAACGTGCAGGGCTTCGTCAATCTGGCCTCTGTCATCGACCTTATTCTGTCCATGCCGGGACACCGCGACATGACCACCCGCCGCATACCGCGCGGGCGTCACCTCGCCCAGGCCCAGTGCATGGCCCATGCGCACGACCACCACAAAACGGTCCCGAAACAAAGCCTGCGTTCGCACCTCGGGGCCTTCGGCATCTCCCACAACACCGGTCTCCAGGTCGACCGAGCCATCGCGCAGGGGCCCGCTGTCCTTGTCCATTTTTTGCACAAAACACAAGCGAACACCGGGGGCCTCGCGGGCTACACGCGCGATGAGATCGGCGCCAAAGTTCTCCACAAAACCTTCTCGGGTCCGAATCGTGAAGGTTCGCGCCAGTTGCTGCAACTGGATGGTCTCAGCCGGGCGCAGTGCGATGGAGGCGTCTTGCACCAGTTGGCCCACCTGCTCGCGCAGTGCCATCGCCCGGGGCGTGGGCACCAAGCCGCGGCCAGCGCGCACCAGCAGCGGGTCGCCCGTGGTCTCCCGCAGGCGGGCCAATGCGCGGCTCATGGCCGAGGGGCTGAGCCGCAGACGCCGGGCGGCGCCGGCCACACTGCCCTCTTGCAACAGCACATCCAGGGTGATTAACAGGTTGAGATCGGGTAGTGACATGGCGTTTTATGCACGAATATATTGCAAATGCTGCGTCTTCCGCTTTGTTTGGCAAAGACCTACGCTCCCGGCATGCCCAATACACACACCACAAGTCCCTTCGCGGCGCTCGCCAGTCTTTCGTTATCCATGCTGCTGTCCTCTCTGGGCACCAGCATTGCCAACGTGGGCCTGCCAACTTTGGCGCAGGTGTTCAACGCCAGCTTTCAGCACGTCCAGTGGGTCGTGCTGGCCTATCTGCTGGCCATCACCACGCTGATCGTCAGCGTCGGGCGGCTTGGTGATCTGGTGGGCCGTCGTCGATTGCTGCTGGCAGGCATTGCATTGTTCACGCTGGCCTCCATCCTGTGCGCAACCGCGCCAACCCTGTGGCTGCTGGTTGCCGCCCGGGTGGTGCAGGGCCTTGGGGCCGCCACCATGATGGCCCTGACCCTGGCCTTTGTTGGTGAGACGGTCCCCAAGGAGAAGACGGGCAGTGCCATGGGGCTGCTGGGCACCATGTCGGCCGTAGGCACCGCGCTAGGGCCGTCGTTGGGTGGTGTGTTGATCGCAGGAATCGGTTGGCAGGCCATCTTCCTTGTCAATGCGCCGCTGGGCCTGCTGGCTTTTCTACTCGCCTACCGCTACCTGCCCGCTGATCGCCCGACGTTGAACAAGGCGGGCGCGGGCTTTGACGCCATGGGTACGCTGCTGCTCGCCTTGACGCTGGCTGCCTATGCACTTGCCATGACCATGCGCCATCCCGATGGGCACGGCGTTGGCTTCGGCGTCCTCAACGGGACGCTGCTGTTGGCGGCGGCCTTGGGCACCGGCCTGTTCGTACTGGTTGAGTCGAAAACGGCTTCACCTCTGATCAGCTTGGCAATGTTGCGCGATGCACGCTTCAGCGCGAGCCTGGCCAACAGCACACTCGTCTCAACCGTGGTGATGGCGACACTGGTGGTGGGGCCGTTTTATCTCTCACGTGCACTCGGGTTGGACGCCGCGCTGGTCGGACTGGTTTTGTCGGTGGGTCCCGTTGCAGCCGCGTTGACGGGCGTGCCCGCTGGGCGATTGGTCGACCGTTTTGGCGCCCCCCACATCACCGTGGTGGGCCTGGTCGCCATGGCGGTGGGCGCTTTGTTTTTCTGCATGGCGCCCATGGCGCTCGGCATCCCCGGTTACACCACACCCATCGTGGCCCTCACCATCGGTTATGCCCTGTTCCAGACGGCTAACAACACTGCCACCATGGCCAATGTTCCGGCGGACCAGCGGGGCGTCATCTCCGGCATGCTCAACCTGTCACGCAACCTGGGGCTGATCACCGGTGCATCCGCCATGGGTGCGGTGTTTGCATGGGCGTCCGCGGCGAATGACGTCACCACGGCGCACCGAGAAGCAGTGGCCAACGGGATGCGGGTCACTTTTGCCGCTGCGACTGGGCTGATCGTGCTTGCGCTGGCCGTCGCCGTGGCAGGCCGCAGGGCTAGTAAAACCAGCGCGCCGGCACCGTCACCAACTTGGGGAACACCACCATCAGAAACATCACGGTGAACTGGGCGATCATGAAGGGAATGACGCCGCGTGTCACTGCGTCCATACTCACCTTGCCGACCCCCGCCACCGTGTTGAGTACCACCCCCACTGGCGGGGTAATGAGCCCAATGGCATTGTTGATCATGAACAACACGCCGAAATAGACCGGGTCTATACCGGCGGCATGGACCAGCGGCATCAACACCGGCGTCAGGATCAGGATGGTGGGAGTCATGTCCATCGCTGTTCCCACCAGCATGACCAGCAGCATGATGGCGAACATCAGCAACTTGGGGCTTTCGAGCAAGGGCTGCAGCAGAACCACCACCTGTGCCGGTATGTTGGCCACCGTGATCAACCAGGCACTGACGGCGGCCGCCGCCACCAAAAACATGACGATGGCGCTGGTGCGTGCCGCTGCCACAAATACACGAAACACCTTCGAGAACGCCAGCTCCTTGTACACAACCGTGGACACAAACAGCGCATAAACGGCCGCAACAACGCCCGCTTCGGTAGGCGTGAAAACGCCCATCTTCAGACCGATGATGATGATGAACGGCAGCACCAGCGCCCAGAAGGCCTCGCGGATGGCGCCCAACACCTCCTTGAAGCTCTTGCGCGGCGGTGAGGGGATGTTTTCGCTGCGCGCCAGATACCACCAGACAACCCAGATCGAGGCCGCCAGCATGAGGCCGGGGAAGATACCCGCAAAAAACAGTTTGGAGATGGACACATTGGCTGCAACCCCAAACACCACAAACCCAATGCTGGGCGGAAACACCGGCGCAACAATTCCGGCCGACGCAATCAACCCGGCAGACCGTGCCTTGTCATGGCCGGCTGCCACCATCATGGGCAGCAACAGGGTAGACAGCGCCGCTGCATCGGCAATAGCCGAGCCGGACAAAGCAGCCAGCAAACAGGCAGCCACAATGGTGACGTAACCCAAGCCGCCCTTGACATGGCCCACCAGGTACAGCGCAACATTAACGATGCGTTTGGACAAGCCGCCCACATTCATCACCTCACCAGCCAGCAAGAAAAATGGAACAGCCAGCAGCGGGTAGCTGTCGGCACCATTGATCAGGTTTTGCGCCAGGATCTGGGCGTCCAGCATGTTCAGGCTCCACATCAGCGCGGCCCCACACACCAGCAGCGCAAACGAAATGGGGATGCCGATGGCCATGGCCGCCAGCAGCGAGCCTACAAATATCAGGATGGTCATGCCTGGTCCTCAGATTCCTTGATCATGATGAGCTCTGCTTCCGAGACCCGACCGGTGACCACCTTGAACACATCGTTCAGCAAAATGCAGGCGGCCGAGACACTGAAGACCAGGCCCACGCCGTAAAACCACGCCATAGAGGCACCGCTGGACGGTGCAGACACATCCCAGTTGATCTTGGTTTGTTCCAGTGCGCCGTCGAAGAGCATCCAGCACACCATCAGCATCAGCGCGTAACCCAGCACCAGGCACACCTTCTTGCCGGTGGCGTTCAGTTTGGACACCAGGATCTCGGTGCCCAGGTGGGCATGCTCACGCAGCGCCACAATGCCGCCCAAAAAAGTAAGCCAGACAAAGAGCCAGCGCGACATTTCCTCCGAGATCGGGATCCCGGAATTGAAGACGTAGCGCATCACCACGTTGCCGAACACCAGTAGCACCATCAGTGCCAGACAGGCGGCAATCACCACCTCCAGCGCTCGGCAGTAGTTGTGAAGAAGCTTGTCCATTCAGCCGGCCTTCTGCGTATCCCGGATCGTCTCCACCAGGGCGCGCAACGCCGCTGTGTAAGAGCGCCATCCCAACCCCTGCACCGTGGCTTTGACAGCCGGCGAAATGATGGAGTGGCTGCGCCACACTTCGCGCGCAGCGATATTGCTCATATGCACCTCGACCATTGGGAATGGCATGGCTTTGATCGCGTCGTGCAGGGGCACACCGTGTTGCGTGAGGCCGGCCGGGTTGACCAGGGCGCCCTGCGCCGTGTCGATGTTTTCATGCATCTTGTCGATCAGAGCTCCTTCGTGGTTGGACTGGAAGATCTCCAGCTCAACCTTCAGCTCCACCGCCAATGCCTGCAGGCTTGCATTGATTTCCGCCAGCGTGGTGGTGCCGTAGATGTGGGGCTCGCGGCGGCCAAACAGGTTGAGGTTGGGCCCGTGTAATACGAGAATTTTCATAAGGCTTTACTTCTGGATGCGTGCCAGTTCGCTGGTATACAGCGTGGTCGTGGCCGGGTCGTAGCTGGCCATGAACTTGTTGGTGACGGCCTTGGCTACCTGGCGCATACGGCCCTGCTCTGCGGTAGACAACTCGTTAAAGAGCATGCCTTTGGCCTGCAGCTCGCCAACCGCCTTTTGCGCGGCTGCGCGGCTGACCTGGCGCTGGTAGTCGCGGGTTTCATGCGCGGCGTCGTTCATGACCTTTTTCTCGGCCGCCGACAGCTTGTCCCAGAAACGTTTGCTGACCAGCACGATGTTGGCCGCGTAGACATGGTTGGTGGCGCTAACGTACTTTTGCACTTCAAAGAACTTGTTGGACTGGATCACGGCAAACGGGTTTTCCTGGCCATCCACGGCCCTGGACTCCAGCGCGTTGTACAGCTCGGCAAATGGCATGGGCACGGGGTTGGCATTGAAGGCCTTGAACGTGTCCAGGAACACCGGGTTGGGGATGACACGGATCTTCAGACCGTCCAGGTCTTCCGGCTTGGTAATGGGGCGTTTGCTGTTGGTGACATTGCGAAAGCCCAGGTCCCAGTAACCCAACGCGACCAGGCCTTTTTCGGGCAGTTTGGCAATTAGCGCCTGGCCCAGCGGGCCGTCCAGCAGCGCGTCCGCCTGGGCAAAGTTGGCCACGGCAAACGGGAAGTCCAGCAGGCCAAACTCCTTGATGATGCCGGCCAGCGACGTAGTGGCCGGTGCAGACATTTCCTGCACACCGCCCTGCAGTGCAGATTGCTGCTGCAGCTCATTACCCAGCGTGGAGGCCGGGAACTCCTGCACCTTCATCTTGCCGCCGCTCTTTGCAGCCACCAGCTCGCTGAAGCGTTTGACACCAAAGCTCACCGGGTGGTCGGCGTTGTTCAGGTGGCCGAACTTGATCGTGCGTTCCTGGATGTCCTGGGCGTTGGCACCTGGTGCCATGGCAACGCAGAGTGCGGCGAGGCTGGTCAATAGAAATTTGCGCATGGGGTTGTCTCCTGTAAATTTTTCGGGAAGGGAGACACGGGCTCCGCTTCAAGCCTGTATTCTTGGAGTTGGTGGAGAAACAGTTTCCAAGTTGGAAACTCATGCCACCATATAAAACCGGAGCCCTGTTTTGAGTACAGCCTTGGACCGCGGACTTTCGATACTGGAGCAACTGGCTGCCCACCCCGGCGGCCTGCCGCTGGCACTTTTGGCCACAGAACTGAACATCCCCCTGAGTGCCTGCCACCGCCTGCTGGGCGAGCTGGTGCAGCGGGGTTATGTTCGCCAGATCCGCCAGCAAGGCGACTACCTGCTGACCACCAAAATCGTTTCGCTCGGCCTGGGTTATCTGAGCGGGGCCGGCATCGTTGACGTGGCCGAACCGCTGCTGGAGCGGCTGGCCGCCGCGTCGGGCGAGCTGGTGCGCCTGTCCATCGTGGATGACGACCGGCTGACCTGGGTGGCCAAGGCCCAGGGCATGCGCAAGGGACTGCGCTACGACCCCGACATGGGGTCGCTGGCCCACCTGTCGTGCACCGCCTCGGGCCACGCCTGGCTGCTGACCATGAGTGATGAGCGGGCACTGGAGCTGGTCAGCAAACAGGGTTTTGGAACACCCGAGGTGTATGGTCCGCATGCGCCCACTACGGTGAAGGCCCTGCTGGGCTTTTTGCATGCGGCACGCGTGCGCGGCTACGCCATGATTGACGAGGTGTTTGCACCGGGCATGACGGCCATTGCGGCCCCGGTGATGCGGCGCAAGGAAGCTATTGGTGTCATCAGCATCGCCGGCCCCCGCATACGGCTGACCAAGGAGCGCATGTACGCGCTGGCCCCCGCCCTGCTGGAAGCGGCGGCCGAGCTGGGACCGATCAGCAATGCATCGGGTATGTTTGGCAGGCCCCCATTGGGCAAGGCATGAAAGGAATTACATGGCATTACTAGGACAGGCCGCATTGGCCATGTGGTGGGACATGGCGCCGGAGGTGAATGCCGAGTTCCAGGACTGGCACTCCCACGAACACTTCCGCGAGCGGCTGGCCATTCCCGGCTTTGCACGCGCCACCCGCTGGAGCAGTGCCGACGGTGGTGAAGGTGTGTTCCAAATGTACGAGCTGGATGCCCACGCCACACTGTCGTCACCCCGCTACCTGGCGCACCTGAACGCGCCGTCGCCATGGTCCACAAAAATGATGCCGCACCACCGCAACATGGTGCGCAGCCAATGCCATGTGCTGGCCTCCTTTGGCGGCAATGTGGCGCGCCACGCACTGGTCATACGTCTGTCGCCAGCACCGGGTGCCGACGCCGCGTTGCTGGCGGCCCTGCAAACCACACTGGCTCCGCTGGTTGACCAGCCGGGCTGCGTGGGCGCCCACCTGCTGCGCCATGAAGCACCGGTCATTGCCCAGACCACGGAGCAGAAAATCCGGGGCAGTGACCGGTTCGCCGACTGGGTGCTGGTGGTGGTGGGCTACGACCTGGGTGCGCTGCAGGTACTGGCGGCGGCGTCACTGAGCCCGGAATCCCTCGCGCGCCTGGGCGCGCAACCGGGTGCAAGCAGCGGCACCTACACGCTGTCGTTTTCGGCCACGGCGCTTGAAATGGCAAAATAGCTATCTTTTTAAGAGCAGACTATCGAGTTAAACCGGGGGCTACGGCCAATATCTTCATATATCACTGCCGAAAATCAGGGTTGGACAGCCTTGCTGAGCGAGCGCACCAGATCCGACTGGGTCAGAATGCCAACCAGCCGGTTCTCATGATCAATGATGGGCAGGTGGTGGTGACCGGCCTCTGAGAACAGGGGCAGCAATTCGACAGCATGGCGGTCTGCGCTGGCAACACGCACCTTGCGGGTCATGATCTGGCCGACAACCTCAGGCCTGTCGGTGTGCACCAGACCGGACGGTCGCAACATGTTTTGCAACCGGTCGGCCAGTCCCTGGTGTTCATCCATGCGGGCGTGGCGCAAAAAATCAGCCACCGTGACGATGCCGACCACCCGGCGTGCGCGGTCCACCACCGGCAGCGCCTTGACCTTGCACTTGCGCATCAACGTCCACGCTTCACTGAGCCCCGTTCCAAACTCGACCACCTGCGGATGGGTGGTCATGATGTCTTTGCACCGCAGTTCACCCAGTGTGCGTTTGTAGGCCGCAGCCTCCGCATATTGCAACAATTCCACCAGATCGTCCGGGTCAACGTCCATCACCTGGTTGTAATGCTCCAGCGCGGTATCCAGATCGGCCCGCGTGAAACGGTTGGAATGGGTGGGCAGTGCAGACTCCTTTTGCATGGCGGCCTTGTGGGGGTAGGCGCGACCGGTGAGGGTGTTGAAAACCAGCCCTGCACACACCAGCAACAGCGAGTTGGTGAAAACGGGAAACGCCGCAAATGCCCAGGATTCGTTATGCCCCAACGCCACCAGCAGCGCTGCAGCGCCGCCAGGCGGGTGCAGGCAGCGCAGGTACATCATGGCCCCGATGGCCAGGGACACCGCCAATCCGGCAGCTACTACTGTGTCCGGAAACACGAGCGCACAGGCGGTTCCCACCAGGGCTGACAGCGTGTTGCCACCCACCACGGCCCAGGGCTGCGCCAGTGGACTGGAAGGCAATGCAAACACCAGTACTGCGCTCGCTCCGATGGGTGCGACCAACCAGGTAACGGCTCCCATCGGTGCCAACCACTTGCTCGCCGCGGCAGTGAACAGGATGCCGATGGCCGCGCCGGCGACAATGCGCCATCGCTCCGGCGTCTGGATCGAGAGGGATGCGGGCAGGAAACGGTCTAACCAGACCAACAGGGACGAAATGTGTGGGTGGGGCGATGCCATAGATTGCAAATTATGCGGCCCTTCAATACGATGCAGACGGTGCGTCTGGCAGATACCGATAAGCTGCGCACAATACCGTCCAAGGACATGCATGCTTAGAAACGCCATCGCTACTTCACCCGTAGGCAATAGCCGGCGCCTGTTGCTCATCGTCTGGATCTTTGTAGCGATCGTGGTGGGCTTGCTGGCTTTTGCCTACTACAGCTTTGGCTTGATGTCCGCCGCTCGGGCCTACGTTGGAGGAGAAGGCCTGTGGTCCAAAGCACAAAAAGACGCCGTGCTGGCATTGTCCCGCTACGTGTCAGAGCAGAAACCGCAGGACTACCAAGCGTTCCAGGATGCCCTGAAAGTCAGCCTGGGTGACCGGCAAGCCCGGCTGGAACTGGACAAACCAGAACCCGACTTGCAGATTGCCGCAGAAGGATTCCTGCAGGGCCGCAACCACCCGGACGACGTGGACGGAATGATCCGCCTCTACCGCAACTTCCGCACGGTGCCCGAATTGGCCCAGGCTATTGCAGTCTGGAACGCAGCCGATACACACATGGACCGGCTGATAACGCTGGGAACACAGATACACGCCGCCGTGCAAGGCACTACTCTGGAGGAAACCAGCCGAAGAACACTCCTGGCGCAATTGGCACACATCAACGCTCAGCTGACACCACTGGAAGACGAGTTTTCGTATGCACTGGGAGAGATCTCCCGGCGGACCAATACGATTCTGCGATTCACCATGATGGTGATGGCGACCATACTGTTGGCCGTTGCCTACCTGGTGTCACGCCGCATCGTGCAGCAGAACGAACACTACCAGCAGTCTCTGCTGGACAGCGAAAACCAGCTCCGCAGTCTGTTGCAGTTTGCGCCCCTGCCCATCATCATCGTCGGCCTTCCCGAGGCCAAGGTCACCTACGCGAATGAACGGGCACTTGCGCAATTCCATGTCAGCGCCGGCGAACTGGGCCGGCTGAGCCCAGAGAATTTCTATGTTGATCCCGACGAGCGGACCCGTGTGCTGGAGGCCCTGCGCACGCAAGGCACGGTACGCGACTGGGAGGTGCAACTGCAGGACAACAAGGGGAACCGCTTCTGGGTTTTGCTGTCCTCCCAGCGCCTCCTATTGGGGGGACGCGAATGCCTGTTGACGGCCCTGAACAACATTGACGCACGTAAACAGGCGCAAGAGGAGTTGCGCCACCGCGCCTTCCACGATGAACTGACTGGCCTGCCCAACCGCGCCATGTTCATGGACTCACTCAGCCGAACCCTGCACCGCGCCGAGCGCAAACGCGGCAATTTCTGCATCCTGTTCATAGATCTGGACCACTTCAAGGCCGTCAACGACAACCACGGGCACCGGGTGGGCGACCTGCTGTTGCAAGAAGTGGCCATGCGCGTGCGGCTCTGCGTGCGCGAAGGCGATCTGGTCGCCCGTATTGGTGGTGACGAATTTGTGGTTCTGGTCGAAGCAGACGGACAGACAGGTGAAGCCGCACACATCGCCAGAAAGATCCAGACCGTGCTGGAACCTGTGCATATGCTGGATGGACACACGCTGCAAGTGACGGCCAGCATAGGCATCAGCAGCTACCCGCAAGATGGCACCGAGCTGGACGAGTTGTTGCGCAATGCGGATTCCGCGATGTACCGGGTCAAGGCACAGGGGCGCAACAGTTCCCAGTTCCATTCGCTCCCTGAAGGCTGACGATGAAGTTAAAACGCGCCCTCACCTGGGTTGCCCTGGTCATCGCTTGCGTAGTGGCACTGTCCATCGGTGGCCTGACCTGGATGCTGCAGCAACATCCATCGCTGCTGCCGTATTCGGCACTTGAATGGAAGAAAGACGCGCTGCCGGAAAATGCGCCGCTGCGTGTCAGTTTTCTGGGCGTGGCCACCCTGTTGCTGGACGACGGCGAGACCGCGATCCTGACCGACGGCTTCTTCTCCCGGCCGGACCGCATGCAAAGTTTTCTGGGCAAGGTCGAACCCGATCTGGGCAACATCGAGCGGGGCCTGGCGCGTGCGGGCATCAGGCTGAAGGACCAGCCACCGGCACCTGGTCGCAGCGGCAAGGTCGCAGCGGTGATTCCCCTGCACTCCCACTACGACCATGCCATGGATGCACCCGAGGTGGCACGGCGCACCGGTGCCCTGCTGCTGGGGTCTGAATCCACCGCCAATGTGGGTCGTGGCTGGGGCCTGCCAGAAACCCACATCCGGGTCGCCGCGCTGGGCCAGCCCATGAAGTTCGGCCGCTTCACCATCACCCTGTACCCGGCCTTGCACGCGCCCACCGGCTTTACGGGTGGTGTGATCGAGCAGCCGCTGAAACCCCCGGTGCGCGCGTCCGCGTACAAGGAAGGCCAGAGCTACGCCATGCTGGTACAGCACAGCGGGCGTTCGGTGTTGATTACAGGCAGCGCCGGCTTTGTGCCCGGTGCCCTCAAGGGCATCAACGCCGAGGTGGTGCTGCTGGGCATTGGCACCCTGGGGCAACGCAGCGACGCGCACCGCCAGGACTACTGGCGCGAGGTGGTGCAGACCAGTGGCGCCAAACGCGTGATTCCCATCCACTGGGATGACATTTGGTTGGCCGCCGACCAGCCCATGCAGCCCCTGCCACTACCCTTCGACAAATTTGATGTGAGCATGCAGTTTTTGACGGCGCAAGGAGCAGCGCAGCGCGTGGACATTCGTATGCCCTTGCCTTGGCAGGCTATGGATGTGTTCAGCGGGTTATGACAGCCGCTGTACTTTGGCCAAAAACTCCGTGGGGATCAGCGTGACCTTGCGATCGGTGGGGCTGATGAAAACAATGCCGATCTTGCCCAGCGCCACTTCACGCTGGCTGTCTTTGTCACTCATCCGATACTGAAGGTCAAACCCGTATTTATTGAACGCGGTCGGCATCATCTCCACCACCATGGTTTCGCCGTGGAATCCCTCGGATTTGTACTGCGCCACGAGATCACCCACAACTATGGGCGCGCCCGCCACGTTGGACTCGGGATAACCCAGGGACTTGAAGAACCGGACCCGCGCCTCTGAAACCAGGGTCAGCAGTTGGGCATTGTCCAGATGCCCTCCCTGGTTTACGTGGCTGATGTATATCTGGATCTCGGTCGAAAACGCATAACGCGGAGCAGGTTGAAGCTGGATACGGGGCATGGGAGTCTGCGTGTCAAAACGTGCATCGTAGCGCGGTATTTACAGCCGGGGTTGCGGGCCTGGTGCACGCCACTCTTCGGGTGGCGACCAGGATGCACACCATTGCACCATCTGCGCAGCAGGCATGGGGCGTGCAATGCCAAACCCCTGGGCGGCAACGCAACCCAAGGCAATCAGGCGTGTACCGTGTGCAACCGTCTCAACGCCTTCGGCAATGCAGTTCCGCTGAAAGGCAGCGGCCAGACCAATGACACCTTTCACAATGGCAAGGTCATCACGGTCCTCCAGCATGTCCCGCACAAAACTTCGGTCGATCTTCAATGTTTCTACCGGAAGGTGGCGCAAATAGGTCAACGACGAATACCCCGTGCCAAAGTCATCGATGGCAAACTGTACCCCCAGCCTGTGGCATTCCTCCATGATGGTTGCGGTCGTGGCTATATCGTCCAGTGCACTGGTTTCCAGCACCTCCAGCTCCAGGCCATTCGGCGACACATCGGGGTGGTTGGACAGCAGCTCGGCCAGGTGTTTGGCGAACTTGGGGTGCTGCAACTGCCGCGCAGGGACATTGACGCTTACCGGGAGCGCCAGGCCTTGCGCCTTCCACGCGCTCATTTGCCTCAGTGCCTGATCCAGCACCCATGCGCCCACGACTTCATTGAGCGCATGGCGTTCAATGGCAGGCAAGAACACGCCCGGCAACAACAGGCCCCGCTCCGGGTGCTGCCAGCGTATCAGGGCCTCGGCCCCCAGCACTGCGCCGGTGCGCATGTCGACCTTGGGCTGGTAGTGCAGCACAAACTCGTTTCTGGCAAGGCCCTGCGCAATCATGTCCTGCTGGACGCTGCGGCTCTTGACTTCTGCATCCTGTGCGGAGTCAAACAGGTGAAACCGGTTCTTGCCGCTCTGTTTCGCCTCATACATGGCCTGGTCGGCATGCCGCAACAGGTGGTCTGCATCGGCATTGTCTTGCGGGTACATGGTGACACCAATGCTGACAGTGACGTGCATCAGCGTGTCTTCGATCAGTACGGGCCTGGCAAATGCATCCAGAATCCGGTGGGCCATGTGGATGCAGTCCTGCACATTGTCGACATCGGTCAGAACCGCAACAAACTCATCCCCACCTAGCCGCGCCAGGGTATCCACATCACGCAACACTGCCTTGACCTGGCTGGACACTGCAATCAGGAGATCGTCACCGGCCTTGTGGCCAAACCGGTCGTTGATGGCCTTGAAACCATCCAGATCCATGTACAACACGGCCAGGCTGCGGTTGTGCCGCAGACACATGGTCATGGCCTGGTTCAGCCGGTCGGACAGGAGACTGCGATTGGGCAAATCCGTCAGGGAGTCGAACTGCGCACTGTGCTCCAGTCTTTCCTGCTGCAGCTTCAGGGCGGTGACGTCCGAAAACAGCGCCACATAGTTTCGGACCTTGCCCTGGCGCCCCTTGACCTTGCTGACCGTGAGCCATACCGAATAGGCCTCGCCCTGCTTGTTGCGGCTCCACATCTCGCCTTTCCACTCACCATGGCGTATCAGGGCCACACGCATGGTCTTGAAAACCTGGGGGCCCTGGCGGCTCGACCGGAACATCTGCGGGGTGTTTCCAATGACCTCATCCCTGCCATACCCGGTAATGCGTGTGAAGGCCTCGTTGATCTCAATCATTCGGCCCTCCCGGTCGGTAATCAGGATGCCTTCACTGGCGTTGGTAAACACGCTGGACGTCAACCGCAGGCGTCGGGTCGCGGCAAGCTGCGCACTGATGTCGCGCGCAATCTTCGACGCCCCAACGACTGCACCCAGGCTGTCACGTATGGGCGAAATGGTGACCGATACGTCAACCACCGAACCGTCCTTGCGCACGCGTTGGGTCTCGAAATGCTCCACATTGCGACCGTTGCGTATGCTTTCCAGAATGACCTCTTCCTCGTTCAATCGGTCGGGCGGTAACAGCTTCCGGATCGGTTGGCCCAGCATCTCGAACGCTGAGTAGCCAAACATCTGCTCGGCCCCGGGGTTCCAGCTGTTGACGACGCCATCCAGCGACTTGCCAACGATGGCCTCATCGGTGGACTGGACAATGGCATCGGAAATCCTGGCGGCTGCGAATACCCGCGTCAATACACGGCTCACGATCACCGTCACGATGGACAACAGCGTGGCCACGCCCAGCAAAATGCCGGTGTGTACACGCCATGGCGCCAACGCATCGATCTTGCTGGCGCTCACATACACCACCAGCGGCAAACCATCCACCTTGGCAAAGGACACCAGGCGGGGCTGCTGGTCAAAGAGGCTGACGTCTGATTCATAACTGCCCTTGGGCAGGGTACTGATGTACTGTTTCCACGCCTGCCCGGAAGCGATGGACCGGCCAACCACATTGCCCGCCATCGGGCTGCGCATCAGCACCATGCCATCGTTGCGCACAATACCTATGGTGCCCGCAGGCTTGATGCGTTCGGCCTCAAACGGCACGGCCATCCGGTCCAGATCCATAGCAACCAGCAGCACGGCAACCTCGCCCGCAGCAGTGGTCAGGGGCAGCGAAATCGGGATCAGGTTCTTGTTGGTCATTCGCCCTACCATGGGTTTGCCAATGAACAGACCCCGCGTCTGCGCGTCCAGCTGCACCCGAAAGTAGTCCCGGTCACTGACATCAACCGTGTCGATTTTGGGCGTACCGGTGATAGCGCGGGCCCGGCCGCTGCGCGTCACCACACGCAAATCCAGCAGGCCATCGGACTCGCGGCGCAGGGCGTCGCACAGTGCCAGGAACTCCGGCGATCTGGCAGGGTCGCTGTTGGGGTTGTCTTCTATCCACCGACCGGCTACCGTGAGCGATAGTTCTGCCTGTTTGAAGAGACTCTTGGTTTGGGACTGCACGGCGGCAGCGAGCTGCTCCAGTATCAGGCGGTTGGACGTCAGCGCACTGTCACGCGCCCACCATGACCAAGCGCCCGCAGACCCCCAAATACACAGGAGTATGAGAACCGTAAGCCCTATGGATCGGTGTCGCCCGGTGAATACCGGGCGTTGAAATAACCGCCTGTTGAACTGCCACATACGGGGTGCCTCCGCGACCATTCAGTCGTCACCACCAACGCGATGCAATATTTCTTTGTTTTATTATGACCAGTTCCGTGGTTTATTGAAGTCTGCCGTACCGACGTGTATCACGGGACCCATCCCAGCGCCTGCAGGCGGGCATGTATGCCAGTTGCCATGTGCTGGTAACCCTGCGCGTTGGGGTGGATTCTGTCGGCACAAAGCTCCGGGCGCGCCAGCGTGTCCGAAAACACATTGGGTACCAGTGGCACCTTTTCCTCGTCGGCCAACTCTGCATAAATGGGTGAGTCACTGGGCCGGCCGGCCACAATGCCCATGACCGACAGCTCGGGCACAGCCACCAGTGCGACCTGTGCACCGGACTGCAGGCTGGTTTTGATCAACTGGCGAATGTCAACTTTGACCGACTTGGGGGCCGCCCGGCGCAAGAAGTCGTTGCCACCGATCTCCAGAATCACCAAGACTGGGCGGTGCTCATCCAGCAATGCCTGGATACGACCCTTGCCGTTGTGCGCCGTGTCGCCGGGAATGCCGGCATTGACGATTGTCCAGCCGGTTTTTTGCGCCAGCAGGCTGGGCCAATCCTCACCCCGTGCGGCACCCGTGCCATACGTCACACTGTCACCAAATGCCAGGACAGTTTGCCCCGGTGGAATGGCAGACAACCTGACAGCCTTGCGACAACCCGCCACCAACACGCCCGCCAGGAGACCTGCAAGAAGTGCCCTGCGCTGCACGTCAGCAGTCAGAATGGCGGCCGATGGCACGGGTGTCAAATAACGCATGAAATCTATACTACCCGCACCCACCCAACCCTGCCAGCCGCCCATGCGCCACGACCCCGCCAACGAGCCCTCCACCACAAATACACTGGCCCTTTTGCTGGCGGCGTTGATACTGGCAAGTTGTGCCTCTGCCCCTCCGGTTGAAAACAAGGCCCCAGCGCCGCCCGCCGTATCCAGCACGGTAGAACATGACCAGCGGTTTGCCCAGTGGGTGGCAGCGTTCAGCGCCACCGCACGCACTGCAGGCATCACGGACACCACTCTGCAACTCGCGTTTGACAACGTGCGCTTCGTCCCACGCGCCCTCGACGCCGACAAGGCCCAGCCCGAATTCACCCGCACTGTATGGGACTACCTCGACAGTGCGGTGTCTGCACAGCGTATCAACCGGGGCCAGGACAGGCTGCAGCAACTGCACGCGCAGATCGAACCCATTGCCCAACGCTATGGCGTCCCACCCGAAGTGCTGGTTGCCATCTGGGGTATGGAGAGCAGCTACGGCAGCTTCATGGGGGACATACCCACGGTAGACGCACTGGCAACGCTGGGCTTTGAGGGGCGGCGTGAAGCGTGGGCCCGCAGCCAGTTACTTGCCGCGTTGCAAATTCTGCAAAGTGGGGACATCACGCGGGCACAAATGGTCGGCTCATGGGCCGGTGCCATGGGCCAGACACAGTTTTTGCCAACCAGCTTTCTGACCCATGCGGTGGATGCCGATGGGGATGGCCGGCGCGACATCTGGGGCAGCCTGCCCGATGTGATGGCGTCCACTGCCAACTTTCTCGTGAACTCCGGCTGGCAGGCAGGTCAAGCCTGGGGGACCGAAGTACATCTGCCGCCGGGTTTTGACTACTCCCTGGCCGATGTGGATGTGCGGCAACCGACTACAGCTTGGGCGGGCAACGGAGTGTTGACCCTGGACGGCTCTCCACTGCCATCCTTTGCAGATGGCTCGATCCTGCTACCGGCCGGTGCACGTGGGCCGGCTTTTCTGGTGGGGCCCAACTTTCGCACCATCCTGCGGTACAACAACTCGACGAGTTATGCACTCGCCGTCCACTTGCTGGCCCAGCGCCTTGCCAACCGGCCTGCGGTACAGGCAAGCTGGCCACGCGATGTGCAGGCCCTGACGCGTACCCAGATGCTGGCACTACAAACAGCGCTCAATGCCGGAGGCTTCGACAGCGGCACCCCCGACGGCATGATGGGCCCGGCCACACAACGCGGCATCCGCCGCTACCAGCGCAGCGTGGGCCTGCCGGCGGACGGTTATCCCACACTGGACCTGTTGCGACGTCTGCAATAACTCGCCCTGAGCTGGTGCGGCCTTGCGGTATATTGACCCGCATCATTCAGCAGGGATTCAACACATGAGCACCATCGGCAACATACTGTGGTTTGTATTGGGCGGCTTTTTTATGGGCCTGGGTTGGTGGCTTGCAGGCCTGCTCTGCGCCATCACCATCGTGGGCCTGCCCTGGGCCAAGGCGTGTTTTGTCATTGGCCAGTTTGCCTTTCTGCCGTTTGGCAAAGAGGCTGTGAGCCGCGCCGTGGTCAGCGGTGTGGAAGACATTGGCACCAGCGTATTGGGCACCGTTGGCAATGTGTTGTGGTTCATCTTTGCCGGCGTGTGGCTGGCGCTGGGCCACCTGGCGTCCGCCCTGTGCTGCTTTGTCACCATCATTGGCATCCCGTTTGGCGTGCAGCACATCAAGCTTGCGTTGATAGCCCTGGCCCCGGTGGGCAAAACCATCGTGCCCAAGAACGCAGCACGCGTGGGCGCCTGAGACCCATCGAAGCCTTGCCTGTTTGAACTGTAGCTTGGCGCCGTTCAATGGTAGGGCGGTCAGACCGTTCTTCGGTGAACCGTCGATCAGATTGTCGGTATAGGACAGGTACAGCAGTACCGACTTTTCGCTTGCCAGGCCAATCGCACCACTGATGCCACCCGCCTTGGAGCGGGACACATAACGGGCAGCGGGTTAATTTCCGGTCATCGGCAGTTCGTTGCGGTATACCAACTATTGGCCAGTCCATGGTCGTGCATCACACCACCGGACAAGTAATAAATACGGTTGTCCTCAGACGAAACGCCCAGATAACTGTCGATGGCTGAATAGTACCGGTAGTAGTAAGGACCATAGAACTGGGAGGCCGCCGTTGGGGCGAAATGGCCGTTGTAGTTCTTTTCAGCCCAGTTGAACAGGCAGTCATGGCTTTTGGTGCCCAGTACGGTCGCCAGCGCGCGCGCCACATCCAGCATGCCTGCGCCACAGGTCGTCTGGGTGCAATAACACTGCAACTGGTCGCGTCCATCTGGTGCGTGGCAAGCCTGGACGGGCCCTGTAGCAGGATCATCCGCAGCACCACTGACAGGGAAAGGCCGTGCGGATAACTGCAACATGGATTTGACCATGGCAGGTGTCAGTATGGGCTGGGCCGACAGCATCAACGCCACGGTACCCGCCACCAAAGGTGCGGAAAAACTGGTGCCTACACTGGCCCTGAAGGAGTCTGAGTAGGAAGACGATACTGGCCCCATCGTGCCCGTGTTGCCGGCGGCGAGCAAGGGGTAGAGACATGGCGCACCGGCAGCAATGTTGACACAATTACCACCAGGTGCGCTGATGGTTATTTCGGGACCCAAATCGGAAAACCCTACCTTGGTCCCAATGTGCCGCAAACCTGCAACCGCGATAACTCCAGGGCAATTGGCCGGCGCGCCCACGGCGTGGCCGACGCTATTGCCTGCGGAGGCTACGATCACCGCAGGGTTCTCCTTGTTGGAAATTAGGCTGACAGCCTCGCGGTAGCTTTGTGAGCAGGCGCCACTGGAACCCAAACTCAGATTGAGGACCCGTGCCGGATTGGGGTTGGCTGGAAGGCCCGGCACCGGCAAGCCTGCCGCCCACAGCATGCCTGCGATGACATCGGAGTCATACCCTCCGCATTTTCCCAACACCCGCACCGGCAACAATTTGACGCCCCAAGCCACACCGGCCATACCCACGCCGTCGTTGGAGGCCGCGCCAATCAGGCTGGCGGTCCGGGTGCCATGCCACGAACTGTTCGACGCGCCACAGTCGGCAAACGCAGCAGACCCGCTATCTGACTCCGCTTGTGTTACCCAGTCCCCCGGATCTGATGCATCGGCATCGCGACCACTGCCGTCATTGCCCGCAGTGGAATCGCTGACCATGTCATAACCGGTGAGCAAGCGGCCCGCGAGGTCGGGGTGTTCAGGCCGCACCCCGGTATCCAGCACTGCAACCACGATACTGGAACTCCCAGTGGAGAGTTCCCAGCCCTGGATCGCATTGATGCTGGCGACGACCTCGCCTGCCGGTGCGCGCAAATACCACTGACCCACAACCGGTCCACCGGCACCACCATTGACGGCAGGCCCTGCACCGTACAAGGGGTCATTCGGTACGGCGCTATGCCTACGCCTTTGGTCGACAACCGCATATTCGACTTCCGGCTCGGCCGCAAGCCGCTGTGCCAGCGCCGCTCCACTCATTCCAGTGGCATGCAACACCTGTGTTTGTGGTGTCAAGGCACGCCCGGAGCGCAGCGACACGCCCATGCGGTGACCCAGAAGACTGGCACGTGCGGCAACGGTGTCGACTGTTTCTCCGGCGCTGGCGTGGGCCGACAAGGCATGCACACGCAACATGGGCGCGTCGGGTTTGAATTTCACAATCACCCGGGCTCCGCCTTCAGCCACAGCAAGACGGATAGATCGGACCGGGTTGTTTTCCGCGTGAACAGTCTGCGTGCCCACGGCCCCCCCAATCGCAAACACCAGACCAACGCGAAGACACCAACGAATGTGGTCTAGCAAGGTATTCCTCGCCATGGGGAGATGCCAGCCCGTTTCCATCAGCGCGCCGAGGCGGGGAAGGCCGGAAGCTTGTTGATGTCCCGTGCATCGTGCTGGATGATCACCGTGGCCTTGAGGTTGGCAGCCGCCTTCTTGAACCTGTCCAGCGACGCCAAGGTTTCTGCACGGTGGTAATTGAACACCGGCACACCATTGCTTTCATAGTTTTCGTGGAAGTGGGACAGGTCGCCGGTCAGCAGCACATTGCCCTTCTCCTTGAGTCTGACCAGCAGACTGTGGTGCCCGGGTGTATGGCCGGGGGTGTTGATGATGACCACCCTGCCGTCACCAAAAACATCCTTGTCGCCCACCAGCGCCTCCAGCTTGCCACCGCCGCTGATCCAATGGGTGAAGGCTGCCACGTTGGCACCCGCATTGGGTTTGGCTGCTGTGATGCCGTCCCAGTCGCCCTTGCCAATCAATACCGTGGAGCCGGTAAACGACGGCAACTGCCCGGTGTGGTCGCCATGGTAGTGGCTGATACCCACATACTTGATCTGCTCCGGTTTGAGGTTGAGCTGCGCCAGTTGGTCCACGATGCTGACCTTGGGTGCCGGTGCACCAGCGGCCATGGAGTGACCTGTTTCCCATAACAAGTAGTCGCTGCCATGTTTGACCAGGTAACAACTGTAGGTGAACAACACCTTGAGGTCGTTGTAGGCATAGGTGTCAGAAAAGCGCGCGCCCACGTCGTTGAGCACCGGTGTCCCACAGTCGATGCGGGTCAGCGTGAGCTCGGGTGCAGTCTGGGCCGCTGCGGGCAGCGCAGAAAAAGCCATCAGCACAGCGATGGATGTGTGTTTAATACGAACCATTGGCTCTCTCCTGGTGTTGCCGTTTGTGGCCTTTGATCCTATGGGCATTGCTGCAGTTGGTCAATGGAGGTACTCCAACTTCCGCATCCAGGGATATGCCCTTCGTTGACACGCTGTGTACATTTCCTTACTATTTGTGAGGCAAGCCCACCAGACGGCACGGCCCTGGTTGCATGAGCCCGCTTCAGTTCGGCTACCTACCCTTGGATACCCCGTGAGCACCATTTCGCCGACAAAGAAGCTTAGCCAAACCAAAACGCGGGTAGCTGTCTTCGGCAGCTTTTACAGAGGCTTTTATCTGCTCAACGAGCTTTTGCTGGGGCCTATCAGTGAGCTGGTGACCGTGGTGGGTGTGGCAACGGACAACCCGGCTGAGCCTTTCATCTCCGCCGACACCCGCGTGTGGCAGTATCCGCATACTGCTTACGAAGAAGACATGGTGGCGGCCCGCGCGCGCCAACACGGCATTGATGTGTACCGCGGCCGGGTGAATTCCGAGCCGTTTTACGGTGTCTTCGAGAACACCTGGAAGCCGGACCTCTGCGTGATGGGAACGTTTGGCCAGCGCATCGGCAAGCGGCTCATAGACGGCCCCAGCCTGGGCTTCTACAACCTGCACCCCTGTATCGACGATGCATGGCCCTCCAAATACATTGGCGGCAATCCGTTTGAGGCCTTGATGCAGGACGGCAGTTCTTACGCCTGTGTGGTGATGCACGCCATCGACGAAGGTTTCGATACCGGGCCTTTTGTGGCGCGCACCGGCCGGATAGAACTGCCCAACGAAACCACTGTCACCGACATGCACAAGATCACTGCCTACCCTGCGGCACAACTGGCCAGCCGGGAGTTGCGCAGAATAATCACCGCAGGCCAGCCCCGCAATGCCTGATTGCTGCACGGCCCTGAAGCGTTTGTGCCTGGTGCTGGCCTGGCTGTGCTGCACGGGTCTTGCGCACAGCCTGGAGGCCCGTCCCAGCCCAGTGCTCCAGGCGATCCAGCAGGCGGGGACGGTACGCATAGGCGTGAAAACAGATGTGCAGCCGTTTGGGCACGTCAACAGTGCAGGAGAGGTTGTCGGGTTTGAGATTGATCTGGCAGAGGACATTGCGAAGCGCCTGGGGGTGCGGCTTCAAAAAATCCCGGTCAGCACCGAGAACCGCTTCCAGAAGCTGGAGCTGGGAGAGGTTGACCTGCTGCTGGCCACCGTGGCCGACTCGCTGGAGCGCCGCGCCATTGCCACGGCCATTGAGCCGGGGTATTTTGAGGCGGGCGTCACCGTGATGCTGCGCCCGGGCCAAAGCGCCAAGGACTGGAATGCGCTGCGCGGCAAGGACATTTGTGCATTACAGGGCGCCTACTTCAACCGGCCCACCGCAGAACGCTACATCCTGAACCTGCAAACCTACAAGACCGTGCGTGACGCGCTGCTGGCAGTGGAAGGCGGGTATTGCGAGGGTTTTCTGTACAACGGGCCGGCCATCCGCAATATCCTGAAGCGGGAAGACTTCCGCGCCTACAGCGCCCCGTTCCATGAGGCACTGGTCACGCCCTGGGCCATGTTCATCAAGAAGGCAGAGGCTGGCACACAGCTTGAAGCGTTTCTGGGCGATGCCGCGGCAGACTGGTACCGCAATGGCCTTATCACCCGCACGGCCCAGGCCTGGAAGGTCAGCAGCACCAGCTGGCCAGCCGATGAACTGGAACTGTGGAACCGCAAGGAGGCCGGCGGCGCCTACACCTGCTCGCGAAATGCCAAAGGCCTGTGGCCGCCGGAATGCCGGCACATCGAATTTGTGCGGTCCGTTGACGTCAGCGGCCTGCAGTCGCTGGGCATTGCGATCAAGGAGCGCTCGGGCGTAGACCTCAGTTATGTCTACGACGCGTACGACCGCAAACTGTTTCTGACCGGCCTGCTGTACACCATGCTGGTGACCGCCTTGAGCATCTTCGCCAGCCTGGCATTTGGCCTGGTCGCCTCCACGATCACCGAGGCCGGCCTCCCCTACCTGAGCCGTACGGTATCTGGTGTGATGGGTTTTGGCCGGCTGGTGCCGCCCCTGCTGATGATGTATGGCGTCTACTTCGGGATCGGCGGAATCCTCTTGCGGGAGTTTGCCTTCCACCTGCCGGCGCTGCTGGTGACCGTGCTATGTATTGGCTACTACAGCGGTGCCATCGTGATGCATGCGTTTGACGAAGCTGCGCGACATCTGCGCCGCGAGGACCCGGCGTACCGCCTGCGGCTCACCACCTTGCGGGTGTCGATGGCGCATGCCCGCTGGCCGGTGCGGCAGGCGCTGATTAACGTGAGCAAGATGTCCATGATCGCGTCCGCCATTGCCATTCCCGAGCTGCTGAGCCAGATCAACCTCATCATTGCCGAAAAGGGCAACCTGGTGGTCATGATGCTGACCCTGATCGCGGTCTACTACATGGTCACCAGCTTCTGGATCCGTTCGCTGACCTGGCTGGAAAATCGCATCTACCCCAGCAGAGTGCAGCCATGAGCGAAACCTTCACCCTGCTTTTCACCTGGACGCCATTCCTGCTGACCGGCTTTATGTGGAATGTGCTGGTCACCCTGTTGGCGGTGGTGATTGGCACCGTGGTGGGCGCAGGCCTGGCCGCCATGCGGGTCAAGCAGACCGGGCTTGCATCCAGGGTGGGCGATGTGCTCTCCCGAATTTTCAGGAATGTTCCTACCCTGGCATTCCTCTTTTTTGCCGCCATGGCCATTCCCCGCGAGCTCACGGTGTGGGGTGTCGGCATTGCGTTCCCGTTATGGCTCAAGGCCGCCTTGGGCATGTCGGCCTCGGTGATCGGTTTCACAGCCGAGAGTTTGCTGGTTGCCTACCAAAACCTGCGCCGCAGGGACTACGCGGCAAGCCTGCTGTTTCTGCCCACCTGGGGCTCCAGCGTGATGATTTCGTTCATCGCCTCCAGCACGGCATCGCTGGTGGGCGTCAGCGAACTGGTGGGACGAAGCAACGCCATCATTGCCGCAACCGGAACCGATGCCTTGTTTCCGGTTTATGTGTACTGCGCCAGCTTTTTTGTGGTGGCCTGCCTGGCCTGGATGGCCTTGATGAAGCGGCTCAGAAATTCTCAATTCATACACGCCTTGCCACAACGCATAGCCGCCAAATGGTCTTCGAGCGACCCCGCTCCAACATCCCCCTGAATACCCGAGGTACACGATGACAGTCCACACCGCCGCAAACATCGCTTTGCCCGAAGCCTCGGGACCCGAACCCACACCCCGCGTTCCCCGCTTTGCGGTGCGGCTGCGTTTGAGCATCAGCACACTTTTCCTGTTCCTGATCCTGCCGTCGTTCGTGACCTTTGTGGTCTACATCTACCGCACCAACTACGAGATCTACAAAAACAACGCAGCGGAACTGATCACAACCCACAATGCGCAAACCCGGGACAAGCTCATTGCGCTGTTCGACCCCATCGGCGATTCGCTGCTGACGCTGGCCAAACAGGTCCGGGATGACCCGAAGCTGCTGGAGAGCACGGCCATTCTGGATACCTTGTTGCTGCATCTGGAGAACAATCCGACATTGGCCAGTGTTTTCGTCGCCTCGGACCGCGGCTCCTTCCACCAGGTCCAAGGCATGCGGGACAACATGGTGATTGCCAACCGTGTACCGCCGGCCGATGCCAAGTTCAATTTCTGGGTGGTGGACCGCGCAGGCGCACCACCCGCAACGGCCAAGGCTGGCACCGTTAACTCCACCTTCACCTTTTTCAAAAACCGGGACACGGTGCTGGAGACCTTCGTGGTCCCCAACAACTACGAGCCCCGGGAGCGGCCGTTTTACAAGGACCTGGCCAAAAGTGTGGAGAGACTGAGCCCTGCAGAGCTGGCGCGGCATGTGTTTGTGGGAGAGGTATACACGGCTGCAAGCACACAGCGCCTGACGATGAATCTCTCGACGCCGGTGATCATCGGCAGCAAGTTCAAGGGCATGGTGGGCGAGTCTTTTGAACTGGAGGCCATCTCCAACTACCTGAAGTCCATCCAGATCAGCCAGAACTGCGAGACCTATATTGTGGACAGCGAGGGCAAGATCATCGTCAGCACCGGCCCCAACAGTGGCTACAAGCTGGAGAACAATGCGCTGGTCAAACAGAACATTCTGGCGTCTGACAGCACACCCGCCAAGCAGGCGTTCAGCCGGTTCAAAGACTCCAAAGAGGTCCGGTTTGAATTTACCGGCGCGGGCACCTCGGAAATCTACCTGGCACAGATCACGCCCTTTCCCAATGCGTTCCACAAGGACTGGGTGGTGCTGACGCTGGCACCCGTGAACGACTTTCTGGTGGGCCTCAACGCCATCAACCAGCGGCTGATCATTTACGGCGGCCTGGCCTGCCTTCTGCTGGTGTTGTTGACCTATGTGTTGTCGCGCTCGATCTCGCGGCCGATCGAGTACCTGACCGAGATCATCCGTGACTTGCTGGAGTTCGAAACCTCCAAACACAACCTGCGCTCCAATATTTACGAGATCAAAATCCTCGGCGATGCCGTCAGCAAACTGCGTTCAACCTTGCGCGCATTTACCAGCTACGTGCCGCGCGACCTGGTCAATGACCTGCTGAAGTCCGGGCAAGCCATACAGCCCGGTGGAGAGAGCCGGTACCTCACCGTCATGTTCACCGACCTGAAAGACTTTTCATCGATTTCGGAGGTGACCCCGTCGCGGGCGCTGCTGCGGTGTGTGTCGGCCTACCTCGCACTGGTGTCACTGGCGGTTAAGGAGGAGCGTGGCACCGTTGACAAATTCATCGGAGACGCGGTGATGGCCTTTTGGGGCGCGCCCCTGCTGGACCAGGACCATGCTTTCCACGCCTGTGCCACGGCAGTCAAGTCGCAGCGCAGAATGGCCGGGCTCAACACCCGCCAGGTAGGCGAAGGCTTGCCCGCGCTGACGGTGCGGATCGGCATCCATTCCGACGCGGTTCTGGTGGGCAATATCGGCAGTGCGGAACGCATGAGCTACACGGTGATGGGCGACGGTGTGAACGTGGCGGCGCGCCTGGAGGGCATCAACAAGGAATATGGCACGTCGATCTGCATCAGCCATGCCACCTACAAGGAAGCCGGCGAACGGCTGTTGACCCGGCCCATGGACGTGACCACCGTGAAGGGGCGCAAAGGCGAGTTGCAGATCTATGAGTTGATAGCCGTCTTTGGAGACGACCCGGACACACAACCGACGGCGCAGGAGCTGGAACTGTGCCAGCGCACCACGGCGGCCTACCGGCTGTATGCAGCCGGGGACTACACCCTGGCGGCCGAGGCCTACCAGGCAATCGTGGATGCGCACAGCGATGCGCTGTCGGCCATCATGCAGAAGAAGTGCCTGCAACTGGCCGGGCAGGCCACGCTGGCTGTTCCGGTAGCCTGAGCGACGGACCTGCCCGGCGCGGCAGGAATCAAGGCCAACAGTTGCGACCGAGGTTACTCCTGAATATATAGCGCACTGCCTATATTTGGCGGGGGCTGTGGCCACATTTCTCTTGCATCACTGGTCAAAAGCACTGCATCCTCTAAACTAGGCCGTCCTCCCAAACCACCAACCACCCACCATGCCAACCCGCACCCTCGGCCCCTTCCAAGTCTCTTCCATTGGCTTCGGCTGCATGAACCTCAGCCACGGTTACGACGCCCCCGTGTCTGCCGAGCAGGGCGAGCGAGTCCTGCTGTCGGCGCTGGATGCGGGTGTCACGCTGTTTGACACTGCGGCACTCTATGGCTTTGGCGCCAACGAGACACTGGTGGGCAAAGTTTTGAAAACCCACCGGCAGAAGTTCACGCTGGCCAGCAAGTGCGGCATGCAGGGGGTGGATGTCAAAGGTGATGGCAAGCTGGTGCGCGTGATTGACGGTCACCCGCAGACCTTGCGCAAGACCTGTGAAGACAGCCTGCGCCGTTTGCAGACCGATGTGATCGACCTCTACTACCTGCACCGCTGGGACAAAAACGTGCCGATTGAAGAGAGTGTGGGCGCGCTGGGTGAGCTGGTGCGCAAGGGGTTGATACGCAGCATTGGTTTGTCCGAGGTATCCGCCGCCACGCTGCGCCGCGCCCATGCCGAACACCCGATTGCCGCGGTGCAGACCGAATATTCCCTGGCCACGCGCAACCCCGAGATTGCGGTGCTGGATGCCTGCAAGGAACTGGGCGTGGCCTTTGTGGCATTCAGCCCTGTAAGCCGCGGCCTTTTGTGTGACAAGCCGCTGGAGGTTTCCACGTTCCACCCAGGTGACATACGCCGCAGCATGCCGCGTTTTGCACCGGACAATTATGCAGCGAATGTGCAGTTGTTAACCGGCGTCAAACAGGTGGCCAAGGACGTGGGTTGTACGCTGGCGCAGTTGTCGATTGCCTGGCTGCTGCACCGGGGCGAGCACATCATTCCCATACCGGGTACCACCAGCGTGTCGCACCTGGCGGAAGATCTGGAGGCAGCCAGTGTCACCTTGAGCCCGGCCATAATGGCCAGGCTCGATGACTTGATCAACCACAAAACAGTGGTGGGCTCGCGCTACAACGCCCAGGGCAATAGCGAAGTGGATACCGAGAACTTCTGAGCGCGCTACCGCGGTGCTGACTGTCTACGACTTGTAGACTTTTTTCAGCAGTGCCAACAGCGTCTTGCGCTCCAAAGCGCTCAGCTCGCTTGTGGCGTCCAGCTCCAACTGGTTGACGGCCTTCTCGGCCTCCACCATCAACTTTTGCCCCTTGGCAGTCAGGTGCAGGCCCATGGCGCGACCGTCCAGCGGATGGGGCTTGCGGGCTATCAGCTTTTTCTTTTCCAGCGCATTGACCATGGCCACCAGGTTGGGCGCCAATATGTTGAGGTTGCTGCACAGCTGGCGCGAGGTGATGCCGGGGTTGTGGGTGATCAGGGACAGCACCGAAAAATCCACCGTACGCAGATCAAACGCGGCCATGCGCGGCATGAACTGCTCAATCACAAACAGCGCCGTGCGCCGCGCGTTGTAGCCCACCAGGGTTTCCAGAAAACTGGCATCCACCGTGTCTACATAGGGCGTGTCGTCTTTTGTGGTGCTTGTTTTTTCCATGGGATTGATTGTGCCCTCACACTGTCGCAGGTTTGCGCGCCGCGCCCAGGTAGGTGTCGATGACGCGCGAGTCGGTCGCCAGGTCTTTGGCTGGCCCATGCAAGGCCATGTCGCCCATCTCCAGCACATAACCGTAGTCGGCCGCCTCCAGCGCGGCGCGGGCGTTTTGCTCCACCAGGAGTGTGGTTACGCCGGTGCTGCGTAGTGCATCGATGGTGCGAAAAATTTCCTTCACGACCAGCGGCGCCAGGCCCAAGCTGGGCTCGTCCAGCATCAAAAGCGTGGGGCGCGACATCAGCGCGCGGCCCACGGCCAGCATCTGGCGCTCGCCGCCAGACAAGGTGCCGGCCAACTGCGTGCGCCGCTCCTTGAGGCGGGGGAACAGTTCAAACACCACGTCCATCTGTTCGCGCCAGGCCTTGTTGCGCAGGCGCACCTGGCGAAAAGCGCCCAGGATCAGGTTGTCTTCCACCGGCATGCTGCCAAACAGTTCGCGCTTTTCGGGCACCAGGGCGATACCCAGCATCACGCGCTCTTCCAGCGACAGTGCGGCTATGGACTGGCCATTGAATTCGATACTGCCCTGTGCGGGCAGCACACCCATCAACGCATTGAGCAGTGTGGATTTGCCCGCGCCGTTGGGGCCAATGACGGTAATGACACTGCCCTGCGGTGCTTGTAGGTCGATACCATGCAGCACCTCGGCGCGGCCATACCCGGCACGCAGGCCTTTGACGACTAACAGGGATTCTTGGCTCATGCTCTTCCTTCAGTGTTCCACACCCAGATAAGCGGCCCGCACCTGCGGACTTTGCTGCACTTGCTGCGGCGTGCCTTCCATCAGCTTGGTGCCAAATTCCATGACCACGATGTGGTCGGTCACGTCCATCACCAGGTCCATGTCATGCTCCACCAGCAGGATGCTCATGCCTTCGTTGCGCAGCTGGCGCAACACCGCAATCAGCGCCTGTTTTTCCTTGTGCCGCAGGCCGGCGGCGGGCTCGTCCAGCAGCAGCAGGGCCGGGTCGCCGCACAGCGCACGGGCAATCTCCAGCAGGCGCTGCGGGCCCATGGCCAGGTTGCCGGCCAGTTCATGCATGGCGTGGCCCATGCCGATGCGTTCCAATTGGCGCGCGGCCTCGCGCAGCAGGCTTTGCTCTTCCGCGCGGTCCAGGCGCAGCATGGATGACAGCGCGCCCTTGTGGCCACGCAGTTGCGCGCCCAGCGCCACGTTCTCCAGCACGGTCAGCTCGGGGATCATCTTGACGTGCTGGAAGGTGCGGCTCACTCCGCGGCGCGCTATCTCGCGTGATGGCAGACCACCGATCGGCTGGTCGCAGAAGGTGACGTCGCCCGATGTCAGCCCCAGCACACCCGTGATCAGGTTGAAGGTGGTGGATTTGCCGGCGCCGTTGGGGCCGATCAAGCCCACGATTTGCCCGGCCTGGATGGAGAACGTGATGTCATTCACCGCAGTCAAGCCGCCGAACTGTTTACGGATAGCTTCGACCTGCAACACCGTGTCGCCCACCTTGGGCTTTGCACGTTCGGCCAGTGGTTTGGCATCGGTCCAATCGACCACGCGCTGCACCCTGGGCAGGAAGCGCGCCACCAGCGACCACACCCCGTCCGGCAAATACTTCAGCACCAACACCAACACAATGCCAAACACAATCACCTCATAACTGCCACTGGTGCCCAGCAGCTTGGGCAGCAACACCTGCAGTTCGTCCTCCAGCAGCTTGGTCATCACCGCGCCGCTGATCGCGCCCCACACATAACCCGCGCCGCCCAGCACGGCCATGAACAGGTACTCGATGCCGAACTTCAGGCTGAACGGCGATGGGTTCACCGTGTGCTGAAAGTGCGCAAACAACCAGCCCGAGAGGCTGGCAAACAGTGCCGCCAACACAAAGATGCCGATCTTGTGGCGCAGCGTGTCGACCCCCATGGCCTCGGCCATCAGCGTGCTGGCGCGCATGGCGCGTATGGCCCGCCCGGTACGCGAATCCAGCAAGTTCTGCAGCGCAAAGGCAGCGAACAGCACCAAACCCCAAGCCAGCACAAAGAAGCTGCGGCCCTGGCTGATGTCCCAGCCCAACAGCAGGATGGGCGGCACACCCAGGATGCCGTCGTATTTGCCCAGGGCGTCCACGTTGCCCATGACGTAATACAGCGACAGGCCCCAGGCGATGGTGGCCAGCGGCAGGTAGTGGCCCGACATGCGCAGCGTGAGCCAACCCAGTATCAATGCACTGACGGCGGTGATCAGCAGGCCCGCCAACACCGTGAGCCACGGCGACCAGCCCATGCTGGTGCACAGGTAGGCGCTGGTGTAGGCGCCTATGCCGACAAAGGCTGCCTGCCCAAACGAGGTGAGCCCGCCAATGCCGGTGAGCAGCACCAGGCCCAGGATGACCAGGCTGTACATGGCGATGTAGTTGAGCTGCGTGATCCAGAACTCGGGCACGGGCGACACGGCATACAGCAGCATGGCAACCACCAGCACAACACGCTGGGCCTTGGCCGAGCGCACCCAGCCTTGCACGGTAGAGGGCAATGCACCCATATCAATGCTCCTCACTCTGGCCACCGGCCAGTGAGCGCCACAACAAAATGGGCAAGACCAGCGTAAACACAATCACCTCTTTGAATGCACTGGCCCAGAACGAGCCAAAGGCTTCGACCAGCCCCACAAACAGCGCACCCACTGCGGCCAGCGGGTAGCTGTGCAGCCCGCCCATGACGGCGGCCACAAAACCCTTGAGACCGATCAGGAAGCCGGAGTCATAAAACACCGTGGTCGTGGGGCCGATCAGCAGGCCCGACAAGGCGCCGATCAACGCCGCCATCGCAAACGTGGTCTGCCCCGCGCCGTGCGTCGATATACCCATCAGCCGTGCCCCCAGGCGATTCACCGCCGTGGCCTGCAAGGCCTTGCCATAGAGCGTGCGGCTGAAGAACTGCCACAACAGAACGATCAGCGCCAGCGACACGCTGAAGATGATGATGGCCTGCCCGCTGACGGACAAAGGCCCCACGCTGAAGCGCGCATCCCAGAACGACGGGTTGCGAAAGCCCTCGGCGCCAAAAAACAGCAAGCCCAAGCCCGTCATCGCAAAGTGGACCCCCACCGACACGATCAACAGCACCAGCGAGCTGGCATCCGCCAGCGACTGGTAGGCCACGCGGTAGACCAGCGGGCCAAAGGCCGTGACGATGGCCACCGTCAGCACGGCTTGCACCAGCAGCGGCGGGTTCAGCGGCGCCAACCAGATGGACACACCCGCCACCACGGCGGGCAGCACCAGCATGCGCAAGCCTGCCTTGGTAGCACGCGCGGCACTGCCCGTGTTTATCCAGCTCTGGCGCGCATCCATGGCAGCCGCCAGAGCCGCCATGATCAACAGCAGCCACACCGTGCCCGGCACCTGGCCGGTGCGGAAGATCGCCAAGGTCAGCGCGCCATAGGCCACAAACTCGCCCTGCGGGATGAAGATGACACGCGTGACGCTGAACACCAGCACAGTGGCCAGGCCCAGCAACGCGTAGACGGCAGCGTTGGTGATGCCGTCCAGCATCAGGATGCTGACGATGGACAAATCCATAATTAACCTAAAGTACGTTCAAGATAAAGCCCGCCCGCCGCCGGGCCGCCCCAAGGCGGGCGACGGCCCCCTCGGGGCTGATGGCTGCGGCTCCCGGCCTGCCTGCGCAGGGCGGGACAGCCAGAAGGGGCGTTGATTCCGGCAACGCCGCGGCCTGCAAGGCCAGCGCAGCATTTACTCGACTTTCCAGTCGCCATTCGCCACCTTCAGCATCACGCCGGTTTCCATGGTGTAACCCCAGTGGTCATCCTTGGTCCAGTTCAGCACGCCTTGCGATACCTCGGTGCGGCCCATGGTCTCCAGCGCGGTGCGCAGCGCGGCGCGGAATTCTTTCGTGCCTGGCTTGCCAGCCTTCAATGCAATCGGCACGGCCTTTTCCAGCACCACCAGTGAGTCAAATCCGTGTGCGGCAAACTGGTTGCGCGAACCGGCGCCATAGGTCTTCTCGTATTGCTGCACATAGGCCAGCGCCACCTTTTTGGAGGGATGGTTGTCGGGCAACTGCTCGGCGACCACGGCCGGTCCGGACACGACGAATGCACCTTCCACATCCTTGCCACCCACACGCATCAGGTCGCGCGAGGCCGCTGCATGGGTCTGGTAGATCTTGCCCTTGAAGCCGCGCTCCACCACAGCCATGTGTGGCATGGCGGCGCCACTGCCGGATGCCACGACCAGCATCGCATCGGGGTTTGCGGCCACCACTTTCAGCGCTTGGGCGGTGACGCTGGTGTCGGACCGGGCAAAACGCTCGGTGGCAATCACCTTGATGCCGTTCTTGTCGGCCTCTGCGGTGAAGTCTTTCAGCCAGCTCTCGCCATAGGCATCGGTGTAGCCCAGAAAGCCCACGGTCTTGATGCCCTGCTTCTTCATCAGGCCCACGATGGCGTGCGCCATGACCGGGTTGGACTGGGCCATGCGGAAGGTCCATGCATCTTTGCCGGGCGGCAGGCCGATAGGCGACAGCGCCAGTTGCACCGTCTCGGCCTCGGCCGCGATGCCGGCCATGGGAATCGCCACCGGTGTGGCAACCGAGCCCAGGATCACGTCGGCTTTGTCATCGGTCACAAAACGCTTGGCGTTCATGATGCCCTTGGTGGGGTCGGTGGCGTCGTCCAGGATGATGAGCTTGACTTTCTCACCGGCAATCGTGGCCGGCCACAGCTTCAGCTGGTTGTTGACCGGAATGCCCAGGCCCGATGCGGGGCCGGTCAGTGGCAGGCTGACACCAATGGTGATGTCGGCCAGCGCGGTGCCGGCAACGGCCAGCGTGGCTGCAACAGCGATCAGGGATTTGACGAACTTCATACGATGTCTCCTTTAGGAATAGTTAGTAGAACGGGAACAGGTTACGACACAAACACAGCGGGAAGCAATTTCATGAACACAGTGCCTTGATGTCCTCGGGCACCGGTATGGACTTGATGCGGTCCGGCTCGCCCGGCGGGTGGATCACAAAGGCCCGCGTCTCCAGCCCCTCGCACAAGAGCGTGTCGCCACGCATCACCAAATGCTTGTGGATGAAGACCTTGGCCCGCCATTCGGTGACGCTGGTGTGTATCTGGATGGTCTCACCATAGGTGGCGGGGCGTATGAACTTGGTGTGGATCTCCAGCAGCGGCGTGCCGACGATGCCGGTGGTCTTGACCAGCTCTCGCCAGGGCAACACACCATTGCTCACGAAAAAGTGCAGCGAAGCCGCATCCATCCACCGCGAAAAATTGGGGAAGAAGACGATGCCTGCCGGGTCGCAGTCGCCAAACTGCACCTGGACTTCATATACGCTTTTCTTGCTCATATTCAGCTTTCTTTGCGATCAACGCGGCGCCATGCGCAGCGCACCGTCCAGGCGGATGACCTCGCCGTTCAGGTGGCCGTTGGTCACGATGTGGGCCGCCAACTGCGCAAACTCATCGGGCTGGCCCAGGCGCGGCGGGAAAGGGATGCTGGCCGCCAGCGACGCCTGCACCGCCTCGGGCAGCGTCTTGACCAGCGGCGTGGCAAACAGGCCCGGCGCAATGGTGCACACGCGTATGCCGTGTTGGGCCAGGTCGCGCGCCATGGGCAGCGTCATGCCGGCCACACCGGCCTTGGACGCGCTGTAGGCCTGCTGCCCCACCTGGCCGTCAAACGCGGCCACCGACGCCGTCAACACCATGACACCACGCTCACCTCCATCCAGCGGCTCCAGCTTGGCACACGCGGCGGCAAACAGGCGGGCGGCGTTGTAGGTGCCGATCAGGTTGACATTGATGACGCGGGCGAAGTCTTCCAGCGGGGCGGCGTTGCCATCCTTGCCGACCACGCGTTTGGCGGCGCCTATGCCTGCTATGTGCAGCAGCATGCGCGCCGAGCCGTGGGCCGCAGCAGCTGCGCTAATGGCGGCTTGCAGGCTGTCGGTGTTGGTGATGTCGCAGTGGCAGGCCAGTGCGCGTGCATCGCCAAACTCGGCGTTGATTTCCGCCGCCACGCGCTCGGCGTTGGGTAAATTGATGTCCAGCACGGCGACCTTGGCGCCCAGACGGGCCAGCTCGCGTGCGGTGGCCTCGCCCAGGCCGGAACCGGCGCCGGTGACCAGTGCTGCGTGGTTTGCGATCTGCATGCTGTTTATTCCTTAACTCTCTTGAATGCTACGTTTTTGATAGTGACACTGTCATATTCCGCGGGGGCTAGAGGCCAGTTCTTCATAAGCTTTCCTCTCAAACCGCGCCTTGTGGGTTCTCCAGCAGCAGCGCAATGCCCTGCCCGCCGCCAATGCAGGCGGACGTTATGCCCCAGCGCACACCGGCGCGCTGCATCTCGCGCGCCAGCGTCAGCGTCAGCCGCACACCGGTGCAGGCGAGAGGGTGGCCCAGCGCGATGGCGCCGCCGTTCACATTCAGCTTGCCCAGGTCCAGCCCCAGTTCACGGCCCACGGCCAGCGTTTGTGCGCCCTGGGCCTCGTTGATCTCCAGGCGACCAATGGCGTCCAGCGCCAGGCCGGTGCGCTCCAGCAGCAGGCGTATCGCAGGGGCCGGGCCAATGCCCATGATCTCGGGTGGCACGCCCACCACGGCCGCGGCCACAACGCGGGCCAGCGGCTTCTTGCCCTGGGCGGTGGCATAGGCACCCGACGCCACCACGGCCGCTGCCGCGCCATCCACCAGCGCCGAGCTATTGCCACCGGTCTGCACACCACCGGCATGCACGGCGCGCAACTTGGCCAGAACTTCTACCGGCGAGATGCGGGGGTGGGTATCCTGCGCGACTTCCGTGACCTTGCCCTGCAGCTTGATGCCGCGGGTGGTGTAGCCCTCCAGCGCAAACTGCTCGGTGGCTACGGGCACGATCTCCCCGGCGTGGAACCCCGCCTGCTGCGCGGCTACCGCCTTGGCAAATGAGGCGGAGGCAAAAGCATCCACCTCCTCACGGGTGATGCCATACTTTTTGGCAAGGTTCTCCGCCGTCTGGATCATGTTGATATTGGGCGTTGAGTCGTTCAGCGCTTCCCACAAAAAGTCTTTGAAGCCGACCGGCGCGCCCAGCTTGAAACCGGTGCGGTGGTCAAACGCGCAGATGGGGTTGCGCGTCATGTTCTCGGTACCCACGACCAGGGCCACATCCGTGCAGCCGCTTTCAATCTGCTCACCCGCCTGGCGGAACAGCTCGAAGCCCGTGCCGCAGATGCGCTGCGCCATCAGCGCGGGCACGTCCTGCGGCACACCGGCGTACAGGCCGATATGGCGGGGCAACATGAACTGCTCAAAGTCACCCGGTGCCATATTGCCGGTCAGCACACTGCCGATGTGTTCGCCGGGCACGCCTGCGCGCTCCAGCGCCGCGCGGGCGGCCTTGATGCCCAAGTCGGTCGGCGAGATGTGGCCCAGCGCGCCGCAGTAGTCCACCATCGGAGTGCGCACGCCGTCCAGCATCCACACATCTTTAAAAGCGTTGAAAAATCCTTTGGCAGCCATGGTGCGATTCCTGATTAAGTAGCGGTAGGTTTGAGGATGCTCCGTAGCGTGTCCGCGTGCAGCGCCTCTACCGTGTGCGCGCGGTGGGTCAACACCGCGCGCTGGTTGATGGAGCCCTTGTCTGTCACCTCGCCGCGGTCCAGCGTGGGCGGCTCGGCCAACAGGCACAGACGGGCAATGCGGTTGGCACTGCCGGTGGCCTGTGAGGCCAGCGTGTTGAGCACGGTTTGGAAATGCGCGATGACCGCTTCACACGCCAGCACGTCGGCCATGGCCGCATCGGCCGGCAGCGGGCTGAGCTTGCGCACGGCCTGTGTGGGAAAAACCATGGCGCCCACTTCCTTGCAGTTGATGCCGGTCAGCACCACGTCTTGTATGTAGGGCGCACCGGCCGCCGTGATCCTGGCGCGCAGTGGCCCCACGCTGACGAAGGTGCCAGTGGCAAGCTTGAAGTCTTCGGCAATACGACCGTCAAAGCGCAGGCCCTGGTGCACATCGGTCTCGTCTATCCATTGGACGGCGTCACCGGTGCAGAAGAAACCTTCGTCGTCAAGGTGGGCAGCGGTCTCTTCGGGCGCACGCCAGTAACCGGGCGTGATGTTGGGACCGCGGTAGCGCAGCTCGGTCTTGTCGCCCGAGGCCACCAGCTTGATGTCCAAGCCCGGTGTGGGCACACCCAGGTCGCCGGACTTGACGCCGGGGTGGGTCACAAACAAGCCAAACGGACCCGACTCGGTCATGCCCATGCCGGTCGCCATGACGATGCGCTCGCCCACCTCGGCCTCTTCACTGGCAAACAGGCTGTCCCAGATCGGCTGGGCCAAAGAGGCGCCAGCGTAGAAGAACATCTTGACGCGCGACAGCAGCTTGCTGCGCAGCTGCGCATCCGTCTGCATGGCCTGGGCAATGGCCTCGAAACCGGTGGGCACGTTGAAGTACACCGTGGGCGCAATGTCGCGCAGGTTGCGCAGCGTCTCACCCACCAGTGCGGGCGTGGGCTTGCCATCGTCTATGTACAGGGTGCCGCCGTTGTACAACACCATGCCCACGTTGTGGTTGCCGCCAAAGGTGTGGTTCCACGGCAGCCAGTCGACCAGCACCAACGGGTCTTCTGTCAGCACGGGTAGGGACTGGCACATCTGCTGCTGGTTGGCACACCACATGCGCTGGGTGTTGATGACAGCCTTCGGTAGCTTGGTGGAGCCGCTGGTGAACAAAAACTTGGTGATGGTGTCGGGGCCGGTGGCGGCCATCGCGGCGTCCACTTGACCGGTCGCGGGTGTTGCCAGCAGATCGCCGAAGGCAATGGGGTTGCGGCCCTCCATCTGGCCTTCTGTCAGCACCACATCGGTGTCGCTTGAGATGGTTGCGCCTATGGCCTTGCCGTAACGCGCAGCATCCGCAGCAAACACCAGTCCAGGCGTCACGGTCTGGATCACGTGGCGCAGTTTGTCGAAGTCCTGGCTGACCAGCGAATAGGCCGGTGACACCGGCACATAGGGCACACCCGCAATCAAGCAGCCCAGGGCCAGTTGCGCATGTTCCAGGTCGTTCTCGGACAGGATCAGCACTGGGCGGTCTGCGCTCAGCTTGCGGTCGATCAGCGCCTGCGCAATATGGCGAGCGCGTTGCCAGGCGTCTGCGTAACTCAGATGCAGCCAATCACCGCGCATGCCGTCTGCCAGCTTGCCGCGCCGGGCCATGAAGCTGCGTTCGGGCCGGTGCGCTGCCCAGTGCTGCAGGCGGTCGGTCATCCGCAGCGCATAGGGCTGCAGCGCTTGCTCGGCCTGCAGGTAATGCACGCCGGGCACGCCATCGCGCACCGCGACGCGGGTGACACCGAATTGCAGCGGGCGGTACTGATGCTTAGGCGTTGGCATGGTCGCGTTCTTCTTCAAGCCTTTTGCACCTTGGCGGCGCGGCCTTCGACAAAGGCGCGCATGCGGTCCTTGGCCTCGGGCGCGGACTGGGCAATCGCAGCCATCATGGCCTCGGTCATGAAGCCCTGGTCGGCGCTCTGGTCGGCAATGCGGGGCAATACATGGGTCAGCGCGTAATTGGTCATGGGCGCATTGCTGGCAATGCGCGTGGCCAATTCCACCGCCTTGTCAAAGGCTGTGCCCTGTGGCACCAGATACTGCGCCAGGCCAATGCGTTCGCCGTCAACAGCGTTGTAGACGCGGCCGGTCAGCATCATGTCGGTCATGCGCGCCACGCCAATCAGGCGCGGGATACGCACAGCACCGCCACCGCCGACAAAAATGCCGCGCGAGCCTTCGGGCAGTGCATAAAACGTGGTTTCGTCCGCCACGCGGATGTGGCAGGCACTGGCCAGTTCCAACCCGCCGCCCACCACCGCGCCCTGCAGTGCGGCCACCACCGGCACGGGACCGTGTTGCACGCAGTCCAGCGCGGCATGCCACATGCGCGAATGCATGAGCCCTTGGCTGGCATCACGGTCTTGCAGTTCGCTCAAATCCAGCCCGGCGCAGAAATGGTCGCCCTCGCCGGTGATGACGGCGGCGCGCACACCAGCAGGCATGCGCTCGAACAGATCGCGCAGCGCCAGCACCAGCGCGTCGTTCAAGGCATTGCGCTTGGCTGCACGCGTGATGCGGACCACGGCGACTTCTTGTTGCGCGCCGCAGCGTTCGAATTGGATGTGGGGGTTGGTGGACATGCTTGGTGTTTCCTTCTGGCGCAATTTTAGTTATATTTAATAATCATATGCAAGTACCTGAATCCGCAATTGCATGGGTGTTTACCCTTGATCCTCAGCAAGTCGTTTTGGACGATATTCGGACAACCCGGCGGCCAGGCGCGCGGGCTTACCGCCCACTTTCGTGGACCTGACAGGGGCCGAAGACAAAAAAAATTTCCTCCAATGGTTTTTATTTTCAAGATATGAAATAAATATGCAAAAAAGTGCAATGCCGTTCGACCGGTGAAAGCACAATTACGCACGACCGAATTACTGCAGCTTGCGCCCCGGCAGGCCCGCGGCATGTGCCATAACAATTTTTGGAGACTAGCGATGACGACCCAAGCCCCCACCATCATCTACACGCTGACCGACGAGGCCCCGCGCCTGGCCACGGCGTCCTTCCTGCCCATCGTGCGCACCTTTGCCGCACCCGCAGGCATCAACGTGACAGAAGCCGACATCTCGGTGGCCGCGCGCGTGCTAGGTGAGTTCCCGGAAAGCCTGACCGAGAGCCAACGCCAGCCCAACACCCTGGCTGAGCTAGGCAAGAAAACGCTGCAGGCGGATGCCAACATCATCAAGTTGCCCAACATCAGCGCCTCCGTAGGCCAGTTGCAGGCTTGCATCAAGGAACTGCAGTCCAAGGGTTACGCGATCCCCGACTACCCCGAAGCCCCCCAGACGGACGAAGAAAAGTCCATCCGCGCGCGGTATTCCAAATGTATTGGCAGCGCGGTGAACCCCGTGCTGCGCGAAGGCAACTCGGACCGCCGCGCGCCAAAGGCCGTGAAGGAATATGCGCGCAAGAACCCGCACAGCATGGCCGAGTGGAGCCAGGCCTCGCGTTCACACGTTTCGCATATGCATGCCGGTGACTTCTACCACGGCGAAAAATCCATCACGCTGGACCGCGCCCGCGACGTCAAGATGGAGCTGATCACCAAGAGCGGACAAACCATTGTGCTCAAACCCAAGGTGTCGCTGCTGGACCGCGAAGTCATCGACAGCATGTTCATGAGCAAGAAAGCGCTGCTGGAGTTCTACGAGAAGGAAATCGAAGACGCACGCAAGACCGGCGTGATGTTCTCGTTACACGTCAAGGCCACCATGATGAAGGTGTCGCACCCCATCGTGTTTGGCCACTGCGTGCGCATCTTCTACAAGGACGCGTTTGAAAAACACGGTGCCGTGTTCAAGGAACTGGGCATCAACGTTAACAACGGCATGGCCGACTTGTACGGCAAGATCGCCACCCTGCCGCAAAGCAAGCAGGACGAGATCAAGCGCGACCTGCACGCCTGCCACGAAAACCGTCCCGAGCTGGCCATGGTGGACTCTGCCAAGGGCATCACCAACTTCCACTCGCCCAACGACATCATCGTGGAC
>JAZKDY010000139.1:0-19103 GCA_040387325.1 Pseudomonadota bacterium | reverse complement strand
GCCAGCATGGGCGCACCGCCCACCATGACGTCGGCCATGGCGGCAACGGACACGGCGGACATGATGAGGGCCAGGCTGAAGGATGCGAGCGTACGGGTAGTGGTAGCAGATGCCATGTGAATATTCGCCTGAGGGGTGGGTAACAAAAGCCGAAATGTCGCGGCTGCACTGAATACGCGGCGCGCCAGAAAACGGATTCAATTAATTTGCCCCATGCCAGTGCATGGCGCGTTATGCTTGGCACGCTGGCATGTAAAGTGCTAGCAGCCATTCAGGGCAAATTGGCCTCTAGCCCTCGCGGAAGCTGCGCAGGTAGCTCCTAATTTCATAGCGTTCTGAACCTGAACCAACCTGGAGAAATTATGTCGATGCATTCCCTATTCCGCCGTCGCGCGGTTGTTCTCGCCGCCACCCTGGCCACCCTGGCCCCCGGTCTGGCATTGGCCCAGGCCAAGCTCAAGGTTGCGGGTATTTACACCGTACCGTTTGAACAGCAATGGGCAGGCCGCCTGCACACCGCGCTCAAGGCCGCCGAGGCCCGTGGCGAGATCGAATACAAGGCCAGCGAGAACGTGAGCAATGCCGACTACGAACGCGTGATGCGTGAATACGCCACCGGCGGCAGCCAGCTCATCGTGGGCGAGGCCTTTGCCGTGGAAGCCGCCGCCCGCAAGGTCGCCAAAGACTTCCCCAAGACCGCCTTCCTGATGGGCTCCAGCGGCAAGCCCGCCGCGCCCAACTTCAGCGTGTTTGACAACTACATCCAGGAGCCGGCCTACCTGTCGGGCATGGTGGCTGGCGGCATGACCAAGAGCAACAAGATCGGCATGGTGGGCGGATTCCCCATTCCCGAGGTAAACCGCCTGATGAACGCCTTCATGGCCGGCGCCAAAGAGGTCAACCCCAAGGTGGAGTTCAGCGTGAGTTTTATCAACAGCTGGTTTGATCCACCCAAGGCCAAGGAAGCGGCCTTTGCGATGATCGACAAGGGCGCCGACGTGTTGTACGCCGAACGTTTTGGCGTGAGTGATGCCGCCAAGGAGAAGGGCAAGCTCGCCATTGGCAACGTGATCAACACCCAGGCCCAGTACCCCGACACCGTAGTGTCGTCCGCGCTGTGGCACTTCGAGCCCTCGGCCGACCGCGCCATCAAGCTGATCAAGGACGGCAAGTTTGCCGCCGAAGACTACGGCCCGTATTCGATGATGAAGCACAAGGGCTCATCGCTGGCACCGTTGGGTACGTTCGAGAAGAAGGTGCCGGCCGATGTCGTGACCAAGATGAAGGCGAAAGAAAAGGCCATCCTGGACGGCAGCTACACCGTGAAGGTGGATGACACCCAGCCGAAATCTTCGAAGTAGTCACTTGAAACGGTCTGCGTGAGCGACCCGGTTCTCGTCCTCTCCGGCATCACCAAACGCTTTGGTGCTTTGGTGGCCAACGACGCCATCTCGCTGCAGCTGGGCGCGGGCGAGGTGCTGGCGCTGCTGGGCGAGAACGGCGCCGGCAAATCCACGCTGGTGTCCATCCTGTTTGGGCACTATGTGGCGGACAGCGGCCACATCACCGCCTTTGGCCAGCCCCTGCCCGCAGGCGACCCCAAGGCCGCGCTGGCTGCTGGCATTGGCATGGTGCACCAGCACTTCACGCTGGCCGACAACCTCAGCGTGCTGGACAACGTGGTGATGGGCTCTGAGCCCTGGTGGCAACCCTTCACCCGCCGCCACGCCGCGCGCCAGCGCCTGGCCGATGTGGCCCAGCGCTTTGGCCTGGCCGTGGATGCCGATGCGCTGGTCGGCAGCCTGTCGGTTGGCGCACGACAACGCGTGGAGATCCTGAAGGCGCTGTACCGTGGCGCCCGCATCCTGATTCTGGACGAACCCACGGCGGTGTTGACCCCGCAAGAGAGTGAGGCCCTGTTTGCCGTGTTGGCGCAGATGGTGGCGCAGGGTTTGTCCATCATCTTCATCAGCCACAAGCTCGGCGAAGTGCTGCGCGTATCGCATCGCGTGGCCGTGCTGCGCGGTGGCAAGCTGGTGGCTGAAGCACCGGCCCAAGGCACAACACAAAGCCAGTTGGCCCAGTGGATGGTGGGTCACGCGATTGACGCGCCCGTGCGGCAGCCCAGCCCCGGCGTGGGCGATGTGGTGTGTTGCCTGGATGCCGTCAGCACCGGCAGCGGCCGCGAAAAGCTGCACAACGTCAACCTGCAACTGCGCAGGGGCGAACTGGTGGCGATTGCCGGTGTGTCCGGCAACGGCCAGGTGGCGCTGGCTGAGTTGTTGAGCGGTACGCGCCAGGCCACGACGGGTAGCGTCACGCTGCACGGTCAGCCACTGCAGGCCCGCCCGGCAGAGCTGGTGAAGCTCGGCGTGGCCCGCATCCCCGAAGACCGCCACGCTGTGGGTGTGGTGGGCGATTTGCCGGTGTGGGAGAACGCCGTGTCCGAGCGGCTGCGCACCCCTGCGTTCTCGTCCGCCTGGGGATGGGTGCGCCGCGCCGCCGCCAAGGCCTATGCAGAGCGCGTGATCGCTGCGTTTGATGTGCGCAGCGGAGGCGCAGCCAGTGCAGCGCGCACGCTGTCGGGCGGCAATATGCAAAAACTCATTTTGGGCCGCGCGCTCTTGCACCCCGATGCGGCCACCACCGATGGCGTCACGGCGCAAACCCATACGCCCACACTCATCGTGGCGCACCAGCCCACCTGGGGCTTGGACATTGGCGCGGTACGTTATGTGCAAAGCCAGCTACTGGCGGCGCGCGATGCGGGTGCCGCCGTGCTGGTGATATCCGACGATCTGGACGAAGTGCTGACGTTGGGCGACCGCGTGGCCGTGATGCACGCGGGGCAGCTCAGTGCCGCGCGCCCGACCGACGGCTGGACACGTGAAGCCATTGGCCTGGCCATGGCGGGTGCGGAACACTGACGCACAAGGCGCACAGCACCACCACCATGCAACTCGTCAAACGCAACACATCCTCCCCCGCCGCCCTGGTGCTGGCGCCGGTAGGCGCGGTGCTATTCACGCTGCTGATCAGCGCACTGCTGGTGTTGTGGGCCGGGGCGCCCGTGGGGCAGACTTATGGCCTGCTGTTGCAGGGCGGTTTTGGTTCGGTGTTTGCACTCAGCGAGACGCTGACCCGCGCCGTGCCGCTGATGCTGACCGGGCTGGCCGCGGCCGTGGCCTTCAAGGCGCGGCTGTTCAATATCGGAGCGGAGGGGCAGCTCTATGTGGGCGCACTGGCGGCGGTGGCAGTGGGCGGGCTGCATGGCGGCACGGGGTTTGACCTGCCACCCGCGCTGCTGTTTGTGCTGATGCTGCTGGCCGCTGCATTCGCCGGCGCATTGCTGCTGCTAGGCCCGGCACTGATGAAGGCGCGCCTGGGCGTGGACGAGGTGGTGACCACGCTGCTGCTGAACTTCATCGTGCTGCTGCTCGTTTCGCTGATGCTGGACGGCCCCATGAAAGACCCCACCGCCATGGGCTGGCCGCAGAGCGTGGCCATGGTCGCAGATCTGGAGCTGGGCAAGCTGATCGCGCAGACGCGGCTGCACACCGGCCTGCTGGGTGCCTGCGCGCTGGCCGTGCTGGTGTGGGTGCTGATGAAATTTACCGTGTTGGGCTTTGATATCCGCGCCGTAGGTGCCAACCCGCGTGCGGCGGCGTTTGCCGGTGTGCCGGTCACACGCACTGTTGTGCTGGTGGCCATGCTGTCGGGCGCGCTGGCCGGGCTGGCCGGTGCGATTGAGGTGGCGGGTCGCACCAGTTACCTGACGCTGGACATGTCGCCCGGTTATGGCTACAGCGGCATCGTGATCGCCATGCTGGCCGGCCTGCACCCGCTGGGCGTGGTGGCCGCCAGTGTGTTCGTGGCCGGTGTGCTGGTGGGGGCCGACAGCATGAGCCGCGCGGTGGGTGTGCCCACCTATATCGCCGATGTGATCGTGGCCGCGTCGCTGATCTCGGTGCTGGTGGCTACGCTGTTGACGCAATACAAGGTGAAGCTCAAATGAGTGAGCTCCTGGATATTTTGTCCAACCTCTCGTTTTGGGTGGCCGTGCTGCGCATCGCCACGCCGTTGATCCTTGGCACGCTGGGCGTGCTGCTGTGCGAGCGGGCCGGGGTGTTGAACCTGGGCATCGAAGGCATCATGGTGGCGGGCGCCTTCTCCGGCTGGCTCACCGTATATGCGGGTGCGCCGCTGTGGGTGGGTGTGGCGGCCGCGGCGGCCACGGGAGCGGTACTGGGTTTGCTGCATGCATTCTTGACCGTGGGGCTGGCGCTGTCGCAACACGTATCCGGTCTGGGAATCACGCTGCTGGCCACGTCGCTCAGCTACTACGGCTACCGCGTGAGTTTCCCCAAGGTCAACACGCCGCCCACCATCACGCCCTTTGCCGAGATGGACTGGCTGGGCCTGCCGGTGCTGGCGCAGCAAACGCCGCTCACCCTGATGGCTCTGTTGTTGGTGCCGCTATTGGCCTACGGGCTGTACCGCACGCCGCTGGGTTTGTCGGTGCGCATGGTGGGCGAGAACCCGCAGGCGGCCGAGGGGCAGGGTGTGTCGGTGGCTAAAGTGCGCACGGGCGCCATCGTGGCCGGGTCGGCGCTGATGGGCGTTGCGGGCTCCTTCCTCACACTGTCGGCGTTCAACGCATTCTTCTTCAACATGGTGAATGGCCGCGGCTGGATCTGCGTGGCGCTGGTGGTGTTTGCATCGTGGCGGCCGGGCAAGGCGCTGCTGGGTGCGCTGCTGTTCGCGTTCTTTGACGCCATCCAGCTGCGCCTGCAACAGGGCAGCGGCGCCGTGCTGCCCTACCAGCTGTATTTGATGCTGCCCTACGTGCTGTCCATCCTGGCACTGGTGCTTGTGGCACGCAAGGCCAGCTACCCGCAGGCACTGATGAAGCCCTACCGCAAGGGAGAGCGTTAATGTTTTAGGCCTCTAGCCCCCGTGGATGTTAACTATGTTGCTACTAGTTTTGTAGTGACTACTGCTACCGCTTTGACAGCACCACCAGCAGTGCAATGACCGCAACTGCCAGCAGCGCCGACACCGTCTTCCAGAACACCAGCGGGTTGCGCTCAATCAGGGGGGCTTTGGTGCGTTGCAGAAAAGCCTGGTTGGGGTGGCGCAGGTCATACAAAAATTCGGACAACTCGGCATAACGTTTGGCCGGGTTGGGGTGCACGGCCTTGCGCAGCACGCCGTCGATCCAGGCGGGTATTTCGCGGTCATCGTCCAGCACCGACTGGTACTGCAACTGGTTCTGCGCTGACCGCGTGCGCGCCCGTGCCACCTGGGCGCCGTAGGGCAGGCGCCCGGTGAGCATGTGGTAGGTGAGCACACCCAGCGAGAAGATGTCGGAATGTGTCGTGCCGCTCTCACCCAAAAAGTACTCGGGCGCGGCGTATTGCACGGTGCCCAGCACGGCCTGGTCGCCGCCCGGCAACGGTCCAGCCTCCGCCAGCCCGGCCACGCGGGTGGAGCCAAAGTCGATGATCTTGGCGGTGCCGGTGCCGTCGATCATGATGTTGTCGGGGCGCAGGTCCTGGTGCAGCATCTCCAGCCGGTGAAAGGCCTGCAGGCCCTTGCCGATCTGCTCCACCAGGCCGCGCACGGCTTCCAGCGTGGGCTTGGGGTTATCGGTCATCCACTGCGCCAGCGTCTGCCCCTCTATGAATTCGGTCACCACATACACGTACTGGCGCTTGCGGGTCTGCGGGCAGGGCTTGAGCACATGGGCGCTGTTGATGCGCCGCGCCACCCACTCCTCGGTCAGAAAGCGCTCCACATACGCGGCATCGGCCTGCAGGTCGATGGACGGGGTTTTGACCACCACGCGGGTGTCGGTCTCGCGGTCCACGGCCAGGTAGATATGGCTGCGAAAACTGCCGTGCAGCTCGCGCACGATGGTGAAGCCATCAAAGTCCTGGCGCGGTATCAGGATAGGCGGGAAGGGCAGGCCCGAGAGCGCACGCACCATCTCGTTGACGGCCTGGCGCGGCAGTGCATCCACCCGCAGGATCTGCACCGTCAGGTTGTCGGCGCTGCCCTTGTGCAGGGCGGCTTCTGCCATGGCGCGTGCGGCCCGGTCCAGATCCGCAGCATGCGTTTGCAGAATATCGGTCAGGGCATGCACAGCCAGGTGCTCGTACACGCCATCCGTGGCCAGTACAAACACGTCGCCCACCTCCACCGGCAAGGCCTGGTAGTCCAGTTCCAGCTGCGGGCTGGCGCCCAGTGCGCGGGCCAGGTAGCTCTGGCCGTTGGCCACCCACACGCGGTGGTCTTGCGTGAGCTGCTCAAGCGTGCCCGCGCGCAGGCGGTAGATGCGCGAGTCGCCCACATGGAACAGGTGGGCCGTGGTGGACTTGAGCACCAGCGCGCTCAGCGTGCAGACGTAGCCCTTGTCGCGCTCGTAGCGGTGCGGGCTTTGCAGGGTCTGCGCATGCAGCCAGGCATTGGTGGCGCTGAGGATACGCTCGGCCGATGTCTTGACCGACCAGGCCTCGGAGGTGCAGTAGTAGTCTTCCAGAAAGCTGGTGACCGCGGCCTGGCTGGCCACCTGGCTGACATCACTGCTGCTGATACCGTCGGCCAGCGCCACGGCAATGCCCTTGGCGCTGAGCTGCGGTTCCACCGGGACATAGAGGCCGTGGAAATCTTGGTTGGTGTCCTTGCAGCCCCTGTCCGAGTACTGCCCTGCCGAGATCTGGAGTGTGTTGCCCATCTTGCGAGAGGCTAACAGTTCAGCCGCGCTTGGGCGCCGTCTTCAGGTGGGTGGCATACAACGTGAGGCCGGTGAACGACAGACCGCCCACCAGATTACCCAGCACGGTGGGGATTTCGTTCCAGATGAGGTAATCCAGAAACGAGAAGTGCGCGCCCAACAGCAGACCCGATGGGAACAGGAACATGTTGACCACCGAATGCTCGAAGGTCATGTAGAAGAACACCATGATGGGCATCCACATGGCCAGCACCTTGCCGCCGACCGTGGTGGAAATCATCGCGCCGACCACGCCGGTGGACACCATCCAGTTGCACAACACGCCGCGCACAAACAGGGTCAGCATGCCAGCCGCACCGTATTCGGCATAACCCAAGGTACGTTTCTCGCCAATCACACCAATGGCATGACCCACCGCATTGGGTGCTGTCGAGAATCCGTAGGTGAAGGTGATGGCCATCAGCACCGCTACGGTGATGGCACCGGCAAAGTTGCCCACAAACACCAGGCCCCAGTTGCGCAGCACACCGCCCATCGTGACGCCGGGGCGTTTGTCGATCAGCGCCAACGGTGCCAGCACAAACACGCCGGTCAGCAGATCAAAGCCCAGCAAATACAAAATGCAAAAACCCACCGGGAACAGCACAGCGCCCGCCAGTGGCTGGCCGGTTTGCACGTTGATCGTCACTGCAAACGCCGCCGCCAGCGACAGGATGGCACCGGCCATGAAGGCACGGATCAGCGTGTCGCGCGTGGACATGAAGATTTTGGACTCACCCGCGTCCACCATCTTGGTCACAAATTCCGAAGGTACTAAATAGGCCATGAGAGATTTCCTTGTGTATCCAACGTTGCAAAAAAAAACGGCGCCCACTTCAAACCTCACCCATAGAAGGGAGGACAGAAGTGGACGCCGTTATCCAGTTCGATCACGCGCGCAAGGCCTAAGCTTTGCGCAATGAACAGGCCGCCATTGGCCCAACTCAACCCATCCAACGCAAGTCTCATGCCAGGAGAATCCCTGCCTGCGCTGTGTTTTCTATGGGTTTACGCCGGAAACTGTGCAAAACCTTGCTTCAACTTGGTGCGACGTTGCGCGCGCGGGTCCTTTCTGGTGCGGGGGCACAATCTGCTAGCCTAGGCACGTTGCACCCACGGAAGAAAATATCCCATGACCTTAAGCACCTGGTGGCTCTTTATCCTGATGACCTTTGTAGTCTCCGCCACGCCCGGCCCCAATATGCTGATGGTGATGAGTGTCAGCGCCAAACACGGCGTGCGCGCATCGGTCGTGGCCATGGTGGGTTGCATGACCGCCTTGCTGGCGATGATGAGCATTTCGGCCGCCGGCCTGGGCGCAGTGCTGCAAACCTCGCCCCAGGTGTTTGAGGCACTGCGCCTGGCGGGTGCGGCCTACCTGGCCTATCTGGGGGTCAAGGTGTGGCGTTCACCGGTGCAAGACCAGACCGCGGCACAGACACCAGAAGCCGCCATACCTTCGTTGAACACCGGCGCCATCTACCGCCAGGCTTTTCTGGTGGCCGCCAGCAATCCCAAGGCCATCCTGTTTGCAGCGGCTTTTTTCCCGCAATTCATCCATGCCGATGCGCCCCAGTTCCCGCAGTTCGCCATTTTGCTGGCAACCTTCACGGTGATTGAAGTGGGCTGGTATCTGGTCTACGCGGTCAGCGGCAAGCGCCTGTCGGTTTACCTGCAGCGTGCCACGGTGATGCGGGCGTTTAACCGGCTGACCGGTGGTGTGTTCATCGGTTTTGCGGCCCTGATGGCCACGGCCCGCGACTGAAACAGCCCCCCGGATACCACCAAGGCAGCGTGTGGATTTGCGCGGCAGAGGCAAAATACAGGCATGAATCTGATATCCGACGTCGTGGCCAGCCTCCTGCGCGGGGTGGTCAAGCTGGTGCTGCTGGTGTTTGCCGCGGTGTTTGCACTGAGCATGTTGTGCGCGGGCCTGCTGGTGGTCGTTGTGATGGTGCTGCGTTTTTTGGTGACCGGCCGCAAGCCTGCGGTGGTCACCACCTTTAGCCGCTTCAACCAGGCTGCACAACAGTTTCGCCCCGGCTTCGGGGCTGGCGGTGCTACTGCGGGCCGTCCGAACAGCGCAGACATTGTGGATGTGGAAGCGCACGAGGTGCGTTCTGCTTTGAACGCACCTGCCCCGTCTAAAACAGCTGATTAGTCATACGTTGCTACCGGCTGCGGTAGTTCGTCGTCCAGGTACAACTCGTATTCATCCCAGCCGTCTGCGCCAAAGTGCGCGTCGCACTGCCCTGCGATCTCATCAAACGACGTGAACTCCACACAAAACATGATGGTGTTGAAGAGCTGGCGGTAGGTGCGGCCGCTGGCTTCTTCCAGTTCGCCTTCGGGGTCGTCGATATGCCGGCAGCAATGTACCCACACGTAGTGGCCTTCCAGCTCGTCTTCGGCCTCCAGCACGCTCAGTGCAAAGGCTTCGTCGTCTGCACTGGGCCAGCTGGGCTTCTTCACCAACCGGAAGGTCTGGCCATGCTTGGGGTGGGACGCGTCCAGTTCGATGTCCACGGTCTGCCAGTCGGTTGAAATCTGCTCCGCGACTTCGGCCAGCTCCTGTTGGGTGATGTCGCCTTCCCAGTGCACATCGGTGATGTGGCGTGAGGTGCCGAATTCACCGTCCCACAGGCTGGCTTTGTGTTTCATGGTGTCTGGATGCATTGCGCGGTCTCCGTGTTGTGGGTGGCACTTTATACAGCTTTTGTGGGCTCGCCAAACCGCAGCAGCGATGCGGCGCGTGCCTTGGCAGCTTCGACCTCGCGGTTGCGCGGCTCCGCATGGGTCACCAGGGTCGCAATGAGGCCACGGGCGGCAGTGGCTACTTCTTCTATAGCGCGCTCAAAAGCCGCCTCATTGGCCTTGGATGGCACGTTGAAGCCGCTGAGCTTGCGCACGAACTGCAACGACGCGTCGCGGATTTCCAGCTCGGTGGCGGGTGGCTCAAAGTTGAACAGTGTCTTGATGTTGCGGCACATGCTGCCTCCCTGAAATGATGGGTTGAAAATCTGCGTACAGCCCTCGTGGGATATGCCTGTAACGCTACTGAAATCATAGCGAATGGGCTGGCGCCATGGGATGACGCCTGGCCAGCCATGCGTACAGGGCCACGCCCACCAGCAGGCTGGCGGCGGCCGTCTGCAACGACCAGGCAAAGCCTTGTGCTGCGTTCTGGCTGTGCGCCAGCAGCAGCGCAACCCAGGGTGGACCTGCAATCTGGCCAAGGCCATATACGGCCGTCAGCAGGCCGATAAAGCCGGACGCACCCTCGGGGCGCAGGCGGCGCACCTCTTGCATCGCAAACAGCGTGATGGCAGTGAACGGCAGTCCGATCAGCAGGCTGCCCAGCGCAAAACCCGGCAGGCTGGGCCACCACACGCCGAGCATGATGCCTGCGGCCTGGAGCGCATAACAGCCCATCAGCAGGTGGCGACGGTCCCAGCGCACCGGCAAACGTATTGTCAGCAACGCACCGATTCCCACCCCAACGCCAAACAGCGGCCAGAACAGGTCCAGCCAGACCGAGCCCGGCAGTGTCTGGCGCGCAATCACCGGCAAAAAGGTGGCCGTCACGATGTAGCCAAAGCCGGCCATGCCATAGGCCAGGGCCAGCACGGCCATGGCGCTGCCGCCCGCGCCGGAGGGAGCGCTGGCAGGTGTCACAGCCGCCACCCTGCCCTGCAACTGCGGCCATAACCAGGCCGTCAACACCAGGGCGAGCACAGCAGATGCCATCCAGCCTTGTGCGGCGGTCAGCCCACCGGCCACCATGGCCGTGGCGGCAAGTCCACTGACCGCAATGCCCAGACCGGGGCCGACATAGATGACACCCGCCAGCCGCGGCGCCCCCAATGCCGAGAGACGGGCCAGGCACCAGCCCGAGGTGTAAACAAACACCACCGCGCTGACCACGCCCGCCAGAAAGCGCCACAGCGGCCACAGCGCGGGCCAGTGCAGGGCCATGCCCGCAGTGAGCAGAACGGTCGCCGACAGCCCTAGCCGCATGGCCGTGGTGTGGACGATGGGCTTGAGCGCAGGCCATCGCGACCAGGCCCAGGGTTGCAACGCGCAGGCCATGGCACCCAACCAATAACCGATGTAGTTGGCCGTGGCCAGCCAGCTGGCACCGGGCAAATCGACCACACCGTCGTGCAGCATCATGGGCAACAGCGGAGTGAACGCAAAACGGCCAATTCCCATCGCCACGGCCAGGGACAACATGCCAGCCAGCGCAATGCTTATGGGTTTTGGGGGATGCATCCGTCCGATTGTGCAGGCGCTTGAATACCTGCGCACGGGCTCAGGTTGCGTTGGTCAACACCTCGATACGGTGACCGTCCAGGTCGTGGAACATCGCGCCAAAGTAGGTGGTGCTGATGTCGGGTCGGGTGCGTGGCGTGAAAATGTCCTGGCCCGATGCAGCCAGCGCAGCGGCATGGGCCGCGGCCACCACCACGCGTGATGCTGCCCCCAACGCAACGTGTGTACCTTTGGCGATAACGTGTTCGCCGTCTTCCACCGGGTACAGAAAAAACGACCACTGGGCTGCGGTGCCAAACGCGGCCTCTGCGCCGGTGTCGCGCTGCAGTTCGATGCCCAACGGCTTCAGCGCTTGCTGGTAGAAGGCGACGGCCTCGGGGTAGCGGCGGGTGCCAAGCGATACATGGTCAATCACTAGTTTCTCCTTCAAGATTTTTCAAGTCAGCCAACGCGCCACTTGCTCGCCGGTCAGGTTGCTGCCACAGAGCACGGTGGCCAGGCGCTGCGTGTGCAGCTCGGGGTGCTCCAGCACGGCGGCCACACCGACCACACCGGCGGGTTCAACCACCAGGCCCGCGTGCTGAAAGACCATGCGCATGGCGCGTTCAATCGCCTGTTCACTCACCAGCAGCACGCCATCCACTGTGCCTTTCATGTCGGCCAAGGCCTCGGGCGCCGGCATGCGCACCGCAATGCCGTCGGCCATCGTGCTGGCCACGCCGCGGTTCACCACACGGCCCTTGTGCCACGACGCCGCCATCGCGTCCGCGCCTTCGGCACACACGCCCACCACCCGCACGTCGGGCGCATGGGCCTTGAACCAGCGGCCCATGCCGGTCAGCAGGGCGCCGTTGCCCAGTGGCACCAGCACCGTGTCGACGCTGCTCCGCGCCAGCATCTCGCGGGCGATGGTGCCCGCGCCTTCTGCAATGCTGGCTTCAAAACCGTCTTCCACAAAATAGCCCCCGCTGTTGGCGCAGAAGCGTTTGGCCTCTTCCTTGGCACGGTCAAAGTCGTCGCTGTACAGGCGCACCTCGGCGCCCAGCGCACGCATGCGCTCCACCTTGTATGCATTGGCCGTGGTGGCGCTGTACACCACCAGCGGCCACTGGCGGGCGCGGCAGACATAGGCCATGGCCTGGCCCCAGTTGCCGGCCGTGGCGCAGACCAGCGTGCGGCCTACCAAACGCTCGGCGTTCTGGTGCATGAAAAAATCGGCGCCCCGGCCCTTGAACGAGCGCAGCGGGTTCAGCGACTCGACCTTGAGCGCCAACGACGGCACGCCCAGTGCGTGGGACAGGGGCTCGCAGTCAAACTGCGGGCTGTTCAGAAAAACCGGGTCCACCACGGCGGCGGCGCGCACGATATGGTCCAGTGAAAGACGATGGACAGTAGGAGTGTTGATAATGGAAGGCATGGCAAGAGTGTCGGCGCGGTGGCGCGGCGCCTGGCCGCTTTCTCCCACCCCTTGCTGCGGCTTGGCCGCATTGCCCGTGCCGCCTGTGCGGCGAAAAGTCATATGCCTTCCGACTCCGCCTTGTTAGACAGTTTTGACCGCCAGATTCTGGCCCTGTACCAGCGCAATACCCGCCTGCCGGGCGAGCAGATCGGCGCCCAGGTTGGGCTGTCCGCCGCCGCCGTGCAGCGCCGTCTCAAACGCATGCGCGAGACCGGAGTCATTCGGGCCGAAGTGGCTGTGCTGGACTGTCAGCTCCTGGGCCTGGGCGTGACCGCCATCGTGCATGTGGATCTGGTGGACGAGTCGGCCCACGCCACCCGAGCCTTTTGTGAAAAAGTGACCGCGCGGGGTGAGGTGCAGCAGTGTTATGGCGTGACCGGTGCGGCCGACTATGTGCTGGTGGTCATCGTGCCGGACCTGGCTGCGTACGACGCATTTTGCAAGGCCTGTTTGTTGCACGATACCAATGTGCGCAGCTTCACGACCCACATCGTGCTGGACGCGGCCAAGCGCACCGGGCCGCTAGCGTTTTAGGCACCGGGCAGCTTCACCACCACCTTGCGCACACCCTTGGGCGGCGTAGGGAAGTCGGCCAGTGCCGCTTCAAACATAGCGGGCAATACCCGGGCGGGGTTGAACCAGCTCTCCTCGTTGGTGGCTGTGCTCTCGTACACCAGCTTGCCGGTGCCCAGATCACGGATCTCCAGGCGCACACGGGTCACATAACTTTCGCGGTCCAGTAACCAGGGCGATCCGTAAAAATGCCGGCCATGCCACATGCGCGGGCGGCCAAACGGCGACCACGCCGAGCGGCCGAAGAAGGGATCGGGGAAAGCCGATACCGTCTCCGCCGTGCCCGCACCGATTTGCACGCTGTAACGCGCACCCGTGTCCACGCGGCTAAAGCCAGCCTTCACCAGCGCCGCCTGGGCCATGCCCTCCAGCGAGGCGGCCTGTGTTGCGTCCAGGTCCTGCGACGGCAGGCGCTCAAACCGGAACGTGCCCGCCTGCACCGGGCTGGGTGTCGCCACAAAGCTCTGCACATCACTCTCTACGGTCGATACGGTCGCGCAACCGGTCAAGACGACAGCCGCCACGGCCAGAACCGCACGCGCCAGGGGTTTCAGGAAAGTGCTCTTCGCCATCATTTGCCATGCTCCTCTAAAAGGTTCTGACTGCATCATGGTCCCGATCACCCAGTGATTCAAGCCCATCCTTGTAAAGTTATACAAGTGTTTTACAAGAAGCTATCACGCCTGCAGGGCCGTGGCTGTGCGGTCGACCACAGTGGTGCGGCCATGCTCCACATGTATCCACTGGTCACACAGCGCCAACGAGCTGGGCCGGTGCGCGATGAGCAGGATGGTGGTGTTGCGCAGGTGTTTTTGGATGGCCGCGCGTATCAGTTCATCGGTTTCCACATCCACGCTGGCGGTGGCTTCGTCCATCAGCACGATGCGCGCCCTGGACAGCAGCGCACGCGCCAGGCAGATCAACTGGCGCTGGCCGGCGCTGATGTTGCGCCCGCCTTCCTCCAGCGGTGTGGCCAGGCCCATCGGCAGGCTGGCCACAAAGTCCGCCAGACCGATCTGTGCCAGCGCGGCCTGGATGTCACCGTCGCTATAGTCGCCGGTCACGTCGATGGAGGCGCGCAGCGGTCCCAAAAACAGCACAGGGTCCTGGGGCACATAGGCGATGGCCTGGCGCAGGCGGGCATGGGGTACCGCGTTGATGTTGATGCCGTCGATGAAGATGTCTCCCCGGTCCACACTGAGGGTGCGCAGCAGGGCCAGCAATACGGTCGATTTGCCAGCCCCGGTGCGGCCCAGCAGGGCCACGTGGCTCTGGGCGGCCACGGTGAAGCTGGCGTCTTCCACCACCGCGGGCAGCTCGGGTGCATACCGCAGGCAGGCCTGACGGAATTCGATCTGGCCGGCGCTGGGCCAGCTCTCGGGAATAGGGGCCGGCCCCGCCGCATCCGCGTGTATATCGGCCTCCGCGGGCAGTTCGGCCCATTGCTGGCAGCGCTCCCAGGGCACCAGCACGGTGGCCAGTGCAAAGAAGTCGCGGCACAACCGGTCTATGCGTTCCAGCAGGCCAAAGGTCAGAGCCAGCAACAGGCCAACAGTGCCAGCGCCGAATGAGGGAAGCCAGGGCTGTGGCCCCAGCCAGAACAGCGGGAAGACCAGGCAACACATCAACACACAAGAGACGATAGTCAGGCGCATGCCCAGCCAGAAGGCCAGGTTCCAGCCGCGCATTTCGGTGTTCAGCCGCAGGTGGTTGGCCTTGTCAAAACGTTCGACCAGGTTGGCTTCGCGGCCAAATGCGCGCAGCGTGGAGTGACCACGCAGGCCATCATTGAACAGCGAAAACACCGGTGAGCGCACCACCGATGACACACGGGAGTTCTCGCGAATAGCCACGCCATACAGCCGCGACACGCGCACCGACACGTAAGTCGCCAGCGTGAACGGCAATGCAGCGAGTGCGGTCACCGCCATCACGCCCAGTGCACAGGCAAGCGCCGTGGTGCCACCGTGGGTGAAACGAAAGCCCCGTGCGGCCAGTTCCACATCCAGCTGCTGGATGTCGGCCGAGAAGCGGTTCAGCATACGCCCGGACGGCGTGGTTTCAAAAAAACGCAGGGGCGACAACATCACACCGGTCAGCATGTTGTCGTGGGCCTTTTGTGCGGTATGGGCGCAGGCGCGGCGGAACGTGGCCTGCGCCACGTACCCCACCAGCAGAATGATGAGGGTGAGGCCGGCAAAGGCGGCAAAGAACTGCCAAGGGGTTATGGCGTGTGTGCCGTCCATGCGTGACATCAGGACCTGCTGCGACATGGGCAGGGCACTGGCCACAAACATCAGACCCAACACCAGCACGGCACCCCCTACCGCGTGGCCCTGCCAGCCACTCTCGCCCAAGGTCAACAGCAGGTTCTTCCACACTGCCGCGCGCACCTTGCCCACGGCCTGGCCTTCGACCGCGGTCAGGCTTTCTTCTTTCTCTGACACCGACGCCGCATTTCCCCCCAGTTGTTGCAAGACCGCGGCATGGTCGGCGTGGCCCTCCAATTCGATGCGCAGGAAGTTGCTGAAGCGGGCGTTGACCGCACGCAATTGCTCCAGCGTGCCAAATTCGCCACGGCCGTCGGTATCAATGAACAGTATGCGGTCAAACCGGTCCAGGTGGGCCAGGCGGTGTGTCACACAAATGCGCAACTTGTCCTTCCACGCACCAAACAGCAGGTCGTCCGCAATGCGCGCCTCCGTCCCTACATCCAGCGCGGACAGCGGGTCGTCCAGGATCACCACATTGGCCGGGTGCAACACCGCTCGTGCGAGGGAAACACGTTGCTTCTGCCCGCCCGAAAGATTGAGCCCGCGCTCGCCAATTTCGGTATCCAGCCCAGCCGGCCATTGGTTGACCTCTTGCGACAGGCTGGCCAGTTGCAGGGCGCGCTGGATGTGGGCGTCACTCAGGTGTTCCCCCTCGCCATACAGCGTCAGGTTGTCACGCAATGTGCCGCTGGCGATGAAGGTCTCTTGTGGGCAGTAGGCAAACTGCGGGCTACCCGACCAGCGCACGGCACCCGCGCTGGCCGCGTATTCTGACAACAGCAGGCGCAGCAGCACGGACTTGCCAGCGCCTACCGGGCCCACAATCGCCAGGCTCTGGCCTGCCTGCAGGTCGAGCGCGACGTTGCGCAATATGGGCTGGTCCTGCACGGCGCTGAAACCCAAATCCTCGATTTGCAGGCTGACTGGCCCGGCCGTTGCCGCTGGGGCCGGCTCGGCGTCCTTCAGATTAAAAAACGCCAGCAATCGTTTGGCCGACACATCGGTCTGCGCCAGGATGCCGGCCACATCGCTGAGCACCACGAACGGAAATTCGAGCCCCTGAAAAATCAGCAGCGTGGGAATCAACATGGCGGCATTCAGCTCGCCACCTTGCCAGATGTAGAGACCATAGGTTGCGGTGGCTACCACCAGGCCGGTGCAGGAGAAAACCAGCGACGAGCGGGTCTGCAGCAGCATGACTGCGATCAGGCGGTCCACCTCGGCACTGCGGGCACGCCGGGTGCGACCCAGAAAGATATCGGACCAACCCGAGAGTTTGATGACCTTGATGGCCGACAGAATCTGTGACAACAGATCCAGCCGCTGGTCGCGGGCCTTGAGCAGGTCGGTCTGCCGCTGGCCAGTCTCGCGCACGATGTATTTCAGCACCGGCAAACTCAGCGCCATCAAGCCCAGGCCCACCAATGCGGTCACACCCAGATAACGCCATAGCAGCAGCCCCGCTATGGCGATGTGGACCAACACCATGCCTGCATCCACAATGCGCTCCACACAGTGGCTGACAGCCGGCACATCCACATGCATCAGGTTCTGTGTATTGCCCTGCGGCAGTTCGTGGCGTACGCGCGGGTCCAACCGGAACCACTTTTGGGCGAAGACCTGCATCAGCGCGCTGCGCTGCAACAGGTGCGCCTGCGAGAAGGCCTTCAGGTACCGGATAAACGTGACATTGGTGACATAGATCACCAATGGAAACGCCAGCAGCAACGCCACGTGTTCTGGCAACCAGGGCGCGGCCTTGATGGCGTCGAAGCGGGTAATGACCTGTTCGATCAGCAGCGCCGGGGCCGCCGCGGCCATGGTGGTGATGACCATGTAGACCAGGGTCCACCACAGGTGCGGCCGGGTGGACCGCATGATGCTGCGGATAAACGCCCAGGACCCGTGTGCAGTGTCCAGCTGCAGCAACACACGGCCATGGGTCTTCTCCAGGGTCTCCACCGCCGGGTCCATGTCGTGCACGCCAGGTGCTGGGTGGCCCCGCGCCATGCGCTGGAGCTGAGGGGTCAGGTGCCGCTGGTAATCGTCAATCAGGGACCGAAATAGTGCGAACGGGTAACGCAACAACATCTATTTCAAACTACCGCAATCCACGCCGCCGGTCATGCGCACCTGTATCGGCGCCGTTGTGCCCTGCTGGAATTTGTTCCACACGCTCTCACTCACATTGCAGGTCCAGGTCTTGCCTTCAGACTGCAGGGACAACACATAATTTTCACTGCGCGACCCGGCGCGCTCTGCGCCCATGGTGTTGGTATTGGTGTTGCCCGCCAGGCTGTTGGAATTGCCAATATTGCCCAACGCGGGCCACACCGGTGCCGCAGCAGTTTGCGGCCCGGCCTTGACCGTTCGGTAACTGCGCCAGCGGTTGACCTGGAAGCGACAGCGGTTGTCGTACACCGGCTCCTCGCGGTAGCGGGGCGTGCATTCCCGGCGTTTCACAAAGGTGCCGTCACCTTTGTCGATACGCTCGTCGTGGCAGACCTGGCCATCCGGGATGCTGCGGGTAGAGCGTTGTTCGCGGCTCTGGCTGACGCCATAGGCATCGCCCGGCAGGCTGTCGCACCAGGCGGACTCGGACACAGGGCCAAACTTTTCGATCTGTATCTCGCGCTGCCAGTTCTTGCCAGACACCGTTGCGGTGGTCTCATGTGTGCTGGTGAACATAAAACCCAGTGCCACCACCGCCAACGCAAAGAGCGCCAGCGCCCAGCGCCACCAGCCGGAACGCGGTGCGTCGGAGGCTGCCACCGGCTGTGGGGCCACTGCCGGGGTGTCCACCACCAGCGCTACTGGCTTGGTGCCATCCTGACCCGCACCACAATTGGTGCAATGCGCGGCGGCCGCAGAATTGGGGGTGCTGCAGTAGGCGCAGCTCCAGTCCGCACCCACAAACTGGTGGTTGCGGGCCTCGATTTCAGCCCCGGGCTCCGGAAAATAACGCTTGGTAGGGTCCTGCGCCGCACCGCAGGTGGGGCAGTGGCGGTGTGAATCGCCCAGCAGCGCCTTGGTGTTGCACTGGGCACAGTCCCACAACATCTCGTAATGGATTTCTTTCTCAGCCATGCGTCACTCTTACGACCAGAACATCAGGACATGACCACCGGGCCACCCTTGGCGATGCCGCGCTGGTAGGCCGGGCGCGCCACCATGCGGTCGCGGTAGGCCGTAAGCCGGGCGTATTGCGCCGTGTTGGCGCTGCGGGCCAGTGCTGCCTCCACCGCAAAACTCATCTGGAAGTCGGCAATGCTGATGGTGTCGCCGGTAAACCAGGTGTTGCGCCCTAGGTGCTCTTCAATATAGGCGAGTGCTGTAGCCAGATTGGGGTCGATCAGCTTGGCCTGCACATTGCCACACAAGGCGCGGGCAATGGGCCGCACAAAGAACGGCATGGGCTGCTTGGGTATCGTCATGAACACCAGCTTCATGACCAGCCAGTTCATCAGCGAACCTTCGGCATAGTGCATCCAGAAGCGTGACTGGCGGTGGGCTGCTGTGCCTGGTGCCGGTTGCAGTTGCGCCAGCTCACCGGTGGCCTGCGCGCCATACCGCTCCACGATGTATTCCAGTATGGCGCCCGACTCGGCGATGGTCTCATCCCCATCGGTGATCACCGGGGACTTGCCCAGCGGGTGTACCGCCTTCAGCGCGGCGGGCGCCAACCGGGTCTTGGGATCGCGCTGGTAACGCTTGATCTCATAGGGCAGGCCCAGCTCTTCAAGCAACCACA
>JAZKDY010000138.1:0-6847 GCA_040387325.1 Pseudomonadota bacterium | reverse complement strand
CCCCGTGGCGCGCTTTTTGACCCCATTACCTATGCAAAAGTCATTTGATTTCTCCGCCGCATCGTTAGAAAAACTGGCCCAGGCCGACGTGGCCCGCGCCCTGGCCGAGGACGTGGGCGACGGCGACCTGACCGCCGGCCTGATTGACCCCACGCGCCAGGCCCGCGCCCGTGTACTGGCCCGCGAAAGCGCTGTGGTCTGTGGCCAGGCCTGGGTGCAGGCGGCCATCCTGTCCCAGGACCCCAAGGCCCGGATCACCTGGTATGTGCAGGACGGCGGCCGCTGCGAGGCCAACCAAGTCGTGTTTGAGGTGCAGGGCAATGCCCAGGCGCTGCTGACGGCCGAGCGCACTGCCCTCAACTTCTTGCAGCTTCTGAGCGCCGTGGCCACCAAGACGGCAAAGTATGTCGCCGTCGTGGCCGGCACCCGTGCCGCGATTGTGGACACCCGCAAAACCCTGCCGGGCCTGCGTCTGGCCCAAAAATACGCCGTGCGCTGCGGCGGTGGCACCAACCACCGCGTCGGCCTCTACGACGCCGTGTTGATCAAAGAGAACCACATCGCCGCGGCGGGTGGCATACCCCAGGTGCTGCAGCAGGCGGACAAGATCGCGGCCGAGGCCAGCTTTGTGGAGATCGAAGTGGAAACCCTGGCGCAACTCAGCGAAGCGCTGGACGCGGGTGCACGTATGGTGCTGCTGGACAACATGGGCCTGCCCACGCTGCATGAAGCCGTGCGCATCAATGCAGGCCGCGCCGTCCTCGAAATATCGGGCGGGGTCACGCTGGATGGTTTGCGGGCCCTTGCCGAAACCGGCGTCGACCGCATCTCCATCGGCACACTCACCAAGGATGTGTTGGCCACTGACTACTCCATGCGTTTTGACACTTTTGCAGCAGGAGCCCAATGATGGCGCAGACTATTACCATCGCAGTCGACTACGAACAACCCGACACCGGCACTGGCGGCGTCTGCAGCACGCGCCACGCCTGGGCGCGCGTACCGGTAGAACCCACACAGACCGAACGCACCGCGCTGAAAGACAAAGTGCGCCGCCTGCTGAAGGAAAAAAATGCGGTCATGGTGTCGCACTACTACGTGCACCCCGATTTGCAGGACCTGGCCGAAGAAACCGGCGGCATCGTCAGCGATTCGCTGGAGATGGCGCGTTTCGGCCGCGACCATGCGGCGCAGACGCTGGTGGTGTCTGGCGTCAAATTCATGGGCGAAACCGCCAAGATCCTGTCGCCCGAAAAGCGCGTGCTGATGCCCGACCTGGATGCCACCTGCTCGCTGGACCTGGGTTGCCCCATCGACGAGTTCTCCGCGTTTTGTGACGCCCACCCGGACCGCACGGTGGTGGTTTATGCCAACACCAGCGCAGCGGTGAAAGCACGCGCCGACTGGCTGGTCACCTCCAGTTGCGCGCTGGACATCGTGCGTGCCCTCAAGGACAGCGGCCAGAAGATTCTGTGGGCGCCCGACCGCCATCTGGGCGGCTACATCCAGCGCGAGACCGGTGCCGACATGGTGTTCTGGAACGGCGCCTGCATCGTGCACGACGAGTTCAAGGCCTTTGAGCTGGAAGCGCTGAAGAAGGACCACCCCAAGGCCAAGGTCCTGGTGCACCCCGAGTCACCCGCCGACGTGGTGGCACTGGCCGATGCGGTGGGTTCCACCAGCGCCATCCTGAAGGCCGCGCGCGAGTTGGACGCCACTGAGTTCATCGTCGCCACCGACAACGGCATGATGCACAAGCTGCGCACGCTGAACCCCGGCAAGGTCTTCTACGAAGCCCCCACCGCCGGCAACAGCGCCACCTGCAAGAGCTGCGCCCACTGCCCGTGGATGGCGATGAATGGCCTGGCCGGCCTGGCCCATGTGCTGGAGACTGGCACCAATGAAATCCAGGTCGACCCGGCGCTGGGCCTGCTGGCGCGCCGCCCGATTGACCGCATGCTGGCTTTCACCGCGGCACTCAAAGCCGGGCAACCCGTGGCAGGCCTGGTACCGCACATGGGCGCGGCCTGACGGCCACGCCTTTTCCGAATTGACGCACCGGACACGCAGCGGGATACTCCACACCGTGAAACTCCTTGCCACCCTCCTGCTGGTCTTGCTGTACGCAGGTGGCCCGGGCGCGATGGCCCAAGCCACTACCAGCCTGCGCACGGCTGCACAGGAGGGCTCGGCCCCCAAATTTCTGGATGCCAATGGCCCGGCCAGTGGCCACTGCCCCGATATATTTGCCGCCATCGAACGGGTGGACAAATCCCTGCGCTTTGCCGTTGACCCGATGCCCACCCCCCTCAAACGCATTGAAATGGGGCTCAAGGACGGACAGCTGGACGTGATCTGCGCGCTGCTGGACACCCCCCTGCGCAACGAGATCGCCATCCGCATTTCAACCCCCTTGTTCACATTGCAGGAACGTCTGGTAGGGCGGCGGGACGACAACGCCACGGTGCAGTCCATCAAAGACCTGGCGCAGACCGATGATCTGGTGGTCACACAATCGGGCGCCAGTTATGCCGCCGAACTGCGCCGCCACGGCGTGCGGGTGCTGGAGACACCCGGCGGCAGTGCGGTAGCGCTGCGCAATGTGGCCAGTAAACGGGCCCGCTTTTACTACACCAACGAGTTGACCGGCGCACACTACATCAAGGCAGAGGGACTGTCCGACCAATTGCGCCTGCACCCGGGCGTCCTGCAGTCCAGCCAGAGTTATATGTGGGCCAGCCGCAACCTGGACGCCGCCACCGTGCGCCGCCTGGAGCAGGCCGTGACACACCTCAAACGCAGCGGTGAGCTGGACCGCATCTACCAGCGATACCAAAAAGACCAGTAGTGATGACACAACCCACAGCACTAGACGCCTTTACCCTCCACACTGCCAGCCAGGTCATCTACCAAATCTTCCCCGAGCGTTTTGCCATTGGCGGCGAACGCAGCAGTGCCGACAAACTGGCAAGCCTTGCCTATGACCTGCCCCAAGCCCACAAACGTGACTGGGACGACAGCACGCTGCAGCAGCCCTGGGGCCAGCAGTTTTTTGGCGGGGATCTGGACGGCATAACCAACAAGCTGGACTACCTGGCCGATCTGGGTGTGACCGGCGTGTATCTCACGCCCATCTTTGCATCGCCCAGCAACCACAAGTACGACGCCACCGATTTCTTCCGCATCGACCCGATGTTTGGCGGCGAAGCCGCGCTCAAACGACTGACGGATGCACTGCACGCCCGCAAGATGGGCCTGACGCTCGACGCGGTGCTGAACCACGTGTCCGACCAACACCCCTGGTTTCTGGCAGCAAAGGCCGGCGATGCCGCCAAACGCGACTGGTTCACCTGGCAGGCCGACGGCAGCTACCACTGCTGGCAGGATTTCACCAACATGCCCGAGCTGAACCTGGCCAACCCCGCGGTGCGCGACGCGCTGTACCGCAAGCCGGACAGCATGGTGCAACACTGGCTGGCCCAGGGTGTGGACAACTGGCGATTTGACGTGGCGCAGGACGTGGGCATACCCGTGGCACAAGAGATGCGCACGGTGGTTGGTGCACGTTTTCCGAACGCCGGCCTGTTGGGTGAGCTCAATGGATTCTCCGGCGCGTGGTTCCAGGCCGGTGGCGGCTACCACGGCATGATGAACTATTGGTACCGCACGGCCACACTGGCCTGGCTGGCGGGCGACATCGATGCGGTACAGATGAACCATGCGCTGCGTGACGCCCGTGCCGACTACGGTTTGCCCGGCCTGCTGTGCTCGTGGAACATGCTGTCCAGCCATGACACACCACGCCTGATCACCACCGTGGGCAGCGCCGAGAAGGCCCGACTGGCAATGTTGATGCAGTTCACGATGCCCGGTGTGCCGCTGGTCTACTACGGCGAAGAAGTCGGCATGGAAGGCGGCGCCGACCCCGACTGCCGCCGCCCCATGCGCTGGCGTGAGACCGATTGGAACCCCATGCAGCGCGATTGGGTCAAGCGCCTGATTGCCATGCGCAAAGCGAATGCGGCGCTGCAATACGGCGATGTCACCGTTCTGGGCGACAGGCTCACCGGCGGCCATGCGCTGGTCTTTTTGCGCCACACGGGAGTCCCGGGCGAAGCCGCGCTGGTGGCCATCAACCTGGGTGACGAACCGTTGGACGCCATGCTGTTACTACCCTACTCCCACTGGTACGACGGTGTGCCCCTGCACGACGCACTGGGTGCAGCGCCGGATACAAAAATGCTGGCCGGCAGTGTGCGCCTGCGCATTGCACCAAACAGCGGTGCGGTCTACCAGGCAGTGGAGCCGTACCAACACTACCGCTTCTTCAAGGCGCGCAACCGGGTTTGAAAGGAATCCTGCATGTCTGAGGTTTTGCATGCCACCGTGGAGGCGCTCTACATCTACCCCGTCAAGGCCTGCGCCGGGCAACGCGTGCCCCGTCTGCAGTTTTCAGAACAGGGCCTGATTGACGGCGATCGGGAATGGGTGGTGGTGAACAGCGACGCCGAAGTCGTCTGGCAGGGGTCGCACCCGCGGCTCGCGCTGGTGCGGCCACTCCTGGTGCCCGGACTTCTGCATCTGGACGGGCCCGAAGGGCAGGCACTGACCGTGCCCAATCCGCCACCTGGTGGCAGGTGCCAGGTCAAGATCTGGAACGGCAGCCTGCAGCGCAACGAGGCCTTTGACGGCAAAGACGCCGGTGATGCCGCTGCCGCATGGCTGTTGCAGGTCACGGGCGCTGCGTTGCGCCTGGTACACCTGGACGCCACTGGATGGGTACGCGATACCGTCAACCATTGCCATATTGCATCGGCGTCCTCAATGGCCGAACTCAATGCCACGCTGGCCCAGCAAGGTTTGCCCTGCACAGAAGTGCAAAGGTTTCGGCCCAACATCGTGATAACAGATGCACCGGATTCACCCGCGGCGCTGGACCCGTTTGTCGAAGAATACTGCACCCACATCCGTTGGCAGGACGCAGACCGCGTGGCCCAGATGGCCGTACTGGCGGAACCCTGCATCCGTTGCATCGTGCCCAATGTGAACCCCCACACGGCAGCGATGGACAACCACCCCCTGGAAACCGTCACCCGACTCAGTGCCGAGCGCCATCCCGGCAAGCCCGTGTACTTTGGGATTTATGCCCATGCGCAACAATCCGCGACGCTGGAGGAAGGCGCGCAGCTGAAAATGGTGCTCAATTTTTAGAGCCCGAAAAAACCGCCAAAGTGATGTAATGCTGCCCTATGGATGGAGCTTGCCGCAATGACTGAAGTAGACCCGAATCCGATGTCGCGCAACGACGACCGCCACAGCCATATCGGCATACGCCTGCAGTACCGCAGCCACGATGACAGCAAATGGGAATACCTGGAGGCGATGGAGTGGAACGCCGTGGGCTTCAATTTCTACCACGCCGATGCCATGCCCGGCCCCGAGTTGCAGCTACGCCGCGGCCTGCGCCGCTTTACCGGAACCATCGCCTGGCAGTCGCTCAACACCAGCGACGACGCTGTGCTGGCCACGGTGGTGAATCGCCTGTTGTACGTGCGGGCCAAGGCTGTGACGGACAACCCGCAGCTGCAGATGCGCCTGATCAAGCTGCTGCGTGTGCCGGGCATGGTGGCCGAGAAAACCAAAGTACTGGCATCGCTGGGTGCAGCCCAGAGTGACGCCAAAATGGCCGAACTGGTGGCCCAACGCAAGCAGGAGCACCCCATGTACCACTATGGGGTCAAGGTGCAGTCCGAAGCCTGGAGCGCGATTGTCGAGAGCGCACTGAGCGTGTCGTCCGTCTTGGTGTCGCTGGACAAGTGGTCGGGTGCCTTGGGCGGCAAGCGGTAGCAACCCCACTACATCCACACTCAATCCGGCACCAGGGTTGTAGGCACCGCCTTAGCCATCATGTCGGGATAGTCCCGGCTAAAGTGCAGCCCCCGGCTCTCGTGCCGGGAATGCGCCGAGCGCACGATCAACTCGGCCACCTGCACCAGGTTACGCAGCTCCAGCAGGTCACGTGTGACGTGGAAGTGGGCGTAAAACTCCTGGATCTCGCCTTGCAGCAAGGCTATGCGGTGGGATGCACGCTCCAGCCGTTTGTTGGTGCGCACAATGCCCACGTAATCCCACATGAAGCGGCGCAGCTCGTCCCAGTTGTGGGAGATGACGACCGCCTCGTCTGCGTCGGTCACGCGGCTGTCGTCCCAGGCCGGCAGCGCGGCGGGCGCGGCCAAGGATGTGGCCAGGATGTGGGTGGCGGCGGCGCGGGCGAACACCATACATTCCACCAGCGAGTTACTGGCCAGGCGGTTGGCGCCGTGCAGGCCGGTGTAGGCGGTCTCGCCAATGGCGTGCAGGCCGGTGATGTCGGTAGCGCCCATCAGGTCGGTGTGGATGCCGCCGCAGGTGTAGTGGGCGGCCGGCACCACGGGGATGGGTTGTTTGCTGATGTCGATGCCCAGCTCCAGGCAACGGGCGTAGATGTTGGGGAAGTGCTCCAGGATGAAGGCCATTGGCTGGTGCGAGATGTCGAGGTAGACGCAGTCAAAGCCGCCTTTTTTCATCTCGAAGTCGATGGCACGGGCTACGACGTCGCGCGGCGCTAGCTCGGCGCGTTCGTCGTGCTGGGGCATGAAACGGGTGCCGTCGGGCAGCAGCAAACGCCCGCCCTCGCCGCGCACCGCCTCGGTGATCAGAAAGGACTTGGCATGCGGGTGGTACAGGCAGGTGGGGTGGAACTGGATGAACTCCATGTTCGTGACCCGGCAGCCTGCGCGCCAGGCGGCGGCGATGCCGTCGCCGGTGGCGGTGTCGGGGTTGGTGGTGTACAGATACACCTTGCCGG
>JAZKDY010000137.1:0-1684 GCA_040387325.1 Pseudomonadota bacterium | reverse complement strand
GCTGCAAGCTTGGTTTGGATCACTTTTACGCCGGTCCGGGAGCTGCCGCAGCAAAGATGCCGGAGGTAAACCAGAGCGGGTTTCTCCTAGGTTCTATTGGGAGATAACGCTAGGGAAAACGCGAATTTCCTAGGGATAACACCGAATCAACGCTGCGACAAATGTCGTTGCGAAGACAGCTTTCCCAAGCCATCCCAATATTCTCATGGTTCTTCCTACCTAAGCCTTTTGCACTACTGACACCAGAGAGGTCCTATGAACACTCAAGCTTCCAAACCGCTCAGCGGAGACAACGATGCTGCGTCACTCACCCCCAAGGTGGACCGCCGCAATTTCATGACATGGGCAGTGGCCACACCCACCGCGCTGGCAGTGGGGGCCAAGCTGGCCACCGATTCGCCGAACGCGCAGGCGGCAGATGTACTGACCAAGATCAACCCCTATCTCTCGATTCGGGGCGACAACAAGCTGCAGCTCACCATTCCCCGCGTGGAATCGGGCCAGGGCATCTTCACCTCGTCGGCCATTCTGGTGGCCGAAGAGCTGGGCATTGACCTCAAGGACATCGTCGTACGCGGCATGGACACCACCCAGGCCACCGAATTCACCACCACGCTGCAGGGCGGCTCGGGTTCGACCCGCACCCTGACTGACCCAACCCGTGCCGCAGCCGCCATCCTGAAGGCCAAGCTCAAGGCCGTCAGCGGCAACGGCGCCATCACCAGCGGCCCATCGGGCCCGATGGTGGGCACGCAGACTTTCGCGCAGCTGGCCCAGGCAGCCGCAGCGGCCACTCCCGCCAGCAAGCCCTTTGCCACGCCGTGGAAGTACACCGGCGCCAACGGCACCGGCGGCACCGGCCTGCTGGGCAAAGGCATGAAGATCACCGGCAACACCGCCGTGCTGGAGCCGGGCACCGGCATTCCCCGCGAAGACAGTGCGCAGATTTACACCGGTACCCGCGGCTACACCTGCGACATCGAGAACGATGCACTGAACTGCCTGGTGATGCACGCGCCCATCAACCGCGGTTCACCCAAAGAAGTGCAGATCGCCAAGATCAAGGAGATGTGCCCCAAGGTCAAGGCGGTCATTCCGTTCAACTCCGGCAAAAACGGCTTCACCATTTACACCGGCGTGGGCATCATTTGCGACACCATGGGTGAGGCCCTGGATGCCCGCGATGTGATCATGAAAAACAACCTGATCACCTGGAACCCCGGCCCCGCCGCCCGCTTCAGCTCGCCTGCGCTGAACCAGAAACTGAAGGACGCTGTGGGTACCGACCCCGTCGCCTCCCGTGTTCTGGCGGCCAAGCAGATCAAGGGCGGCATTCTGGTGCCCTTCCACCATCAAGGCACGCTGGGCACCCAGACCGCTACCAGCGAGGTGTATGGCGACAAGAACGGACCGGCCACCGGCGCTTTCGCCTGGTGGGGTTCGCAGGTGCCCAAGTTCCAGCGCCAGCAGCTGTCCCAGCAGATTGGTCTGGACCTGACCCCCACCAAGGTGATTGTGAAGATCACGCCCGATTGGGGCCACTTTGGCCGCAACCTGCTGGTGGACTCGTCTGCCGAGTCGGTGCGCATCAGCGATGCCATCCGCAAAATGGGTGGCCTGGCCAACAAAAAAGGGGTCATCACCAACAAGGTCAAGGTCAACTGGTCGCGCAACGACGACATTC
>JAZKDY010000136.1:0-31425 GCA_040387325.1 Pseudomonadota bacterium | reverse complement strand
CCCAGATTCACGACCTTGTCGAGCAGAATGATTTGCATGTTCGTACTCCTTAGATCTTGTGCTGGTCGCTGTAAGGCAGCATCGCCAAGAAGCGAGCGCGCTTGATAGCGGTGTTGAGCTGGCGCTGGAAAATTGCGCGGGTTCCGGTCAGGCGTGCGGGGATGATCTTGCCGTTTTCGGCGATGAAATCACGCAGCGTGTCGATGTCCTTGTAGTCGATCTCTTCGACGCCGGTCACTGTGAAGCGGCAGAAACGCTTGCGCTTGAACAGCAGGTTTTGTGCGGGACGCTTGGGGCGCTTGTCTTTACTGAATTTTTTGAACGTGGCCATGTGGGCCTCCTAAAAAACTAATCTTGCGAAAATTCTTGAATATGCAAAACGATGCTTTTACCGTGACGGGTATTGCCTAGAAAACCGCTGAACCTCCAGACACTGCCAATGGGTTGTTTGACCAACCGCTCTGCCAATGCGCCGAAAGCCACTGCTTTCACTGCCACCTTGATCTGTCTGGGCTGCCCGGCTTCCTGTGTTTCAGACTCGTGTTCGAGTTTGAGGTTCAGGGCGGGTATTCCAGCCGGTGTGTAACGCATGGCATCTTGCTCAGCGATACAGGCACTCAGGATCAGGGAATTGGCAGGCACTCTCCGTCAGTAAAAACAGCCGTTAGGCGTTGTATTCAGCCTGTTGTGTCTTGCGTGTTTCTTCGCGCTCGACGGTCTTCATCATGGACGAAGGACCTGTCTCGGCCTTTTTCTTCAACACGGTCAGGTGGCGAAGAACAGCGTCGTTGAACTTGAACGCATGTTCGAGTTCGGACATCACAGCCTGATCGGCTTCAATGTTGACACACAGGTAATGGGCTTTGGCAAGCTTGTTGATCATGTAGACCAACTGGCGACGACCCCAGTCTTCCACGCGGTGGATCTTGCCACCGCCGGCAGTGATCATGCCCTTGTAACGCTCCAGCATAGCTGGAACTTGTTCGCTCTGATCCGGGTGGATCATGAGGATGATTTCGTAGTGACGCATTGATACTCCTTTTGGATATCCCCACATTTGATGTTCAGGGGTAATGAAAAGCTGCCCTCAGCGTCTAATTGAGGTGCAGCAAGGCGAAGCCCAAGATTATAGCCCAGAAGGGCCTGTTTTGGCTAGTGGCGCATTCTCCACGGATTCGACACGGGTGAAAAGGCTTACGCCAACCGCAGTCACAAAACCCGCTGCAACGCCAAAAACACCCGCGGACACGGGCTGTATGCCCCACCACAGCCCCTCGCCGCTCAGCCCAAATGTGGCCCGTACGGCGGGAAGATTGACCGCCATGTAGTACACCGTGACGCCCAAGCCGGTCAGCATGCCCGCCACGGCACCGGCACGCGTCGCACCCTTCCAGAAAATTCCCAGCACCATGACCGGGACAAAGGCCGCTCCGGCCAATGAGAAAGAGGCCGACACCAGGTACAAAATGCCAGCCGGCCGCTGGGCCGCCACATAGGCCGCAATCAGTGCAACGACCAGCAAGGCGAATTTGGACCACATGACGCGGCGCATGGCCTGCGCCTTGCTGGTGTTGCCATCGCCTTTGAAATAAACATCGTGGGCCAATGCGTTGCCAATGGTCAACAACAGGCCATCGGCGGTGCTCAGTGCTGCAGCCAGTCCGCCCGCTGCCACCAGTACCGACACCACGTAGGGCAAACCACCAATCTCTGGCGTCGCCAGCATGATCAGGTCGGCGCCCATCTTCAGCTCGGCAAATTGCAGGATGTGGTCCCCATTGACGTCAGCCGCAGTCAGCAGGCTCGGGTCGCGGGCCCACTGCGCAACCCAGGACGGCAGGTTGTCAAAAGACTGGCCTACCAGATGCGCCATGACTTCATACTTGACCAATACCGCCAAAGCTGGCGCCGACAGGTACAGCAGGGCAATAAAAAACAGCGACCAGGCCACCGAGCTGCGGGCTTCCGCCACCGACGGCGTGGTGTAGAACCGGGTCAGCAGGTGCGGCAGACCGGCGGTACCCACCATCAGGCAGAACATCAGGGCCAGAAAGTTCAAGCGAGAGGTCTCGAACAATTGCTTTTGTTCGGCAGATCCCTCTGGGTCGCCCGCAAAGGGCGTCGTGTGAGTGGGCATGCCACCCAGTGGCTGAGCACGCGACCAGTCTTCCGCCATGGCCCGGGTCCATTGTTCGCGTGCCGCAATGGCGTCTTTGGGCACCGCGGCCATTTCGCGCCGCAGTGCAATGGCACGCTCGTCATTGGCGCGTGAATCACCCAGCGCAGTCAACTGACGTCGCAGTTCCTGGCGCTCCAGTTGCAAGGCTGCGTCCACATCCTGCAATTTCTTCTCATACGACTTGGCCCGCCGGGCATATTCGTCAATGACCTGCTTCTCGGCCGGGGAGTCGATGAGCGTTTTTTCTATCGCCGCAATTTTTTGCAGTTGCTGGCCGTAGGCAAAGGGCGCCAGTGGATTGCCAATCTGCTTGTAAGCAAGCCAAGATACCGGTATCAAGAAAGCCAGGATGATGACCACATACTGCGTGACCTGTGTCCAGGTAACGGCCCGCATGCCCCCCAGGAAGGAACACACCAATACGCCCCCTAGGCCCAGCAGAATGCCGATCTCGAAATGAACGCCCGTCAACCGGGACGTGATCAGACCCACACCGTAGATCTGCGCCACCACATAGGTGAAAGAACACAGTACCGCTGCCAAAGCCGCGATCAGCCGCGGCCAATGGCCGCCAAAGCGGTGGGCAAAATAATCGGGCACCGTATACAGGCGCAGACGCCGCAGGTAAGGCGCCACCAGCAGAGCCACCAGGCAAAAACCGCCGGTCCAGCCCAGCACATACGCCAAACCACCAGCCTGTACGCCAGTGCCTGAGAAGCCCTGCAGGTACAGCCCACCGGCCATGCTGATAAAGGAAGCGGCACTCATCCAGTCGGCGGCGGTTGCCATGCCGTTGTATACCGCCGGAATGCGCCGCCCTGCCACGTAGTATTCGGTCGCATCTGCCGTGCGGCCATACACACCCATAACGGCATACAGAGTCAGCGTGGCGGAGAGAAAAATACCCGCCACCCATACCTTGGAGAGGCCCCGCTGCTCAGCCACGGCCAGCACCAGCAGAAACAGCAGCAGGCTCAGCACATACAGCACGAACCGCAAGTGCAACTTGCCTTTATAGACCTCGTAAGCCAGTCGCTCCGGTATGGGCTGGGTAACCTCCCGGCGGTTGGCTATCCACGCAAATACAACAACGATGGCGATAAAAACCAACACCGAGCCCTGGGCTGCAAACCAGAACCCCACCGGCCAGTTCGCCACCACGCGCTGCAAATCCCGCGCAAAAAACACAACCCCAAAAGACACCAGGAACCACAGCGACAGCAAACCTGCATGCAGGCCCCACCGGCGAGTGGTCCTTGGCGCCGTCATTGCGCGGCGAGTTGTTGCCAGGTTGAGATGACGGAATCCGGGTTCAGCGAAATGGACGAAATGCCTTCCTCCACCAGCCACTCTGCAAAGTCTGGGTGATCGCTGGGCCCCTGGCCGCAAATGCCAATGTACTTGCCCTGGCGCTTGCAGGCGGCAATGGCCAGGCTGATGAGTGCTTTGACGGCAGGGTCGCGTTCGTCAAAGTCGGCAGCCAGCAGTTCCAGACCGGAATCGCGGTCCAGACCCAGCGTCAATTGGGTCAGGTCGTTGGAGCCAATCGAGAAGCCGTCAAAGTATTCCAGGAACTGGTCCGCCAGGATGGCGTTGCTGGGAATCTCGCACATCATGATGAGCTTGAGGTCGTTTTCACCGCGGCGCAGGCCGTGGCGGCCCAAGAGCTCCGTAACTTTTTTGGCCTGGCCCAATGTGCGCACAAAGGGCACCATCACCTGCACATTGTTCAGGCCCATCTCGTTGCGCACGCGCTTGAGTGCCTCGCACTCCATCGCAAAGGCTTCGCCAAACTCGGTGCTTGTGTAACGCACGGCGCCGCGGAAGCCGAGCATCGGGTTTTCTTCTTCCGGCTCGTAGCGGCTGCCACCAATCAGCTTGCGGTATTCGTTGCTCTTGAAGTCCGACAGGCGCACGATGACGGGCTTGGGCCAGAAGGCTGCCGCAATGGTGGCCACGCCTTCGGCCACGCGGTCCACGTAGAAAGCACGGGGCGACGCGTGACCACGGGCTACCGATTCAACCGCCTTTTTCAGGTCGCTGTCGATATTGGGATAGTCCAGGATGGCCTTGGGGTGCACGCCAATGTTGTTGTTGATGATGAACTCCAGCCGTGCCAAGCCCACACCCTCGTTGGGCAACTGGCAGAAGTCAAAGGCCAGCTGCGGGTTGCCCACATTCATCATGATCTTGACGGGGCTCACCGGCATGGCGCCGCGCTGCACCTCGGTCACTTCGGTTTCCAGCAGGCCGTCGTAGATGAAACCCGTATCCCCCTCTGCGCAGCTCACGGTCACCAGCATGCCGTCTTTCAGCAGTTCGGTGGCATCACCGCAGCCTACAACTGCCGGAATGCCCAGTTCACGCGCAATGATGGCCGCGTGGCAGGTGCGTCCGCCACGGTTGGTGACAATGGCTGAGGCGCGCTTCATGACCGGCTCCCAGTTGGGATCAGTCATGTCGGTCACCAGAACGTCGCCAGCCTGCACCGTGTCCATCTCGCTGATGTTGTGCACGATGCGCACCGGACCTGTGCCAATTTTTTGCCCGATGGCCCGGCCCTCGACCAGCACGGTGCCAGAACCCTTGAGCTTGTAACGGTATTCCGCCTGGTTGCCGGCCTGGCTTTTGACCGTCTCGGGGCGCGCTTGGAGGATGTACAGCTCGCCGTCGATCCCGTCTTTACCCCATTCAATGTCCATGGGCCGGCCATAGTGTTCTTCAATCACCAGCGCATATTTGGCCAATTGCTCCACATCGGCGTCGGTCAGCGAGTAGCGGTTGCGCAGCTCGGTGGGCACGTCGGTGGTTTTGACGAGTTTGCCGGTCTTGGCCTTCTCTTCAGCGGTGGTGAACTGCATCTGCAACAGTTTGGAGCCCAGGCTGCGGCGGATCACGGAGCGGTTGCCGGCACGCAGCATGGGCTTGTGCACATAAAACTCGTCCGGGTTGACGGCGCCTTGCACCACGGTTTCACCCAGGCCATAACTGGAGGTGATAAACACCACATCCGCAAAGCCGGATTCGGTGTCGATGGTGAACATCACACCCGCAGCGCCAATGTCCGAGCGCACCATGCGCTGCACACCGGCACTCAGTGCAACCACGTCGTGTGCAAATCCCTTGTGCACGCGGTAGCTGATGGCGCGGTCGTTGTACAGGCTGGCAAAGACTTCCTTCATCTTGTGCAGCACGTCCTCAATGCCCACCACGTTGAGGAAGGTTTCCTGCTGACCGGCAAAAGATGCGTCTGGCAGGTCTTCGGCCGTGGCCGACGAGCGCACCGCAAAGCTGGCCTGGTTATTGCCGGCGGACAGCGTCACGAAGGCCGCGCGAATGGCTTTTTCCAGATCGGCGGGGAAAGGCTGTGCCTCGACCATTGCGCGGATTTCGGCACCTACGACGGCCAGCGCGCGCACGTCTTCGGTGTCCAGGTTCTTGAGTTTGGCACTGATCTTGTCGGCGAGGCCGGCGTGGGCCAGGAATTCACGGAAGGCATGCGCGGTGGTGGCAAAACCGGTGGGCACCTTGACGCCAGTGGGCAGGTTGGAAATCATCTCCCCCAGGCTGGCATTTTTACCACCTACCGACTCGACGTCGGTCATGCGCAGAAGCTCGAAAGGGACGACCAGATCGGTCGGGTTGAACAGGGTTGACATAACAGAAGCTCCGGAGTTTAAAAACCGTTTTGCTGCCAACCGCACCGGCGCCCCGCGCTTAGTCAGCAGCGATCATTCCGCGCCAGCCCTCTGTTGTTGCTATTTGGGACGTCCGGGAATGAGAAAATGCATCAATTGCAGCCATTGTAGGGGCCGCACACCGCACGCGACAGGGCCTATTACCGGCCGGCGCTTGCAAATCACTGACGACAACCCAACGGGCCCGCACCATGACACAACGCAGCGTATTTTTTGTCTCCGACGGCACCGGCATCACCGCCGAGACCTTTGGCAACGCCATACTGGCCCAGTTCGAAACCAAGGCCCGCCACGTGCGCCTGCCCTTTGTGGACACCGTAGACAAGGCCCACCAGGCGGTGCGGCAAATCAATAATTCGGCGCTGGTGGACGGCGAACGTCCCATCGTTTTCACCACGCTGGTGAACATGGAGGTGCTCAAAGTCATTCAGGACGAATGCCAGGGCATGCTGCTGGACATGTTTGGCATGTTTGTCCACCCGCTGGAGAAGGAACTCAAGCTCAAATCCAACCACCGCATCGGCCGCTTCAGCGATGCCAGCAAAAGCAAAGCCTACCAAAGCCGTATCGAAGCCATCAACTTCTCCTTGGCGCACGACGACGGACAGATGAACCGCGATCTAGAGCAATCCGACGTGATCCTGGTGGGCGTCAGCCGCAGCGGCAAGACACCGACTTCGCTCTACCTGGCCATGCAATACGGGTTGAAGGCGTCCAACTACCCGCTGATCCCCGAAGACTTCGAGCGCAAACAACTGCCTCCGGCGCTGGTGCCACACAAGGCCAAAATTTTTGGCCTGACCATTCAGGCCGAACGCCTGAGCGAAATCCGTAATGAGCGCCGCCCCAACTCCAAATATGCGGCACTGGAGAACTGCCGCATGGAGATCAGCGAGGCCGAATCGATGATGCGCCGGGCGGGCATTCGCTGGTTGTCCACCACGACCAAGTCGATTGAAGAAATCGCCACCACCATATTGCAGGAAATCCACCCGGAGCGGCTGGTTTACTGAAGCGCGTGGGCGTTGGCGATGCGAACGCCTATCAACCTCATACGTAAAAAGACTCCGGGGTGGTGGATATTGGCAATTGTCCTTGGGTGTTGCAGGTTTGAAGGTGAAAATGCACCCAACCAATTTCCAAGGAGAATCCCATGAAGGGTGACGCGCAAGTAATCGTGCATTTGCAAGCACAGCTCAAAAACGAACTGACAGCCATCAACCAGTACTTCCTGCACTACCGCATGCTGAAGCACTGGGGTTTCGAAAAGCTGGCCAAAAAGGAATACGAAGAATCCATCGGCGAAATGAAACATGCCGACAAGCTGATGGACCGCATCTTCATGCTCGATGGCCTGCCCAATCTGCAGGACCTGTCCAAACTCATGGTGGGTGAGGACGTGCCGGAGATTCTGTCCTGCGACCTGCAAAGCGAACAAGGCGCCCAGGCCACGATCAAGGCCGGTATTGCACACTGCGAATCCGTGCGCGACTACGGCTCACGCGACCTGCTCCAGGGCATCCTGGAAGACACCGAAGAACACATCGATTTTCTGGAAACCCAGATTGACCTGATAGCCAAAATCGGGCTGCAGAACTACCTGCAAAGCCAGGTCGAAGCAGCCAGCTAGGGCCTGGGCCCCACGGAGGCCCACAGAGGGTCTGCAAGAAACTTTTTGTGTGCTTTGCGGCCGGCGATCTAAATGAGAATGTTTCGCATTATCATATGGGCGCCATACGGAGGTACCAAAAAGCCATGCAAAAAAATACCAGCACACGCGCAGCCGAACTCAAGACCAGCGGCTTAAGGGCCACCCTGCCCCGTTTGAAGGTGATGGAAATCTTTGAACGCGCGCAGCAGCGCCATCTCAGCGCCGAAGATGTCTACAAGGTGCTGCTCAATGAACACGCCGACATTGGCCTGGCCACCGTCTACCGGGTATTGATGCAGTTCGTGCATGCAGGCCTGCTGTCACGCAATGTCTTTGACTCCGGCAAAGCCGTATTCGAGATCAACGAAGGCTCCCACCACGACCACATGGTCTGCCTGCGCTGCGGCGCGGTGGCCGAGTTTTACGATGCGGAGATCGAGCGCCGCCAGCATGCAGTTGCGCTGGAACGCGGGTTTGAACTGCGCGAACACACGCTGGCCTTGTACGGCGTTTGCAGCGCACCAGCCTGCAAGGAACGGAAATAACAGCGATTGAACAGTGGCGAATGGTGGCGCCGTTACTTCCGGCAAATCCACCACGCCAAGCCTACGACAAGGGCCAGCCCCAGAAAAAGGCCTGCAATCGATGCCATGGGGCAGCAGGCATCATGCCAAGGCGCTTGTACCCTGGCGGACTGCCGAATGCCGGTCGTTGTGGAACACGATGACCTGCGATTCGCAGTTCAGTGCCGCCACCGGGTGTGACCGATGGCACTGGGCCACCACATCACGGGCGCAGTCCTCACACTTGCCGCATTGCGTGGCCACACCCAGTTCAAACTGGATGTCGTCAAAACCCATGCCTGCACGCACATGGCGCAGGATTTCCCGGTCAGACACACGCTTGCAGACACAAACAATCATGGCACTACGCCCTTTGGCGGTTGGTGGTAGAAAATTCATTATAAATGCGAATTCCTCGCATTCGCAATATCAAATATGTAACACCCGCCGCCCAAGGGGGTTTTAGTACCGCATCTTGACCGCCACAGCCACGCGCCGGGGTTCACCATAGAAATTCTGGCGCGTGAGGCCTGAGACCTTCTCGTAGTAGACCTTGTCCGTCAGGTTCTCCACCGAGAGATTGAGTGACCACTGGTCGTTGACCTGGTAGCCCACCTGGGCGTTGAGCAACGCAAAATTACCCGAAACAAGACGCAACGCGCCACTCTGGGCATAAAACTCACTGCGGTAGGACACGCCCGCACCCACGCTCCAATCCCGCAGTGGCCCATCGCGGAAGGCATACCGTGTAGACAGGTTGACGCTGTGCCGTGGCGTGACCGTGCTGAACACTTGCCCCTCCTGTGCGGCAGGCGCCCGCAGGTAGGTGGTCTCGGTAAAGGCATAACCGGCCATCAAATCCCAGCCGGGCCGAAGCTGGCCGCTGGCCTCGGCTTCGAAACCTTGCGCCCGCACCTCGCCACCGGGAATGGACGCGTTGGGCGTTGTCGGGTCGGCTATAGCGCGGTCCGCGTCCAGTATCTGGAACAGCGCGGCATGGGTCTGCAGACGTTTGTTGAGCAGTTCGCCCTTGATGCCCAATTCATACTGCGAACCCGTGCGCGGTGGCAGCACGTTACGGGCCTTGTCCAGCGCCGTCTGCACAACAAACGAACGCGCATAACTGGCGTAGGCCGACCACCGGGTGTCCACGTCATAGATGGCCGCCACCGACGGCACAAACTGGTTGCCTGGCTCCACACTCGATGTGATAGCCCCTGTCAACACACTGCGTGTGTTCACGCTGACCTTGCTCAGGCGCCCACCGGCCAACAACTTGAGACGGTCGGCAACGTCCATCTGCACCTGGCCGTACACCGCATGCTCGCGCTTGGCGGTAACGCTGGTGGCACCCGGCAGCTTGACGACGGGGAAAGCCAGGTCGTAGTTGGGCCTGAAGATATTGAAGGCCAGGTTGGGGCCGGCAAGAAAATTGCTGCCCGGCGCGTCACTGTCGATGCGGCTGGCGCCGACCAGCACGCGGTGTGTGCGCCCGGCCAGCTTCAGCGGGCTGGTGTAGAAAAGGTCAAGGTTGCGGTCCGTGGTGTCGGTGATCAGCTCACCGTTTTGCAGGACAACATTGCCATTGGCGGCCAGGGCCGAGTCGCTGCTGGCGTATTTGTAATACAGGTAGCGGTAGACATCCCGCGCGGCGAATTTGAGCTGCCCACCATCGTCAAACCGGTGCTCCAGTTCCACAAAGGCGTCGCGCGTATCCAGGTCATGGCTGGCACCGCGCAGACCGACCAGGGTAGACCGTGGCACATCGGGCAGGCGCCCATCGGCATAGGCCGGCAAACCGCGGTCATAGGCTGCACGCACCTCCTGGCGGGTGTAGCCCAGCGACAGTGTTGTGGCGGGCGTGATATCAAACTCCACCGTGCCATAGCCCAGTTGTTTGTTGTTGAACAAGGTATCTACATGGCTCAGGCGCTGGTCGGTCACGCCGACAAACCGGCCGCGCAGCGTGCCACTGGCATTCAGTGCACCGGTGACATCCACATCGGCACGGCGAAAGTCAAACGACCCCGCCGAAACATTGGCACCCATGGCCAGCGCCCCCAGCGCACGTTTGCGCACGAGGTTGACCGTGCCGCCGGGCTCACCACCACCGCCCTGCATCAGGCCGGAGGGGCCACGCAACACCTCTACCCGGTCGTAGATCGCCATGTCCATTGCGGTGGCGTAGTTGGACCCCTGGCTGATGGGAATGCCGTCCAGCTGCACCGTGCCCACGTCAAAACCACGGGACTGGATGGAGTTGAAGTTGCCCGCGCCGTCAAAACGCGTCACGTTCACGCCGGCGGTCTGTTTGATGGCGTCTTCCAGCTTGGTGAAGTTGCGGTCATCCAGCTGCTGGCGCGTGATCACGCTGACGGACTGCGGTGTCTCGCGCGGCGATTGCACCAGCTTGCCCACGCTCAAAGCGCGGGTCGTGTATTGGCCCGAGCCCTCGGTGGCATGGCGGTCGCTTGTGTCGGTGATGGTGACCTCGGGCAGGTTGACCGGGCCCGCCTCACGTGGCACGGCCTGGGCCAGGGCCTGGCCACAGGTGGCCATGAGAAGTAATGCAGTTGTGGCGCAGGGGCTGTGGCGTGGAAGAGGCGTTTGGCGTGGCATGCCGTGTTTCCTTTGGGAAGTTGGATATTGCTAGTGTTTTTGTAGCGCAACCATTAGTTTGGACGGGAGCTACAGCCTGATTTGGCTTAAACAATCTGGTACGGGAGGAGTTTGCGGACGATCATGGTGAAGTTCAGGCACAGGCATGTTTGCTGGCTGGCTCCACCTCGCGGGGTGTTGGCTGGCGATCTAAAACACAGATTCTACCATGGCAATGCGAATCATTCCTATTTGCATCTATAATTTCACGCTGTCGTAGCCAGCCAGCGCTCTTTCGGTCAGAAAAGCCAAGCAAGCCAACCGTTGCCGCTTTTTTCACTTCAGGAGTTTCCATGTCTGCACCCCGCCGGCGCCTTAGTTGCGCCCTCAATCCCCTGGCCCTCGCCGCCGCCGTTACTGCCAGCCTGAGTGGCGCCGCATGGGCCCAGCAACAAGCGGGCACATCCGACCCCGTGGTCGAACCCAAGACGCTGACCAGCGTCACCATCTCCGGTGCGCGTGAAAGCGCCTCCACCCGCCTGCAGCTCACCGCCAAGGAAACGCCGCAATCGGTCAGCACCGTCACCCGCGAGCAGATTGAGCGCCAGTCGCTGACCAGCATCGATTCAGTGCTGCGCAATGTGACCGGCATTGCCGTGAGTTTTTACGACACACAACGCCCGCTGTATTACGCACGGGGTTTTCAGATCACCGACTTCCAGGTCGACGGCCTGCCCACGTTCAGCAGCAGCACCAACCAGGAGTTCGACACCGCGGTGTATGAGCGGGTGGAAATCGTGCGCGGTGCCAACGGCATCCTGACCGGTGTGGGTGTGCCCTCAGCCACCATCAACATGATCCGCAAACGCCCGCAGCGGGACTTTGCGGCGTCGGTCGCCGTCACGGCCGGATCCTGGAACCTGTGGCGCGCTGAGATCGACCTCAACGCCCCGCTGACCGCCAACGGCAGTGTGCGCAGCCGCATCGTCATCGCGCCGCAAAAGAAGGACAGCTTTCGCGACCGTTATTCCGAAGACAAGTCCGCGGTGCTGGCCACCGTCGAAGCGGACTTGGGAACCTCCACCGTGGTGGCGGTCGGTTACCAGCGCCAGTCCAATGACCCCAAGGCGCCGATCTGGGGCACGATTCCCCGCTTTGCCACCGACGGCACACCGATAGACCTGCCGATATCGACCAGCTTCTCGCCACCCTGGACACGATGGGACCGCAAGTCGGCCACCGTGTACGCCACGATGGAACACCAGTTCAACGACGAATGGAGTCTGAAGGCCGCCCTCAACCACACCGAGGGCGACACCTTCAGCCTGCGCACCTATGGCTACGGCGCCACGGTCTCCTCTGCTCCCTTCATCAACCCCACCACCGGCAAGGGTGCGACTTTGTACGCCGGTCTGGGCGGCGGCAGCGAAAAACAGGACACGCTGGACACCTACCTCTCGGGCAAGTTCGACCTGGGTGGCCGCCAACACGACCTGGTGCTGGGCCTGAGCTCCACCCGCATCGAGACCCGCACGGACACCTATGGATCGGTGGCGAACTGGAGCTACGTGATCCCCAACATCTACACCTGGGATGGCAATGCCCCTGCGCCCGCAGTGTCCAAAACCGGCGCCTACCGCACACAGGTCACCCAGCAGACCGGCATCTACGGCTCGGCCCGCTGGCGTGTTGCTGACCCCCTGGCCGTGTTGACCGGCGTGCGTGTGACCAACTGGCACCGCCACAACGACAACTTCAACACCAGCGGTGCCTACGTCAACAAGACCGCCGTGCAGGACGAGACCAACCGCATCACCCCCTACGTGGGTGCGGTGTACGACATCACGCCCCAATTTGCGGCCTATACCAGCTACGCCCGCATCTTCAACCCACAGAACTACAAGGACCGCAACAACGAGCCCCTGTCGCCCGTGCTGGGCAGCAATGCCGAAGTAGGCATCAAGGCCGATCTGTTTGACCGGCGCATGCAGGCGCACTTTGCGCTGTTCCAGACCGTGCAGGACAACTACGGCGTGCGCGACAGCGCCATCACCACACCACTGCCCGATGGCTCCCTGCCCTACACCGCCATCAATGGCACCAAGGCTGAAGGCTTCGAGATGGAAATCTCCGGCCAGGTGCAAAAAGGCTGGCGCGTGAGCGCGGGCCTGACCCATGCCAAGGTCAAGCGCGCCGCCACTGATTTGATCTATGCCAATCTGCCCGACTACCTGGTGCAACTGGGCAGCGACTACCAGTTCAGCGGGGCGCTGGCGCCGCTGTCGCTGGGCGGCAATCTGATGTGGCAGAGCACCATCGAAGGCTTCAACATCCCCCACCCCACGGGCACAGTGACGGTCGAGCAATCGCCTCTGGCGGTGCTGAACCTGCGGGCCGGCTGGAAGTTCACGCCCAAGCTCAGCGCCACGATGGCCATCAACAACGTGACCGACCGTAAATACTGGGCCAACCTGGATTACGGCAACTACAGCGACCCGCGCAATGTCAACCTGACCGTGCGCGCTGCCTTCTGAACGATTGGATGAATCACTATTGAATACATAGCAAACCATTCAATACAGACGGGGGCTACGGCCCCTTTTTGTTCTGGGATTTCCGTGGGGCGGGCAGCGAAAAGTAAGAATTTGTAAGCGATACAAGCGATACAAAGTCGTGCACTGATGACATCCATGCGATACGTGTGATTTGCACAATTCACCCTCCGGACCTGTCGCAGAGTGGAGTCTTTTCACACAGCGATGCCAACCTCCCTCGACTACTTCAGGAGTCTTTCCATGAACCGCAATTTCCTCTCGCTGTCTCTGCTGTGTTTGTTGGCACTGCAGGCCAAGGCTGAAAACCGCGCTCCCGCTCCTGTCGCCAGCCCTATCCCTGTGTCGGCAACCTGTCAGAGTGATGTGACCAAGTTCGAACAGCTCGTGGCGGTCGTACGCCAATCCCATGGCGAAAAACGCGCGAACGACCTGCGTGAAAAGCTGCTGCCCAGCAAAGAAGCAGACGAAGTGCTGAACCAGTCGGGTCAATGCGGCCTGGCGCGGCTGCTGCGTGCCAAGAAGCTCTTGTAGTCACATAGCCGGAAGATCGTCTGTGCAGAGCACGTGAACGGTCATGTTTCGGTATCGGGCGTGGCTACCAATACCGATCCCAATGGACCGGTAACCCTCGCCAAACATGTTGACCCTGTGACCTCTGGACTTGACCCCGTCGTCAACTACCAGGGCGATGACATGTTCACGCGCGGAGTCCCGACCGTAGCTGATGTTTTCGCCACAGTGTGCGCGATAACCCAGGCGCCTTGTGGCCCGCTCCGACGGGTCACTTCCGTCGCGACCGCGATGGCCCGTTTGCCCTGATGGTCCGGTCCCGATGATGTGATCCTGGGCCGATTGGGACAGGCAGGGGTTGAGTTTTAACGCAGGCAGGGGTTTGGTCGATCGCAGGAAGGTGATCGCCTCTTTCACAGCCGGTCGTCCCTCGGCCATCCGCAGCGTACGCCCTTCTCTCTTGTGCAGCCGATCGTTGCCCAGTGTGCGGTAGTACTGCTCAAGGATGTTTGCATACTGCCCCGGGCTCGTGCGCGCAAGGTTCACCTCATCGGCCATCCGTCTCTGTTCTGCCAAGCGCGCCGTGGGTTGGGTGCAGGCTGCGCCCGCGGTGACCTGGCCCATTGCAGTGGATCCAAGGAGCATTGTGGCAATCGTTGCAAAAAGTTGAAGGGCCAGGCGCATGTGGCATTGTCAACCAAGGCAAACCCAGCAGAAATGCTAGCATTTCTATAGTAGTACAGAAAGTATCGGCGGGGGCTACAGCCCGATTTGATCTAAGCCACTGGCCTGTACCGCAGTGCCCTGGTCCGAGATCTGCTCCAGCCCCCGCACCAGAGACGAGGTGCTGGGGTTTTCCACAAACACACAGCGCTTGCCGGTGCGTTTGCAAAAGTCCTTCACTTTCCAATACGCGTTGTGGCTGATGCAGCCGGTCTGGCAGATCACCAGGTCGGCGGCGGCCAGGCTGGCGTCCAGCACGCTCTGGCTGTCTTCCAGGCCACCGTCGTGGTGGGCAAACCGGCCGCCTACCCGCTCGATCAGGTCGCGGTAGTTGGCGATGTTGCCGGTGCGCCCGCCCACGCAGAGCACGGTCTTTTGTTTCAGGTACAGCGTGACCGGTGATACGCGGGGCTCTGTGCGCTCGGTGCTCGCTGGCCGGACCGTATTCGCCGGTTCGGTGTTCAGGGCCTCCAGCGCCTTGGCGGCCGTGGCCAGCTTGTGGCGCAAGGCCGCGTTTTGCGCTTCCAGCTCCGCCTGGCGCGCGGCCATCTGGTCCAACTTCTTCAGCAAGCGCGTGCTGGCGTCCAGCGCGGGGTTGGACGCCTTCAGCGCAGCCAGGTCTTCGGACAAGAAAGCGATGCGGCTCTCTTTGCTGATGTTGTCGGCCTGCACACGCATGTGCAGCGCAGACAAGCGCGCGATCTCGGTGGCTCTTTCTGCCAGCAGGCGGGTGCTGCGCTCCTGTGCGCGGCCCAGCTCGCGGGTGAGCACGGCGTTTTCATCCAGCACAGCGGTGAAGCGGGCCACGTCGATGCGCACATTGGCGCCGGCCTGGTGCTGCAGCATGTGCATGTCGCGGCACAACACCTCTTGCATGATGGCGTCGCAGCGCGGGTGCACCAGGGCGGCCCAGAAGGCGCCGGCCACATCACCCTGGCGTATGGCCTGGCTCCACAGGTCGGCCAGTTCACGCGCGGTCTTGGCCGCCTTGAAGCGCCGCACCTCCAGCACATAGCGTCGCTCCAGCTCGTCCTGCAGCGCCTCGGACAGGCGGTTGCGGTGCAGGCATTCGGCCACCGCACCCACGTGCACCTCGTAGTCATCGGCCAGGGCCTTGCCGCCCAGGGCCTTGTTGACGATGCGGCGCAGCGTGTCCAGCGGGATACACACACCTATCACCGGGCAGTGGCATTCGTGGGTGAGTTCCCACAACCTGCGGCGCCTGGAACCCATGGATGCCGTGGATAGCGCAGGCAACGCCTGTTTTGGATCTGCATCACACACAGTGACCTCCCTTCAAAAGCATAGTGAGTCCTAAATAAACTTTAGGCACTGGCTGGCAAGGGCTGGCTGGTGCAGATTCGTATTGCGTGTACGGCGGCCCTACTTCGTCAGGATCAGCTTTCCCAAAGAGGTTTGGCGCAACCGGTACACCGCGCCGTGGTGCTCTATCTCGACCTCATGGGCACCTGAAAAGAGCGACTGGCTGGACACCCGCACCGGGCCTGCAAGGGGCGCACCCGAGTCGGCATCCGGCTGGCGATCCGCTGCCGACGGCAGGGCTTCGCGCGGGTCGGTAGCGTTGTGGTTGGAGTTCATGACTGAATTGTAAATGCGAATTGTTCGTATTTATAAAGTCAATTGCATAATTGCGAACAATTCTTATCAGATGGTGTTCCATGACCCCGTTGACCATTGACCTTCCCCTGTCCAAACCAGAACTGGAACGCCTGACGCCTGCAGACTGGCAAGCCGTCATCGCGTCCGACCCTTGCGACGCCGCCCAGTGGATGCTGCACTGCGCCACGCTTGGCAGCGCCCACGCCCAAACCGTACTGGGCCAATGGCTGCTGGACGGGCACGGCGTGGACGCCTCGCCCCAGCAAGCCTTTGCCTGGTTTCTGAAAGCCGCCACCCAGGGCCAGGCCATGGGCATGAACATGGCAGGCCGCTGTTTTGAAAATGGCTGGGGCACTGCGGTGGATGCTTTTGTGGCCGCCAACTGGTACCGCCAGGCCGCACACAAGGGCCTGGACGCCGGCATGTACAACTACGCCAACGTGCTAGCCGCAGGCAAGGGTGTGGCGCAAAACCATGCCCACGCGCTGGAGTGGTACCGCCGCGCGGCCGACCTGGGCCACGCCAAATCCATGACCAAGATCGGCCACTACTACGAAGACGGACTGGTGGTTGAAAAGGATGTGGACGCGGCCTTTTTCGCATTTGGTGAGGGTGCGCGGGGTGGGGACTTCCGTGGCCAGTTCAACTTTGCCGGCATGCTGGCTGCGCGGGGCCAGATGCTGGAGGCGCTGCAGTGGCTGCGCAAGGTGCCACAAACCGCCACACCCCGCTACCGCCTGCAGGCGGGTGAAAAATTATTGCAGTCTGCACACCCAGCCTTTCGCGCCATAGGCCAGCAGATGATGGACGGCCTGCCGCCCACCGCGCCGAGCTGATGCAATAGGCCGCAAGTTTTGCGGCTTTTTTTTTTGCCCTGCAGCAAAATATATGCGAGTGCTATCGCTAATAACAACGATTCGCATTTAGAATACTGGCGAACCCTTAGTAGCCAGCCACACCGCATGGGCACCAGTCATCAGCGGATATAGCCAGCCAGCAACCTTTGACCAGAGTCGCACCATGACCCATCGCCAAGCATTTAAGCAAAAACAGACTGTAGCCCCCGTCCGCACTGCACAACACGCTACCAAATCAGTAGCAACCGCATTGGATGCCAAACACCTGCCCCTGGGCGCTTTGCTGCTGATGGGTTCTCTGGGTGCCATTGCGCAGACCACCGCACCGGCCCAAACGGAAGCCAAAACACTCAAGCCCGTCGTGATCAAGGAAACCGCAGTTGCCCCCGAAGGCAAAGACGGCGTGCGTGCCACCACTACAGGCATTGGCAAGGGCAACCAGGCCCTGCGGGATATTCCCCAGTCCGTCACCGTGGTGACCGAAAGGCTGGTCGATGACCGCAACCTGGACACACTCAAGGACGTATTGCACAACACCGCCGGCGTGACCTTCCTGGCCGCCGAGGGTGGTGAAGAAGACATCCGCCTGCGCGGATTCTCGCTGGCCACCAGCGGTGACATTTTTGTGGATGGCATGCGTGACCCGGCCTTCTACGACCGCGACACCTTCAACAACGACCGCATCGAACTGCTGCGCGGCTCGGCTTCCATGCTGTTCGGCCGTGGTTCCACGGGCGGCGCGGTCAACCAGGTGTCCAAGGCGCCCCGCGCCATGAACCAGAACGAAGTGACCACCACGCTGGGCAATTTCAACTATGCCCGTATCACCGGTGACTTCAATCTGCAGACCGGTGAAGACGCGGCCCTGCGCATCAACGCCATGGCCACCAAGGCCGACAACAATGGCTCCGGCAGCAGCATCAACAAGAAGGGCATTGCTGCAGCCTACCGCTTTGGTATTGGCACTGCCGATGAGTTCTCGATGGGTCTGTACACCCTGCACAACAACAACGGCATGAACTATGGCCTGCCATGGATCAAGCCCACCGCCAGCGCACCAACCTCGGCCACCACCATCAATGACAAGCTGGACCCCAGCGCCTACTTTGGCATGGCCAGCGATTACAACGACGGCACGGCCAAATACATCACCGCCAGCCACCTGCACCGCTTTGACGGGAATACCGAACTCAAAACCGTGCTCCGCAAGGGTGCCTATACCCGCGACCAGCGCGCCGGTACCGTGCGCTTCTGCCAGCGCAGCACCAATGCCACCACCGGCGTCGTGACCAACCCCCAGTGCCCCAGCGTTGCCGTGGCCCTGGATACCTTTGGCCCCAACACCATCCTGACCCGTGGCAACCAGGCCAAGATCCAGAACCTGGACTCGCTCTATGGCCAAAGCGACTTCAGCCACAAGACAACCGCCTGGGGCTTCAAACACGAGATCCTGGCTGGCCTGGACTTTGCCCGCGAAACCAAGGATGTGTTCGGCGCATCCGGCGTGACCAAGCCGATGACCTCAGCGGGCCGCCCTTTTGATGGCGCGTCGCTCAACGAAGCGGCACGCACGGTGACACGCACCAGCGCCTTCGAGGCCCAAAACATCGGCGTCTACGCCCAGGACATGGTCCAGGTGGCGCCGGACTGGAAAGTGCTGGCCGGCCTGCGCTACGACAGCATGCGGGGCAACTTTGACACGATCAACGCCACTGGCCGGGTCACTGCCAGTTACGCCCAAACGATTGGAGACTGGAGTGAACGTGTGGGTGTGCTGTACCAGCCCAGCCCCCTGCACTCGTACCACATGTCATGGGGCACGTCGTTCAATACCTCGGCCGACACCTACTCCTACAGCGCCCTGAGCGCCAATACCGCGCCCGAGCAAAGCCGCAACTTTGAGATCGGCGCCAAGCTCGATACGGCTGACAAACGTTTCACGACCCGTCTGGCCGTGTTCCAGTCCACCAAGTTCAACGAACGCAACACCGACCCGGACTCTGCAGCGGCCGCCTTCCTGCTGTCTGGCAAGCGCCACGCCAGTGGTCTGGAAATCGACCTGACCGGCCACCTGACACCCCAGTGGGAAGTGTTTGGCTCCTACATGTGGATGCCCGATGCCGTGATCGACATCGCGTCCCCCACCGCCGCCGTGGGTGACCGCGAAGGCGAGCGTCCGTCCTTGACACCTATCCACAGCGGTACCGTGTGGACCACCTACCAGCTCAACACGCAGTGGCGCGTGGGTGCCGGCATCAACTTCCGTGGCGAACAATCCGCCAACCGCAACCCCGGCTGGATGGCCCCTGCCTACACCACGGTGGACCTGATGACCGAATACACCTTCAACGAAAAAGTGTCGCTGAAGGGCAATGTCAGCAACATCAACAACGTGGTGTATGCCGACTCGTTGTACTCGGGCCACTACATCCCCGGTTCGGGCCGCAACGCCCAGCTGACCTTGAACCTGAAGTTCTAGTCCTTTACCATGCTGCTCCATCTACCCCACATACTGACGCCTGAAGAGGTACAGCAGGCGCAAGCCCTGCTCGCCAGTGCGCCCTGGGCAGATGGACGCAAGGGTGCGGGCGAGCTGGCGCGCCAGGTCAAAAACAACGAACAGCTGGACCATGACTGCGAAGCCGCGCGGGCCATCCGCACCATGGTGCTGGCCGCGCTGGACCGCAGCCCGCTGCTCTTCTCGGCGGCCCTGCCCAAACGGGTTTTCCCGCCGCGCCTGAACCGTTACGGCGGTGACAGCAACTACTACGGTGACCACGTGGACGGCGCCGTGCGCTACATGCCCGAGACCGGGCAGCGCGTGCGCACCGATGTCTCGTGCACCCTCTTTTTATCCGACCCCGACAGTTATGACGGCGGTGAACTGTGCATTGCCGACACGTATGGCGAACAGGCCATCAAGCTGCCGGCCGGTCACATGGTTCTGTACCCCGGCACCAGCCTACACCAGGTCAAACCCGTGACACGCGGCTACCGCCTGGCCTGTTTCTTCTGGATGGAAAGCATGGTGCGCAGTGACGAACAGCGTCGCCTGCTCTATGAACTGGACATGAACCTGCTGGCCCTGCGCCAGCGCCACGGCGATTCTGCCGAAACCACTGCACTCACCGGTGTCTACCACAACATGCTGCGCATGTGGGCCGACACCTGAACTACAAGATGAGCCGAAATTTACGTATCGTTGTGATCGTGCTGTTGTTGCACGTGGGTGTCCTGTGGGCATTGCAGACCGGGCTGTTGCGCCGTGTGGTTGAAGTGATCGTGCCGGCCCAGGTGCTGGTGGAAATGTACAGCCCCAAGGAAGACAAGCCTGAGCCACCGCCCCCACCGCCCGCACCCGTCAAGACCAAACTGACACCCGTTGCACCACCCACACCTCTGGCGGTGAATACACCCGTGGCACAGCCGTCCGAGATTACGCTGGCCCCGGTGGACCCGGCACCGCCAGTCACCACCGGCGAGAAGACATCGACCAACGCCACGGCCGTTGCCACCACGGCAGCGCCTCCGGCGCCACCCAAGGTCGAGCTGCCCTCCAGCGATGCCGACTACCTGAACAACCCCAAACCACCCTACCCGCCCTTGAGCAAACGCATGGGTGAGCAGGGCAAGGTCGTGATCCGCACATTGATTGGTGCGGATGGCACGGCACAAGACGCCAGCATCTTCAAATCCAGCGGTTTTGAACGCCTGGACCAGGCTGCACTCGCCACCGCCCGCAAATGGCGCTACGTGCCCGGCAAACGTGCCGGAGTCGCTGAGGCCATGTGGTTCAACGTGCCCTTTACTTTTGTTTTGGAGTAACCAACCGACCCTGGTTGGCCCCGCACCTTTCTTTTTTTAGTGGAGTATTTATGGATTCGCAACTCGGATTAGTCGCCGTCTGGACCCAAGGGGACTGGATCATCAAATCAGTGGCCGTGTTGCTGCTGGGCATGTCATTTGCATCGTGGGTTGTCATCCTGATCAAGGCGCTGGACATCTTCAAGTACAAGTCCTTGGCCAAACGCACCGAAAACTTCTGGCACAGTGCCGACTTCGCCAACGGCGTGGCCGAACTGGGCCCGCAAGACGGTAACCCCTTTGTGCAACTGGCCAATGCCGGGCGCGAAGCCACGGCCCACCACCGCCACACCCAAACCCAGTTGCACGACACGCTGGACGTCAGCGACTGGATCAGCCGCACCCTGCGCAACTCCATCGACGACAGCACGGCACGTTTCCAGAGCGGCCTGGCCATCCTGGCATCGGTGGGCTCTACTGCCCCCTTTGTCGGCCTGTTTGGCACGGTCTGGGGCATCTACCACGCACTGGTGGGTATTGGTGCCTCGGGCCAGGCCACGATCGACAAGGTCGCCGGTCCCATCGGTGAGGCGCTGATCATGACGGCCCTGGGTCTGGCCGTAGCCATCCCCGCCGTGCTGGGCTACAACGCCCTGGTGCGTGGCAACAAGTCCATCCTGACCAAGCTCAACCGCTTTGCACATGACCTGCACGCCTATTTTGTGACCGGCGCCCGTGTCGGCAACAACCCGGCTGACGGCAAGATCGTCGCCATGAAGAAGGCATAACATGGCATTCGGAATGCAAGAAGCCACGAGTGACGACGACACCGAGGTCATGAACGAGATCAACATGACGCCCCTGGTCGACGTGATGCTGGTGCTGCTCATCATCTTCATCATCACCGTGCCGGTGATGAAACATGCCATCAATGTGGAACTGCCACAGGCCAGCAGCGAGCGCCAGAACCTCAAACCCGAGACCATCCAACTCAGCGTGGATGCACAAGGCGCTTATTTTCTGAACCAGACCGCAGTGACGGAAGAGGCGCTGGTCAGCCAGTTGCAGGCCGAGGCCGCCAAACAGCCCCAGCCCGAACTGCATATCCGCGGCGACAAGGCCGTGCGTTACGAATTTGTAGCCCAAGCGATGGCGACCGCCAAGCAGGCCGGATTACACAAAATCGGTTTCATCACCGAACCCAGGCACTAACGAGCCCCGGGTCACTCGCCTTGCGCAGGTGACCCGGTGGTGGATTGTTACAAGCCCAGTGCTGCGATACCGGCCATGGCGATCTGTGCGTCTTCGCTGGATTTGACGCCGCTCACGCCCACTGCGCCCAGGCACTGGCCGTCTTTCACAATGGGTACTCCGCCTTCGAGCATGCCGCTGAGGTCCGGGGCGCTCAGGAACGACACACGGCCACCGTTGATCATGTCCTCGTAAATCTTGGTCTCGCGTCGGCCCACGGCAGCGGTGCGGGCCTTGCTGGGCGCTATGTGGGATGAGATGGGCGCCGCACCATCCAGGCGCTGGAACCACAACAGGTGGCCGCCGTCGTCCACAATGGCGATGCTGACGGCCCAGTTGTTCTTCAGGGCCTCGGCTTCGGCGGCGGCGGCAATGGTTTTGATATCGGCAAAATCAAGTACGGATTTGGTTTTCATGGCGGTTGGATTCAGGAGAGTTAGGGTGAAAGGCTTCAAGCATAACGCCCCGCCTGCTTGGCGTCTGGGTAGCGCCTGCGTACCGATCCGCGCAACATCCCCGTGCATAAAAAGGTCAATGCGGCGGGATAAACCTTGTATGTGCCTTGAGAAACCCTAGAATCCCCCCATCTGCTACCCAGCAGTTACTGAAGGAGTTTGAAACATGACAGACAACATCACTACTTTGAACCCGGGCCAAGGCTATGCCGTCCCGGACGCCCAGCAACGCAACAAGGTGCTGCGCAATACCTACTGGCTTCTGAGCCTCTCCATGGTGCCGACCGTTCTGGGTGCCTGGATCGGGGTGGCGACAGGCGTTGGCGCGGCAATGGCGGCGATGTCTCCATGGATCGGCCTCATAGTTTTCTTGGGTGGAGCTTTTGGCTTCATGTTCGCCATTGAGAAGTTTAAAAATTCCGCTGCTGGCGTACCTATTCTGCTGGCGTTTACGTTCTTCATGGGCCTAATGTTGTCACGTTTGGTGGGAAACATTCTGGGTCTGAACAACGGCGCCAGCTTGATCATGACGGCGTTTGCGGGCACGGGCGGGATATTCATGGGCATGGCGGTCTTGTCTTCCGTCATCAAACGTGATCTGTCCTCGATGGGCAAATTTTTGTTCATCGGCATGATCATGGTCCTGGTAGCGGCTGTGGCGAATATCTTCTTTCAGAGTACTGCCCTGATGATCGCTCTGTCGGTGTTGGTCATCGGCATCTCTTCGGCGTTCATTCTTCATGACCTGAAGCGCGTGAAAGATGGCGAGGAAACTAATTACATCTCAGCCACTTTGGGCGTATACGTGAGTCTGTACAACATCTTCAGCAACCTGCTTGCACTGTTAGGTATCTTCGGCGGCGAGCGCGACTGACATCTGTGGGTCGTCAGACCCGCTTTAAACCCCAAAAAAAGGCCCTTTTCGGGCCTTTTCTTCATTCAAACCAAACGATGATTCAGACAAGGGGCCATCGTGCCGATATGAACCCAGAACAACACCTCATTCCATGACTGCTGCACGACTGATACTTTTACCCATGCTCTTGGCGCTGCTGGCAGGCTGCGACAAGGTAGAGACCATGCTGACCGATCCGAAGATCGCCCAGCGCATTGCCGATTCCAAGGCCATAGGCAGCGCCTGCCGCTACGGCATGCGCAGCATTGAAGACTGTTACGCCAAGAACGAAAAAGCCTCCAAGGCCGCAGTGTTTGACGGCTGGAAGGAGATGGACCAGTACATGCGCGACAACAAGATCGACGGCGTACCCAGCAAAGAAGAGAAGCCGCCGCAGCCTGTGGAAGAAGTGATTGACGAGAAGGCCAACGACAGCAAGGCCAAACCCAAGGCCAAGCCCTGAGTCCCACAGAGTCAGGCGATCAGGTCAAACACCGCAATACTCTCCACATGGGCTGTGTGGGGGAACATATTGACCACCCCAGCTGACGCGCACTTATAGCCGCCCTCCTGCACCAGCACGCCGGCATCCCGCGCCAGCGTGGCCGGGTTGCAACTCACATACACAATGCGCTTGGGCGGCGTCCAGGCCCGCTCCGCATCACTGGCGACGCCCTCCAGCACCCGCTGGCGCACACCGGCCAGGGCCTGCACCAGCGCAAAGGCGCCTTCACGCGGGGGGTCCACCAGCCATTTGTCGGCTGCGCCGTCGCTGACCAGCATTTCCGGTGTCATTTCGAACAAATTACGCGCTACAAATGTAGTAGCAGCTAATGGCCGCCGCACGGGGGCTGCAGCCTGGTTTAGCTTAAGGTTTTCGCGGGAACGGGCTACCAGGGTCTCGGCCCCCTCCACGCCCAGCACCTCGCGCGCCTGGGTGGCCAGGGGCAGCGTGAAATTGCCCAGGCCGCAGAACCAGTCAATGACACGCTCCTGCTTGTTCACCGCCAACAGCCCCAATGCCCGTGTCACCAGCACGCGGTTGATGTGGGGGTTGACCTGGGTGAAGTCGATCGGCCGGAATGGCATGGTGATGCCAAAGTCCGGCAAGGAGTACGCCAGTTGCGCGGTCTCGTGGCCCGGCGTCTCGTCCATACGGTGCACGGTATCCAGGCCCTTGGGCTGCAACCACCACTGCACGCCCGGGTGGGCCACCGCAAACTGGCGCAGGCGCTCCAAATCGGCCTCACTCAGGGGCGCCATGTGGCGCAGCACCAGCGCGGAAACGTCACCGCTGCCGCCATCCATATCACCAATGGCAAGCTCGATCTGCGGCAGCGTGTCTGCCGCTTCCATGCTGCCAACCAGCGCACGCAGCGGCATCAGCATGGCGCTGACATGGGGTGCCAGCACCCTGCACTCCTTCATATCGGCCACGTAGCGGCTCTTGCGCTCGTGGAAGCCCACCAGCACCGTGCCCTTTTTGCGCACGTTCTTGACCGAGAGCCGTGCGCGGTAGCGGTAACCCCAGGCCGGACCTTCTATGGCGCGAAGGATGTTATCTGGCTTGACCTTGCTGAGGTGCCACAGGTTGTCTTCCAGCACCCGCTGCTTCACGGCCACCTGGGCGCCTACGTGCAGGTGCTGCATCTTGCAGCCGCCACAGGCGCCTTCGTGCAGGCCAAAGTGCGGGCATTCGGGGCGTACACGCTGCGACGATTCCACATGGATCTCGGTCAGCGTGCCTTTTTCAAAACTGCTCTTGCTGCGGTGGATATTGGCGCTGACCACCTCAAAAGGCAGCGCGCCGTCAATAAACACCACCTTGCCATCGGGTTTGTGGGCCACACCCTGGGCTTCCAGGTCCAGGGATTTCACTTTGAGCCAGCCCTCGGGCAGCGGTTTTTCGGTCAAATTCGGTTCAGTCATGCCTGAATTGTCTCAGGTCAGGACTACCGCCTTCCTCCAACCCCACTTCAGTGCGATTCGGCACGCGGGTCAAACGCGTCCTGCAGGCCATCCCCCAGAAAATTCACCGCAATCACGGTGATGAAAATCAGGAAACCGGGATAGAAAGCCAGCTCTGGCGCACGCGAAATGAGCTCCTGCGCGTTATTCAGCATATTGCCCCAACTGGGTGTGGGTGGCTGTATGCCCAGGCCCAAAAAGCTCAGCGTGCTCTCCAGCAAAATGATCTGCCCCACCGCCAGGCTCAACGCCACGATGATGGGTGATGTGGTGTTGGGCAACACATGCACAGTCAGGATGTGCCGTGCACTGGCGCCCTGGGTGCGGGCCGCCAGCACAAACTCACGCGTCATCAGGCTCAGCGTGGAGGCACGCACCAGGCGCGCCACCGTCGTCCACTCCACCAGCGCAATGATGAACACGATGCGGTAGAAATTGGCCGCACTGGAGCGTACAAACTCTTCCGAGAAACCCAGCTTTTGCAGATCGATGGCGGCAAACACGATCAAGAGCGGAAGTATGGGCAGCGAGATCACCCCATCAGTGATGCGCATCAGCACGGACTCGGTACGACCGCGGTAATAACCAGCAATCAGGCCTATCAACGTGCCCACCATGGCCGCGCTGAGGGCGCCCAGCAGGCCTACCAGCAGGGAAATACGCCCGCCGTACATCAACCGCGCCATCACGTCGCGCCCGGCCTCGTCCGTACCCAGGATGTGTTGTGCCGACGGCGGCGCAAAGCGGTTCAGCAGGTTGGTGTCGTTGACGTTCACGCCCATCAAGCGCTCATACAGCGGCGCACCGGCGGCAAACAGGGTCAGCAGGATCAGCACCAGACCGCCCAGCATGGCAACCCGGTTGCGCGCCAGGCGCCGCCAGCGCAATTGCCAGACCGATTGCGGTTTGTCGGCGATGGTGTTGATGGTGGCCACCGGCAGTGGCAAAGTAACTTGGTCGGTCATGACAGCGAGATCCTTGGGTCCAGCCAGGCGTAGGCGATGTCGGCCACAAGGTTGGACACCAGCGTGGCGGTGGTGGCAAACAGCAGGCCCATCAGCGCCAGGTTGAAATCATTGCCCATGATGGCGTCAAAAATCAGCTTGCCCATGCCGCGCTGGGCAAACATGGTCTCGGTGATCAAGGCCCCGCCCAGCAGCGCCCCAAAGCTCAGGGCCAGCACGGTAACCACCGGAATCAGCGCATTGCGCAGCGCATGCTTGAACACCACACGTAATTTGCCCGCACCTTTGGCGCGCGCGGTGCGGATGTAGTCCATGCGCAGCACCTCCACCATGGAGGCGCGGGTAAAACGAGTGAAACGTCCGGCAAACGCCGCGGTGAGGGTCAACACCGGTAGCACCATGTATTTGGCCATGTCCGCCAGACTGCCATCGCCCCCAATGGTGAACATGCCACTGGCGGGCAACCAGCCCAGGCGCACCGCAAACAGGTAGATCAGCATCAGCGCCAGGAAGAACACCGGCACCGAAATACCGGCAAAGGCCAGCAGGTTGATGAGGCGGTCCAGCACCGAGCCCTTGACCAGCGCCGCAACAACACCCAGCGTGAGTGCGAGCACCGTGAACACCACAAAAGACAGTCCGACAAGCTTGCCAGTCTGGATCAGTGCCGGCACCAGCACCACCAGCACCGGTTGGGAATAGGTGCGCGAGTAGCCAAAGTCCAGCACGGCTGCGGCCTGCAGCCAGTTCCAGTAACGTGTCATCAGCGGCTGGTCCAGCCCGTACTGGGCGCGTAGCCGGGCCACGTCCTGCGCCGTGTAGCCGGGGTTGGAGTTGACCATGATGTCAATCGGGTCGCCGGGCATCAGGCCTATGAGGCCGTAGATGATGAAAGACATGACCAGGAGCACGATGGCGCTCTGGAGCAGTCGGGAAGTAATGAAACGCAACATCGTGGTTAATCTTTGAAGTGGCAAGCGGCCAGTTGTTGCACACGGCCGGGCGCGGGCAACAGCACCGGCGCTTCCACCTTGCAAATGGCCTGGGCCTTGGGGCAGCGCGGATGGAACGCGCAACCGGATGGCGGTTTGAGCGGGCTCGGCAGGTCACCCTGAATCGTGCGACCACGGGCCCGACGGCCCTGCCCGATGCGGGGAATGGCATCCAGCAGCGCCTTGGTATAGGGGTGGCTGGGCGATGCAAACAGCTCGGCCCGCGATGCCACCTCGACCAGACGGCCCAGGTACATCACGGCCACCCGGTCAGCCAAATGGTGAACCGCAGACAGGTCATGGCTGATGAACAAATAGCTCAGATGCCGCTGCTCGCGCAGCTCACTCATCAGGTTCAGGATCTGGCTCTGGATGGACACATCCAATGCAGACAAAGGCTCATCGGCCACGATCAGTTCCGGCTCAGGGCCCAGAGCACGCGCAATGGCAATGCGCTGGCGCTGGCCACCCGAGAACTGGTGCGGGTAGCGGTTCAATGCATCCACCGGCAGGCCAACCTGCGCAATCAGTTCACGTGCGCGGTCCGCACGCTCAGTGCGGTTACCAATGCCGTGGATCAGCAAGGGCTCGGTGATCACATCCGACACCGGCAGGCGCGGGTTCAGCGACTCGTAGGGGTCCTGAAAAATCATCTGGATCGCACGACGCGTCTGCTGCTGCTGCGCAGCGGGCATCGTGGTCAGGTCTTCACCCTTGAAACGGATGGCGCCATGGGTGGCGGCATACAAACCCACCAGCGCACGGCCCAGCGTGGTTTTGCCACAGCCGCTTTCGCCGACCAGGGCCAGTGTTTCGCCAGGGGTGATGGAAAAACTGACGTCAGATACGGCCTGCAATACAGGCGACGCACCACGCTGCAGCCAGCTGGTGCGCGCCATCGGGAAATGCACGGCCAGTTTGTCGACGTGCAGCAAAGCAGCGGTAGTGGATGTGGAACTCATGCGTCAGCCCTGAAACAAGCAACATCGTGGCCAGGCGCCACGCTCACCAGGGGCGGCACCTGCTCACGGCACTGCGCAACCCCACGGGTACAGCGGTCGGCAAAGCGGCAGCCGGGTGCGGCCACCGCCAGATTGGGCATACCACCGGGGATCACCGGCAGCCGTGGCTGGCGGTGCTGCAGATTGGGAAGCGTGTTGATCAATCCCACCGAATACGGGTGGCGCGGCTGGTCAAACAGGCGTGCGGCGGGGGCACGCTCAACGATGCGGCCGGCGTACATGACGATGATGTCGTCGGCCAGCTCGGACACCACACCCAGGTTGTGGCTGATGAACTGGATGGCCATGCCAATACGGTCCTGCAACTCCAGCATCAGCTCCAGAATCTGCGCCTGGATGGTCACATCCAGCGCCGTGGTTGGCTCGTCAGCAATCAGCAGGCTGGGCCGGCAGGCAAGTGCCATCGCGATCATCGCGCGCTGGCGCATGCCGCCCGACAACTGGTGCGGATAGGCCGCTGCACGTGTGCGGGCCGATGGAATGCCCACTTCATCCAGCATCTCGACCGCCCGTTCATAGGCCGCGCGCTTGTCCAGCCCCTGGTGCAGCACAAAGGTCTCGCCGATTTGCTCACCAATGCGTATCACCGGGTTCAGCGCCGTCATGGGCTCCTGAAAAATCATCGCAATCTTGTTGCCCCGCACATCGCGCCACTGCGACTCGGTTTGCCCAAACAGTTCCTGTCCCGCAAAGTGGGCTTGGCCGGTCACGGTTGCTGTGGACGGCAGTAGCCCCATCAGGGCAAGTGCGGTGGTCGATTTGCCGCAACCGCTCTCCCCGACCAGGCCCAGCGTCTTGCCTGGCGCAATGCTGTACGAGATGTCGTCCACGGCGCGCAATACGCCTTTGTCGGTCTTGAAACCAATCGATAAATGTTCAATACGCAGCAGCGTGTTAGTGGCGGGCTCGGTCATCTCAGCGCGCCCCCCACTCTTCAACTGCATAGGGGCCAGCCGGCAGCTTGCCGGGGCGTATGACTCCGGTCAACCACTTGGGTACCACGTACACGTCGGTGCGAAAGTACAGCGGTAGCGAAGGCAGCTCGTTGGTGAAAATTTTCTGCATGTCGGCCCACAGTGGTTTGCGTTTGGCGGGGTCCAGTTCGCGTTGCACCTCGTCCACCAGGCGGTCCATGCCGGGGTGGCTGAACTGCGAGTAGTTTTGGCCTCCATAGTTGTTGGCCGCCGTAGGGATGCCGGTGGTGGTCAACACTGCCGTGGGGGGGGATTCGGGCGTGGAGCTTTGCGCCAGCTGTGCCAGACCGGTGAACTGGCGTTTCTTCAGCGTCTCTCCAAAATACGTGCGGGCCGGCACATTCTTGATGACAACCTCCACTCCAATTTGTTTCCACTGGTTTTGCAGCACCTGCTGGATCAGCTCGCGCAGCTTGTTGCCCGCGGTCGTCATGTATTCAAACGACAGGCGCTGTCCCTGCGCGTTGACCCGGATACCGCCGGGGCCAAGCTTGTAGCCACTGAGCTCCAGCAAGGCCCGGGCGCGATGCGGGTCAAACGGGTACTTCGTGACATTGGCATCGAACCCAGGCTCCAGGGGGTTGACCCAACTATGGGCGACCGGGAACTTGCCGTCCACCAACTGCTTGACCAGGGTTTCGCGGTCGGTTGCCAGCAACAGCGCCTGGCGCACCCGCACATCCTGCAGCAGCGGGTTGGAGAGGTTCAACACAATGTATTCGTACAGCAGGCCCGGCGGGAACGCGAAGTCGAACTTCTGCTGCATGGCGGGTTCCTTGGCCATGGCCAAGCCCTGGTCAATGGACAGGCCCAGCACACCGGCGATGAAGTCCACATCACCCGAGCGCAAGTTGGCCTCCAGCGTGGCCGTGTTTTCAACGGTCTTGACGGTGATCCGTTTGAAGTGCGGCTTGGGGCCCCACCAGTGGGGGTTGGGCTCAAACACCAGAAAGGCGCCAGACTGGATTTGCGCCAGCCGGTACGGGCCATTCCACAGACCCGGCGTGGTGGGCGTGCGGTTGTACAGCGTGTTCTTGTTGTAGTCGGCAGGCGTAGGCAGTGCCTGGACAACCGGGCCCTCCAGGTGCGCGGGCACCAGTGCCAGGTCATTCAAATCCGCAAAGTCAAAACCCACCTTGTTCAGGTGCAACACAAAATTCTTGGCGTCCACCACCTCGACCTTGCTGATGCGCTGGAAGAAATTGCGCCCGATCAGGCCACTCTCGGGCTTGTTGCCCACAGACCAGCTGAACGCTACGTCCTTGGACGTGATGGGCACCCCATCGCCCCAGCTGGCCTTGGGGTGCAGTGTGAACTTCACCGTCATGCCCTTCTTGCCAGCCCCCAAATCCACGACCTTGGTGCGGCCGTTGGCCAACGTGGGAAGCTCCGTGCACAGGAAGCACTGCATCTTCATGTCGTCGTTGTAATGGGCGATCGGACGGTAGCCAAAACGCAAGGCGTAAACCTTGGCAACCGTGGGCTCGATACCGGGGTGCAGGCTGGGCGGGTACTGCGACATGCCAATGACCAGGGTGTCCTTGGGGGTCGCCTGCGCCAGCGCAGACAAGGGATTGAACAGGCACAGTAGCGGCAGCGCCACCGCACCCAGCAGTGGGCTCAGAATTTTCAACATCACAAAATTTATTTCAAGGTCAAACCCGCTTTAGCGAACGCCCCAGGACTCCTGGCCAAAGTAATTCGAGGGCAGTTGCCCGGGCTTCAGAACACCGGTCAACCACTTGGGCACCACATACACGTCGGTACGGAAATACAGCGGCAACACAGGCATTTCATCGGTGTAGATTTTCTGCATCTCAAACCACAGGGGTTTGCGCTTGGCCGGGTCCAGCTCGCGCTGGACGTCGTCAATCAGCTTGTCCATGACAGGATGGCTGAACTGCGGGTAGTTGGCACCGGCAAAGTTGTTGGCGGCGGTGGGAATGCCCGCTGTGGCCAGGGTGCTGGTCGGTGGGGACTCGGGGTTGGAGCTCCAGGCCAGTTGCGCCAGGGCGGTGAACTGTTGTTTCTTCAGGGTTTCACCAAAGAAGGTGCGCGCCGGCACATTCTTGATGACGACCTCGACTCCGACCTGCTTCCACTGGTTCTGCAACACCTGCTGGATCAGCTCGCGCATCTTGTTGC
>JAZKDY010000135.1:0-2836 GCA_040387325.1 Pseudomonadota bacterium | reverse complement strand
GCGCGCAGGTCTATGACGTGATCGCCAGCACCCGCGAGCGGCTTCACGCGGTGGCCCCCGACAACGTGGCCGCAGTGCGCCGGCAGGGTCCGCTGGTGTGTTTCAGCGCGCCCATGGTGGCCCAGGCCACGGTGCTCAAGCATTTCCTGCTGCACAAGCTGTACCGCCACCCGCAGGTGATGGACACCACGCGCAAGGCCCGCAAGGTCATTCAGGATCTCTTCCTGATCTACCAGGAGCACCCTGCTGAAATGCAGGCGGGTTATTCGCGTCGCATGTTGCAGTCCAGCGAGGGGTTGCGTGTGGTGGCCGACTACATCGCCGGCATGACGGACCGCTTCGCCGCGCGTGAGCATGAACGCCTGACGGGCGAGCGCTTGTGGGCCTGAAGAGCAGGACCATGGAACCACACGACGCCTCCTTGCACAAGCCTCCCGCCGACCTCTCGGCGATGGTGGTGCGCGACATGCAGGACTGGTTGGAGCGGGCCGTCATTGGGCTCAACCTGTGCCCATTTGCCAAGGCCGTGCATGTGCATGGCCGCATCCACTACGCCGTCAGCGGGGCCCAGGACGCACAAGCGCTGAAGGCGGATCTGGAGCGCGAACTGGATGCCTTGTGTGCCAGCGATCCAGCGCAACGCGACACCACCTTGGTGATTGCGCCGTGGTGTCTGGCGGACTTCCTGGACTTCAACGATTTCCTGGGCGAGGCGGATGCACTTCTGGGCGAGAAGGCATTGGAAGGCGAGATCCAGATCGCCAGTTTCCACCCACACTTCCAGTTCGCCGGCACGGCGCACGACGACATCGGCAACTACAGCAACCGCGCGCCATACCCCACGCTGCACTTGCTGCGGGAGTCCAGCATCGACAAGGCCGTGGAGGCGTTTCCGGACGCAGAAGACATCTTCGGCCACAACCTGCAGACGCTGGAGCGGCTGGGCCATGGGGGCTGGGAGGCGCTGGGCATCGCGCGCCAAGTGGAGCCACCAGCGTCCAGCAGATCGGAGCCCGCGCCACGGCGTTCTTCGAGAAAAGGTGCCCGACCATGAAGCAACCACTAAACGCCAGACCGTCGCCATCGCTACCCCGCAACCCACCGGACCCCACGGGTGGACTGGCTGCAGAACTCCGGCCTGGCCAGTCGCTGGAGCTGCTCAAGGAGCTGCACATCCTGACGCGCGAAGGCCGGCTGAACCAGGACTCGCGCCGCAAGCTCAAGCAGGTCTATCACCTCTATCAGTTCATCGAGACCCTGCTGGGCGAACTGGCTGCGGGGCAATGGCCCGCTGATCCCTCCCAGGCGCCGGCAGAGCAAGCCAATGGTGCACCAGGCATCACGGTGGCCGACCACGGTGCGGGCAAGTCCTACCTGGGCTTCATCCTCTACGACCTCTATTTCCGCACCCTCCCGGTGGGGCAGATCTACGGCATCGAGACCCGCGCGGAACTGGTGCAACGCTCCCGCGCATTGGCCCAGAGGCTGGACTTCACTCGCATGTCCTTCCTCGACCAGAGCGTGGCGGAGTCCGCCACCTCCGCGCAGTTGCCGGCCCATATCGATATGGTGACCGCCCTGCACGCTTGTGACACCGCCACCGACGACGCGATCCAGTTTGGCCTGCAGAAAACCGCGCGCTGCTTCGTGCTGGTGCCGTGCTGCCAGGCCGAGTGCGCCCGGTTGCTGAATGCCAACAAGGCGTTAAGCCTGGGCCGCACGCCCCTGGCCGAGTTGTGGCGCCACCCGTTGCACACGCGCGAGATGGGCAGCCAGCTTACCAACGTGTTGCGTTGCCTGTACCTGGAGGCGCGGGGCTACCAGGTCACGGTCACGGAGCTGGTGGGGTGGGAGCACAGCATGAAGAACGAGCTCATCCTGGCCCGGTACACCGGCCGGCCCCGGCGCAGCGCAGCGCACCGACTGCGTGCGTTGTTGGACCAATTTGGGTTGCTGGCGCTGCTGGAAACCCGCTTTATTGGGGTCGGATCCCTTTTATGATGGTGCATCCCCGCTCTGCCGATGCACCATGGCACGACTGCCCCGACTGTCCGTCCCGGGTTATCCCCACCACATGATCCAGCGCGGCAACAACCGCCACGCGATCTTCGAGACGGATGCCGACCGCCGCGCCCTGCTGGCGATGCTGGGCGAGTACGCCACCCAGTACAAGGTGGCGATCCATGCCTATGTGCTGATGGACAACCATTTCCACCTGCTCGCCACGCCACCCACGGCCGATGCCGTGCCCAAGCTGATGCAGGCGGTGGGGCGGCGCTACGTGCGCTACTTCAACGACCAGCACGCCCGCAGTGGCACGCTGTGGGAGGGCCGCTACCGGTCCTCGCTGCTGCAGACCGAAACCCACCTGTTACCTTGTATGGCCTATATGGACCTCAACCCGGTGCGCGCCGGCCTGGTGGCCCAGCCCCAGGACCATCCCTGGTCCAGTTACGGCCATTACGCCGGGCTCCGGCATGAGAAGCTGATCACTCCCCATACCCTTGTGTGGCAACTGGGCAACACCCCTTTTGCCCGCGAGGCGGGATACCGGGACCTGGTGCAGGCCGGCATCAGTAGCCAGCAGCAGGAGGCACTCACCGATGCAGCGTTCCATGGCTGGGCGCTGGGCGACCCATCGTTTCTGGCTGTGCTGCAGCTGCACACGGAGCGCCGGGTGGCTAAACGCGCCCCCGGCAGGCCCGCAGGGCGCCCCACCGAGGTTGCCCGCATTTAATGTGTCCCCGTTTAATTTCCGAGGAAAATGATCGCCATTTAATTGGTATCTGACCCCTATTGTTTTTCTTGGCATTGTTGTTGCAGTGCACTAAGCTTC
>JAZKDY010000134.1:0-4510 GCA_040387325.1 Pseudomonadota bacterium | reverse complement strand
TTGGCCGTCAGCCCTATGAAGGTGCCATCGGCGCTGCGGGCTGTGACGATGGTCACCCCGGTTGCAAACATGCCCAGCGCGTCACGGAATTCGGTTGAGGAGAAATTGGGGGGGAGTGCCCCTGGCGGGCGGACTGTCGAAGGCATGGGGGCAATTTACCCGAATTTCATGGCATTTGGCGTGGCTGGGTATAAGAAGCTCTTGTCCACAACGTCAACCTACAATTCCGGCATGCGCTTCAGAACCCTCTGCCTTTTCCTGTTAGCTATCAATTGCGTAGCTTCTCATGCAATCCCCATGCGGTCTTGCAAAGACTATTCCGCCAAGATACCGAACGTAAAACCCGCGTTGTGCGAAGCCGCGCAGTTGCAGGACAGCAAGGCCCGCTCCGTGCTGGGTCGGCCGATCTGGAGCCGCGATGTGCCGGCCGACGGCGCGCCACTGCGGGTGCTGGTGCTCGGCGGCATCCATGGGGACGAGATGTCATCCAGCTCGCTGGTGTTCCACTGGATCGCGATGGCGCAGACCCCGCCGGCCGACACCCCGGTGCCCATCTCGTGGCGTTTCATACCCACACTCAACCCCGACGGCATGTTTGCCAAACCAGCCCGGCGTGTGAATGCCCGGGGTGTGGATCTGAACCGCAATTTCCCCACCCCCAACTGGGCCCGGGATGCGCGCCACTACTGGGAGGAGCGCACCCGCCGTGACCCACGCCGCTGGCCCGGCACCCAGCCGCTGTCAGAGCCCGAGTCGCGTTTTTTGCTGGAGCAGATCGACAGCTTCAAACCCAACCTGATCGTCAGTGTGCATGCGCCCTATGGTGTGCTGGACTTTGACGGTCCCTCGGTGCCACCCAGCCGCCTGGGGCGCCTCTACCTGGACCAGGTCGGCATCTTCCCCGGCTCTCTGGGCAATTACGGCGGCATCCACAAAGGCGTGCCCGTGGTCACCATAGAGTTGCCCAGTGCCTCACGCACCCCCATGGAGGCCGAGATGCGCCAGATGTGGATAGACCTGTTGCGCTGGACCACTGAGCGCCTGGGCGCCACTGCATCCACCACCACGACCAATACGCCCGCGTCAACCGACTTACCCAAGCCGCAGTAAAGGGCTTGCACGGTCCCTGCCGTGGCCGTGTTAAGTTTGGCCCATGCAACACCACCCGCAACCCGCCATAGACATCGCCATCGTGGGGGCCGGGTTCGGTGGCCTGTGTGCCGCCATACGTCTGCGCGACAGCGGAGTGGCGCAATCGCTGGTGATTCTGGAGCGCAGCCATGAGGTCGGTGGCACCTGGCGTGACAACATTTACCCCGGCTGCGCCTGTGATGTGCCGTCCCACCTGTACTCTTTTTCATTTGCGCCCAACCAGCAGTGGACGCGGCCCTACCCACAGCAGCAGGAAGTGCAGGATTACATCCTGCGTGTGGTTGACGAATACGCGCTGCGGTCCCTGATACGTTTCAACACCGAGGTGGTCGCCATGCGCTGGCTGCCTGCACAACAGTGCTGGCAGATTGACATGGCAGGACAGGCGGCGCCGCTGCTGGCGCGCCATGTGGTGCTGGCCACCGGGCCGCTGAACAAACCGGTGATTCCCGATCTGCCGGGGCTGGACCGTTTTGCCGGACAGTCGTTCCACTCCAGCCACTGGCGCCACGGTGTGGAACTGCAAGGCAAACGCATCGCCGTGGTGGGCACAGGTGCCAGCGCGGTGCAGTTTGTGCCAGAGATTGCACCATCGGCTGCACACGTGACCGTGTTCCAGCGCACGCCAGCCTGGGTGCTGCCGCGCTGGGACAAACCGTATGGCGCAATCAAACGCTGGGCCTATCGGCATGTGCCCTTGCTGCAGCGCTTGAGCCGCTGGCGCGTGTACTGGTTCAATGAGTTTGTGGGCATGGGGTTTATGGGGTCAACCGCGATCCAGCGCATGCTCAAACGCCTGTCAGGCCACCATTTGCGCAGGCAGGTGGCCAGCGCGGCCATGCGCGAGGATCTGACGCCCCATTTCAACCCTGGCTGCAAGCGACTGCTGATTTCCAACACGTGGTTTCCTGCGCTCCAACGCCCGAATGTGCAACTGGTCACCCAAGCCGTGGGCGGCATAACACCCGATGGCGTCGTGGGCGCTGATGGCACGGTGTACCCCTGTGATGTGATCATCTGGGGCACAGGCTTCAAGGCTACGGAGTTTGTGGCACCCATGCGGATTTATGGTGTTGCTGCTGATGGGGCAGGGCAGGCCGATGCGCCGGAGTTGGGTGCCGTGTGGCGCAGCAACCCGGCGGCCAGCCACCTGGGTATCACGGTTGCGGGTTTTCCAAATCTGTTTCTGCTGGTAGGGCCGAATACGGGGCTGGGGCATAACTCCATCATTTTCATGATCGAGTGCCAGGTGGATTACATCGTGCGGGCGCTGCAGCATCTTCAAGATAACCAAAAATCCGTGCTGCATCTACGGGTCGATGTGCAGCGCGACGAATACGCGGCTGTCCAGCAGAAGATGAAGGGCACGGTCTGGTCATCCGGTTGCAAGAGTTGGTACCAGCATGCGGATGGGCGCATCGACACACTGTGGCCGGGGTATACGTGGGAGTACTGGTTGAAGACGCGGCGTTTTCGGGTGGCTCATTACGTTTGAAGCGGCTGTTGTTGTGGTGTGCGCCCGCCCAGCCCGTCGGGGCTGCGGGGGTAGTGGGCACTGCTATCCTCGAAGACAAATTCACTTTCCTGGGTAGAGATGCAAATTGTTTCCGCTACGGTTGAGTACGCGCAGCGTATCGCCGAGATCCATGTTGCCACCTGGCAGTCGGCGTATGCTGGCATTGTGCCGGCAGACTATTTGGCAGGGCTTTCGGTCGACCAGCGCGAGGCCTATTGGCGCCAGGAGATACCGCTTGGAAAGCAACAGGTGGCGCTGGCGAAGTTGGGTGACGCGGTGATTGGATGGGTATCGTACGGCCCTAGCCGCGACGCGGACGCCGCGCCGGGTGCTGCCGAAATCTGGGCCATCTACGTAGCGCCCGAATGTTGGTCCACGGGTGCTGGACGCCAGCTGTGGGTGCATGCGCGGGCGCAATTGGTTCAACAGGGTTTTCAGTCGGTCAGCCTGTGGGTGCTGGCAAACAACCGGCGTGCGATTGATTTTTATGAGAAGGCGGGCTTTGCGCCCGACATCGCCAGTACCAAAGAGTTCACACTGGGCGGCGCCACCCTGACCGAGATTCGTTACACCGCCTCGCTCAAGAACACTGCTGCAGCCGGATAACATGCAAGAGAAAAGTGCCTCTAGCCCCCGTGAATACTGGCTAACCCACTATGAATTAAATAGCATCCGATGACCTCGCAACCCGTAGCCTCAAGGGGCAGGGTGGGGTTGGGGCCGACTTGGCAAGCGCAGCGCCTCTGAGGCCCCGGCCCCACCCTGCCCCTTGCGGCGGAGCGCGCGCCTGAGCAGACTCAGTCAGAACTGGGAGCCATTAACTGCCCCCGCGCCTTGTCCACCCACACCTGCAGGTTGTCCAGCAGCCCCTGCTGGCTGAAAGAGCAACTCTCTTCACTGAACAACGCACTGGATTCCAGCCGATCCATCAGCCCCAGCAGCACCTCTGCGTAGCGGGGCGGCAGTGTGTCGAGTAGTGCGGTTTGGGCACGGGACAAGTCGGACAGCACATGGGGCGTCAAAGCGCCGTTGCGCAACTGATTCAGCGCAGCTTGCAGTGCATCGAGTTGTGTTTGAGCGACCGCGGTCATAACAACTCAGTGCCCCAGAATCTTCGACAAGAAGTCCCGGCTCCGCTCACTCTGCGGGTTGTTGAAGAAGTCGTGCGGGTTGTTCTGCTCGACGATCTGCCCCTGGTCCATGAAGATCACGCGGTCGGCCACGGCCTTTGCAAAACCCATTTCATGCGTCACACAAATCATCGTGATGCCGTGGCTGGCCATCTCTATCATCACGTCCAGCACCTCCTTGATCATCTCCGGATCCAGCGCGCTGGTGGGCTCGTCGAACAGCATGATCTTGGGCGTCAGGCACAGCGCCCGCGCAATGGCAACGCGCTGCTGCTGACCGCCGGAGAGCTGCAGCGGGTACTTGTGGGCCTGCTCGGCAATGCGTACGCGGTTGAGCTGCTCCATGGCCTTTTCTTCGGCCTCCTTCTTGGGCATCTTGCCGACCCACATCGGTGACAGCGTCAGGTTCTCCAGCACCGTCAGATGCGGAAAGAGGTTGAACTGCTGGAACACCATGCCGACCTTTTTGCGCACATCGTCGATCACCTTGACGTCGTCGGTCAGCTCCACACCATCGACCATCAGATGGCCCTGCTGGTGCTCTTCGAGCCGGTTGATGCAGCGTATCAGCGTGGACTTGCCGGAGCCGGACGGGCCGCAGACCACGATGCGCTCCCCCTTGGCGACGGACAGATCGATGTCGCGCAACACGTGGAAATTGTTGCCGTACCACTTGTTGACTTTGTCGAAGGTGATGATGGGTTCGGACATA
>JAZKDY010000133.1:0-12109 GCA_040387325.1 Pseudomonadota bacterium | reverse complement strand
GGGAGTATGGGGTGTAGAGCCTCATCGAGGGTTCGAATCCCTCCGTTTCCGCCAAGATGGAGCCCTAAGTAATTTATTACTTAGGGCTTTTTTCTTGCCCGGGCAGAACTATCAGAAGCAGTACGCCTAACAGGCCTGCGAATTTGCCGATCGAAAAAATGCTCATCCAGCATCCCCACAGGAAAGCCCAGCCCAAGTGGTCGGTGGTTGCGCAATGGATGGTCAGCCAGGTTGCAAAGTCTTCCAGCAGATCGCTGAAGACCGCCAGGGGCAGGGCCCAGCCCAGCAGATTCAATAGTCTGGATGGCACGCGCCCGGCCCGGTGCAGCCCGGCATGGCGGGCAAAGGCGGCGACAGCAAACCAGGACAACACATAGGCATAGGCCGCAATCAGACCCAGGTCCCACACCATGGCCCAGCCTGGTGCGGCCAGTCGGTACGGGATGTCCGTGAGGCTGCCGTCGCACAGCCACAGCAACTGCCAGCGAACGTACTCTAATGTTTGCAACTGCGCTTCCCACCCGCGCGCCAGCCAGGTCTGCCAGTCCAGGCTGAGCGGGACAGCGTCGTTTTTCAACGCATCGCCGTGTGCCAGAAGAAAAACAAACATGGCCAGCATCGAAATCCACAACCAGTGCTTGGGCCGTGGGTTGGTCCAGACGGTGTCTTCTGGAAACCGGGGGGGGCCTTCACCCACACTGCTGTGTTCGACTGCGGTGACCAATGTGGGAGCCGCCTTGTTCAGGTCAATCTGCTGCGTTTCCCGAACGGCCAATCCGGTCAAAGCCCAGAGGCAGGTGGCGTGCAACTGGCTATGGACGGTGGCCGGGGCTTTCGGTTTGTTGTTGTTGTTTGCCAGACCCAGTGCGCTCGCCACCGCAGCTTCCGACTCCAATGACACGCCGTTGTGGTGCAGCATCAGACCACACTGCACCGCCTCGCTCACCAGCCAGCACAGCGCACGGTCCGAGATACCGGTGTGGCCCTTGGCATAACCGCCACCCACATCGCAGTGGGATCCCCGGAACCACAGTTGCTGCAGGCTTGCGGGCTTGCCTGTGGATGTGCGATAGATGCCGTTCTCGTTGCCGTACAGCCGTGGTTTGAACTGTGCACGTTGTTCGTCCAGCGCCAAGGCCTGGCGTACATTCAGGAATCGCTTGTTGTCTACCGTTGGAATGGCAGTGATTTTTGCGCTGAACGGGCCCATGCCCACGGATTCGACCGTGTCCCATACGCCGACGAACGTGATCTCTACCTCCCGTGATCGGGTGTCGGCAAACAGCGTGGAAATTTGCTGTGCGATCTGGTTGGCGTCCGTCTGCCCCTGCTTGCGGTCCGAGAAATAGGTGTGGATCAGGGTGGACAGCATGGATTCCATGCGCGCCTGCAAGACACCAAACATATTGACCAGGCCAGCCACGCTGCGCGCCGTAAAGGCACCACGGGAAAACCCAAAGATGAAAATCTGATCGCCCGGTTGGTAGTTGCGCATCAGGAACAAATAACACTCTGCAATGTTTTCGTAAGCGCCCCGGCCGAAGGCCAAGCCAGCAACCCGCTGCGCCTTGCGGTGGATGCTGTCCACCCAGGTGGCGCCGGGCAGCTCTGCAGGATTGCCAACGCCCGGGTCATAAAACACCAGCTGCTGCGTGTTGGGTGCCGCTTGGGCCAACAGCTGCGCCAGCTTCACCACATTGGTGTCGTCCACACCCCCTGTCAGATTGTTGTTGGTACCGTCACAACAAATGACAAGCTGCCGTGCAGATGGGCTGGCTTCCATGTCTTGTGTCTTCATTTATCCAGCGACGCACTCCAGCGCTCGCCCCAGGTCTTTTCCAGATCCCGGCGGTTGCGTTTGGTGGGGCGGCCGTGTTCCATGGCCAGCGCAGGCTCGGGGCTCAGGCGGCGCTGTTCGGCGGCTTTGGCGCGTTTCTCCATGCTTTCAGCCGTCTCCGCATACAACTGCTGTGCGATCGTCGCAGAGCCGCGCTGTTCACTGATGCCCATGACAACCACCGTGCGGGGCAACTGGGCCTGCCAGATGGTCAGCACATCACCCACGCGCACGTCGCGCGCAGGTTTGATGTCCTGCTTGTCGATCTGCACATGGCCACGGTGGACGGCTTCGGTGGCCAGGGACCGTGTCTTGAAAAAGCGCGCGGCCCACAGCCATTTGTCGATACGGGTTTTGTCCATGGATTATTGTGGTGGATTGTTCAGTGGCAGTGTGGTGCAGGCATCCAGGCCCACGATTCTTCCACCCTCCAGCCGGTTGTTCAACTGGATGCTGCCGTCCAGCGCCTGCACGATCTCGCGCGCGATGGTCAGCCCCAGGCCGGTACCGGACTTGGTGTCGCCGGTGGCAAAGGGCTGGAACAGGCGCTGGCGCATGTCTTCGCTGATACCGCTACCGGTGTCCGCCACGACCAGTTGTGCGTTGTCACCCACCGGTTGGATGCGGACCGAGAGCTGTCCACCCGCAGGTGTATGGCGGGCCGCGTTGTGCAGCAGGTTACGGGTTAATTCGCGCAGCATCCAGTCGTGGGCATGCACGTTGCACGGCAGGGTGATGAGTTCAAAGTCGATGTCTTTCTCCGCGATCAGCGGCGACACATCCAGCGCTACGGCGCGTACCACTTCTGACCAGTCGATGGTTGCAAATTCCTGCATTTGCCGCACCTGCTCCACCTTGGCCAGCGACAACATCTGGTTGGCCAGCGCGGTGGCGCGGTCCACGGTGACCTGAATCTCCTGCAAGGCCAACGGTGCAGCCACGTCACCGCGCAGTGCGGACTGCACCTGTACCTTGAGCACGGCCAGCGGCGTGCGCAACTGGTGGGCGGCATCGCGCACAAAACGTTTCTGGTGGTCCAGCACGTGCTGCAGGCGCTGCATGACCTGGTTGGTGGCGTCGGTCAGGGGCTGGATCTCGCGCGGGATGTCGGATGCCTCCAGCGGCGTCAGGTCGTCCTCGGCACGCTGGCGCAGGCTGTCACTGAGGCGGCGCACCGGGCGTGTCACCCGGTGCACCACCACCAGCACCACGGCCGTGATGACGCTGATCAGCAGCATCTGGCGCAGCAGGGTGTCCAGCAGGATCTTGCGGGCCAGTGTGTGGCGAAGTTCCAGCGTTTCGGCGACCTGCACCGTGGCCATGGCCTGGCCGCGGGTACTGGCCACGGGTTGTAACAGCACGGCGACCCGGACCGCATCGCCGCGGAATGTATCGTCATAAAAATCGACCAGGGCTGCATAAGGGCCCTGGTTGGGCAGGGTTCCGGTCCACTTCGGCAGATCTTGAACGCCGTCAATCCAATTGCCCTTGGCGTCGGATACGCGGTAGTTCATGCGGCTGCGGTTGTCGGCCTCAAAAGCCTCCAGCGCCGAGTACGGAATCTGCGCGCGAATCGTGGCCTGGTCCCCTACACCGTCCACCTCCAGCAGTTCACCAATGGCCTTTGCCGATGCCAGCAGTGTGCGGTCGTAGGCGATGTTGACTGCGTTCAGGGCCTGGCGGTACAGGCTATAGGTGTCCACCACCACAAACAGTGCAATCGGTACCAGGATGCCCACCAGCAGATGGCGGCGCAGCGAGATGGGGCGTGGCTTGTTGGTGGGGCTGGTCATCTCAGGCACTGGCCTTGAGCAAATAACCCAGACCGCGCAGTGTCATCAGCGTCACGCCGGTCGCCACCAGTTTCTTGCGCAGCCGGTAGACCACGACCTCAATGGCTTCGTACTGAACTTGCGCCTCACCCGGGAACACCACTTCAAACAGGCGCTCCTTGGCCACGGCATGGCCGGGCCTGGCCATCAGCGCGCCCATCAGGGCCAGTTCACGCGGGGTCAGATCCAGCACCTGGAGCTGGTGGTAGACGGCGCCGCTGTCCCGGTCATAGCGCAGTGCGCCCACCACACCCTGTTCGGGAGCATCATCGCGCGCGGCGGGCCCGGCGCGGCGGCGGTGCAGGGCGCGGACACGGGCCTCCAACTCGTCCAGGTCAAAAGGTTTTGGCAGGTAATCGTCCGCGCCAGCGTTGAGCCCCAGGATGCGGTCGCCCACGGTTCCCCGTGCGGTCAGTATCAGCACGGGTGTGTTCAGGCCGGCTTTGCGGGCCTGCTGCAGGATGTCCAGCCCGTCTTTGCCCGGCAGGCTCAAGTCCAGCAGCACCACGTCGGGTTGCAGCGTACTCCAGGCGTCCAGCGCCAGGGCACCGTCACCACACACGTCTACCCGCATGGCTGCGCGCACCAGGCTGCGTTGCAATGCGGTGCGCAGGGCCAGGTCGTCTTCAATCAACAGCAGGTGCATGGTGCAAACAGGCGTCGGCAGAGGGTGGTATTCGGGTTTCCCCTAGGGGTTTTGGACAGCGGTTTGACAGGCTGTCCGCGCATCATAGGGGGGAATTCACAACAAGGAGACACCCCATGCGCCGCGATACCTTCCTCAAATCCCTGCTCGCCCTGACCGCTGCTGCAGGTCTGCCACTGTCCGCACAGGCTGCTGCCAGTATCAAGATGATGATCCCCGCCAATCCTGGTGGCGGCTGGGACGGCACAGGCCGTGCCTTTGGCAAGGCCCTGCTGGATGCCAAGGTGGCCGACAACGTGCAGTTCGACAATAAGGGCGGCGCGGCCGGTGTTATCGGCCTGGCACAGTTTGTCAATTCCGCCAAGGGCGATCCGAATGCGCTGATCGTCATGGGCGCCGTCATGCTGGGCGGCATCATCACCGGCAAACCCCAGGTATCCCTGGACAAAGCTACGCCTATCGCGCGCCTGACCAGCGAGTACAACGTGTTTGTGGTGCCTGCGGCGTCGCCCATCAAGACCATGAAGGAAGTGGTGGACTTGCTTGTCAAGGACCCCGGCAGTGTGAAATGGGGCGGTGGTTCACGCGGCACTACAGAGCACATTTGTGCCTCCATGCTGGCGACCAAAGTGGGCGTCGATCCCAAGAAGGTCAACTACGTGGCCTTCCGCGGCGGCGGTGAAGCAACCGCCGCCATTCTGGGCGGCAATGTGACGGTGGGTGGTGGTGGCTACAGCGAGATGGCCGAATACATCAACGCTGGCAAGATGCGCCCGATTGGCGTCACTTCCGAGAAGCGTCTGCCGGGCATCAACGTCCCCACGCTGAAGGAAATGGGTTACGACGTGGTGCTGGGCAACTGGCGCGGTCTGTACGGTGGCCCCGGCATCACTCCCGAGCAACGGGCAGCTTTGACTGAACTGGTGGTCAAGGCGACCAAGAGCAAGTCCTGGACCGAATCGCTGGAGAAAAATGCCTGGACGCCAGCCCTGCTCACCGGCAAGGCCTTTGACGACTTTGTAGATGCCGAGTTCTCCAACCTGCGCGGCATCATGCACCTGGCGGGCATGGTATGACCAACGCGGCTCTGAGCCGGCGCTACCAGACCATCGTGGGCGCCGGTGTGTGTCTGGTGGCGCTGGGCTTGGCTTGGGGCGCCGTGGGTATACCGGCGGATGCCGGTTACTCCGGTGTCGGCCCCAATTTTTTGCCCTGGCTGGTGTCCGTGGCCTTGCTACTGTGCGGCGCTTTTCTGACTTACGAGGCGCGCAGTGGCGGCTTTCGGGACATGGAAGAGGGCGATGGTGACGGTGATGGCGACAAGCCCTATTGGCCCGGTTTTGTGTGGATGTCTGCCGGGCTGCTGCTCAATGCCGCGCTGATCACCAAGCTGGGTTTTATCCTGAGTTGCGCCCTGTGTTTCGTAATGGCCGCACGCGGCCTGCGCAATGCCAAGGGCCCTTCCACTGACGGCGCACGGTCGTGGGTGATGGACACCGTTGTCGGCCTGCTGATTGCCGCGCCGGTGTACTGGATGTTTACCAAGTTTCTGGCCATCAGCTTGCCGGGCCTCACAACAAGCGGGTGGATCTGATGGAAATCTGGAACCAACTTTTACAAGGATTTGCCACGGCCGGCACGCCGGTGAACCTGATGTGGGCCTTTGTCGGCTGCGCACTGGGTACGGCCGTGGGTGTGTTGCCCGGCATTGGCCCGGCCACCGCAGTGGCCATGCTGCTGCCGATCACGGCCAAGGTCGATGCCACCGCATCCATGATCTTCTTTTCGGGCATCTACTACGGCGCCATGTATGGCGGCTCCACCACCTCCATCTTGCTGAATACTCCGGGCGAAACCGCCAACATGGTGACGGCGATGGAGGGTAACAAGATGGCCAAGAGCGGGCGCGCGGGCGCGGCGCTGGCCACGGCAGCCATAGGCTCTTTCTTTGCCGGTTCGGTGGCCACGGTGCTGGTGACGTTGTTCGCGCCCCTGGTGGCGGAGTTTGCCGTCAAGCTGGGGCCGCCCGAATACTTCTGCCTGATGCTGCTGGCATTTACCACCGTGAGCGCGGTGCTGGGGCAAAGCACGCTGCGCGGTCTGACGGCGCTTTTTGTCGGCTTGGCCATTGGCCTGGTCGGCATGGACCAGATCACCGGCCAGGCGCGCTACACCGGCGATACGCCGGAGCTGCTGGATGGCATTGACATCGTGCTGGTGGCCGTCGGCCTGTTTGCGGTGGCCGAGGCCCTGCACGCCGTGTTGTTCGAAGGCAAGGCGAAAGAGTCCGAGAACAAGATGAGCCGCGTCACGATGACACGCTCGGACTGGCGCCGTTCCATCCCGGCCTGGATCCGCGGCACGGCGATTGGCGCACCCTTTGGCTGCATCCCGGCTGGTGGCACCGAAATCCCGACCTTCCTGAGTTATGCCACTGAGAAAAAACTGGCCAAGGACGAGAACTTGGCCGAGTTCGGCAAGCAGGGCGCGATCGAAGGCGTAGCCGGCCCCGAGGCCGCCAACAATGCCGCCGTCACCGCCGCGTTGATACCGCTGCTAACGCTGGGCATTCCGGTGTCCAACACTACAGCTGTGTTGCTGGGCGCTTTCCAGAACTATGGCATCCAGCCCGGCCCGCAGCTGTTCAGCAGTGCGTCGGCCCTGGTCTGGGCGCTGATTGCGTCGCTGTACATCGGCAATGTGATGCTGCTGGTGCTGAACCTGCCGCTGGTGGGCCTGTGGGTCAAGCTGCTCAAGGTGCCCAAGGCGCAGTTGTATGCCGGCATTTTGATCTTCGCCACGGTGGGTGCTTACGGCATGCGCCAGAGCGCGTTTGACCTTTTCCTGCTGTACGGCGTGGGTGTGCTGGGGCTGGTGATGCGGCGCTTCAGCTTCCCCACGGCACCGGTCGTGGTCGGCATGATCCTCGGCCCGCTGGCCGAGGCACAACTGCGCAACGCCATTGCGATGGGCGAGGGCAGCCCGCTGGTCTTCCTGCAGCGGCCCATGTCGCTGACGCTGCTGGTCATCGTGGTGCTGGTGCTCTTGGTGCCTCGCCTGGTCAAGCGCCTGTCCAAACGTTCGGGGCTGGCCGTTGGCTAAAGTCGTCAGCTAATAGTCAGCCTCTGGCCCCCGTCGGATATGATGAATACGCTATTTAATTCATAGCAGTCTGGTGCTGGGGTTTTGGCTGACTCCGTTTGGATATTGCGGGGGTAACATGCGCGGATGGACAAGTTGGACACCCTGCCGCGCGACGCACAAAGCATTCTGGAGCTGGCTGCGCGCTCCATGTTTGACCTCTTCGCCAATGCCAGCGAGGGCATGATGCTGGTGGACCGGGCGGCCCGCGTGGTCTGGATCAACGACCAGTACAAACGCTTTTTGCCGGCCCTGGGTTACGAGCGCGAAGAGGACTTTGTGGGCCACCCGGTGTCCACTGTCGTGCACAACACGCAGATGCACCAGGTGCTGGAAACCGGCAAGCCCATACTGATCGATCTGTTGTCCAACAAGGCGGGCACCTTTGTCGTCAGCCGCATCCCGCTGCGCGATGCGGCGGGCAATGTGATCGGTGCCTTGGGCATCGTGCTGTTTGACCATGCCGAGACCACGCTGCAACCGCTGATCGAAAAATTCTCGCTGCTGCAGCGCGACCTGGACGATGCACGGCGCGAGCTGGCCACGCAGCGCCTGCGCCAGACCGGGCAGCGCCAATCCAAATACACCTTTGCCAGTTTCATTGGCCTCAGCGCCGCTGCGGTCGAGGTCAAACGCCAGGCTCGCCGGGCGGCGCAGTCTTCCAGCCCGGTGCTGCTGCTGGGCGAGACAGGTACGGGCAAGGAGCTGTTGGCCCATGCGATCCATGCGGCATCGGCCCGCGCCAGTGGCCCGTTTATCAGCGTCAATATTGCGGCCGTACCTGACACCTTGCTGGAGTCCGAGTTCTTCGGTTTTGCCCCTGGTGCGTTTACCGGTGCCGACCGCAAGGGCCGCGACGGCAAGTTCCGCCTGGCCGACGGTGGCACCTTGTTCCTGGATGAAATCGGTGACATGCCGGTGGCGCTGCAGTCCAAACTGCTGCGTGCCCTGCAGGAGGGCGAGATCGAACCCCTGGGCTCCAACAAGCTCATTCCCTTTGATGTGCGGGTGATAGCAGCCACCTCGCGTGACCTGCCACGCCTGGTGCGCGAAGGCGGTTTCCGCGAAGACTTGTTTTACCGCCTCAACGTGTTGCCCATCCGTGTGCCACCGCTGCGCGAGCGCCGGGAAGACATTGCCGCGCTGCTGGAGGCGCTGGGCGAAGACGTGGCACTGCGCAGTGGCATGTTGCACCCCGAGCTGTCTGCGCAGGCGCTGGCCTTGCTGGAAGCCCAACCCTGGCGCGGCAATATCCGCGAACTGCGCAATGTGCTGGAACAGGCTGCCATGCGCAGCGACTCCCAACGCATCGAGGCCCCGCAGCTCGAAGCGGTGTTGCGTGAATCGGGCTTGCAGCAGGTCGAGGTTGCGCCGGGGCGCGTGCAATCCAGCTTGCCGGTGGAAACGGCCTTGGCTGTGGAAGCCCAGTCCCACGACACAGCAGCCCTGTTGCGACCCCTGTCCGTGCAGATTGCCGAACTGGAGCAAAAGGCGATCCGGGCGGCTATGGCTGCCAACCGGGGCAACAAGGTGGCGGCCGCAAAAATGCTGGGTGTTGCGCGGGCCACGCTGTATGCTCGCTTGGGCGATGACTAAAACTTATACACATGCATAAGTTTTGGTCACATGCAGTTGTATTGAATCTAGGCAAGTTTTTACCAATTCCCCTATTTAGTGCGTAGAAACCCTTATCAAAACAACGCTTTTGGGGTTGGCACGCTTCCTGCGCACCAATCTGGATTGAACGATTACAAATGGAGACAAGACAAATGAACCAAGGTCGCTGGATTCTTAAGGCTACGATTGTTGCAACCGGCCTGTGTGCCGCTGCCATGCTGGGCACCACCGCCATGGCGCAATCCAAAGAAATCAAGATTGCCCACATCTACAGCAAGACCGGCGCTCTGGAGGCCTATGGCAAACAAACCGCTGTGGGTTTCATGATGGGCCTGGACTACGCCACCGGCGGCACCATGATGGTGGCCGGCAAGAAGATTGTGGTCATCGAAAAAGACGACCAGGGCAAGCCCGATATCGGCAAGAGCCTGCTGGCCGCAGCTTACGGTGATGACAAGGTCGATCTGGCCGTTGGCCCCACCGCTTCCCCCGTAGCGCTGGCCATGTTGCCCGTGGCCGAAGAATACAAAAAGATCCTGCTAGTGGAGCCCGCCGTGGCCGACTCCATCACCGGTGACAAGTGGAACAAATACATCTTCCGCACCGGCCGCAACTCCAGCCAGGATGCCGCCGCAAATGCCGCCGCACTGGACAAGCCGGGCAATGTGGTCGCCACACTGGCCAATGACAACGCCTTTGGCCGCGACGGCGTCAAGGCCACCCGCGAATCGCTGAAGAACGCCAAGATCGTCCATGAGGAATACCTGCCGGTGGGCACCACCGACTTCACGGCCGGCCTGCAGCGCATTGTTGACAAGCTCAAAGACCAGCCCGGCAACAAGTACATCTCGGTGGGCTGGTCGGGTGCTCCCGCACCGTTCAGCAAGATCGCTGATCTGGACCTGAAAAAACGCTACAACATTGAGCTGGCAACCGGTGGCAACATCCTGCCGGCCATGGTGGCCTACAAGCAATTCCCCGGCATGGAAGGTGCGCTGTACTACTACTTCGGCATTCCCAAGAACCCCATCAATGAAGCCATGGTGGCCCGCCATTACAAGGAGTTCAAGGCACCGCCAGACTTCTTCACGGCCGGTGGTTTCTCGGCAGCCATGGCTGTGGTCACCGCGCTGAACAACAGCAAGGGCGACACCTCGGCCAACACACTGATCAAGACCATGGAAGGCATGAGTTTTGACACACCCAAGGGCAAGATGACCTTCCGCAAGGAAGACCACCAGGCCATGCAAAGCATGTACCACTTCAAGATCAAGGCCGACCCCGCGTTTGCCTGGGGCGTACCTGAGCTGGTGCGCGAGATCAAACCGGAAGAGATGAACATCCCTATCCGGAACAAGCGCTAAACACAGCGCCCGGCCCAAGCGGCCGACAGTGCAGGACCGGCGGTCCTGCGCCCCCTCTCCATTTTCAGTTTTAACCCCCGGATACACGGGGGCCAGGGATGCTTTTCGCCCAAAAAACCAGGAGACAAATCGTATGAACCGTTTTTCCGTTCTTCGCCTGAGCGCTTGTGTACTCGCGCTGGCCAGCGCCAGTGCCATCGCCGCGGTGAACCTGCCGCAACTCAATATCGACAAGACCCAGACTTCGGTGTCGGGCCTGTCGTCGGGTGGCTTCATGGCCGTGCAATTACACGTGGGCCATTCGGCCACGTTTAAAAAAGGCGCCGGTGTGGTGGCCGGCGGGCCGTTCTACTGTGCTGAGGGTTCGATCACCAACGCCACCGGCCGCTGCATGGCAAGCCCGGCCGGCATACCGACCAGCACCCTGGTCAACACCACCAACAGCTGGGCCAGCGCAGGCACTATCGACCCGGTGGCTAATCTGCAAAGCTCCAAGGTGTACCTGTTCTCCGGCTCGATCGACAGCACCGTCAAGCCGGGTGTCATGGACGCGCTCAAGACCTACTACAACAGTTTTGTACCCGCCGCCAATGTGGTCTACAAAAAAGACATCGCGGCCGAACACGCCATGATCACCGATGACTTTGGCAGCGCCTGCTCCACCAAAGCCTCGCCGTATATCAACGACTGCAATTTCGACCTGGCTGGCGCCATTTTGGGCCACATCTACGGCACGCTGAACGCCCGCAACAACAACACCTTGCCTGCGGGCAACTTTGTCGAATTCAACCAGAGCCAGTTCATCACCAACCACGGTATGGCACCGACCGGTTGGGCCTACATTCCGCAAGCATGTACCACTGGCACCCAGTGCCGCCTGCACGTGGTGCTGCACGGTTGCCAGCAAAACGTGACCCTGGTGCAGCAGAAGTATGTGCGCAACACCGGTTACAACCGCTGGGCCGACACCAACAACATGGTCATGCTGTACCCGCAGACCAGCACGGCGGCGACGAACAGCTGCTGGGATTGGTGGGGTTATGACAACGCCAACTACGCCAAGAAGTCCGGCCCACAAATGGCGGCCATCAAGGCCATGGTGGACCAGCTGTCTGCCGGTGGCACGGTCACACCGCCACCCGCTGCGTTGCCTGCACCGACCAATGTTGTCACTTCCAACGCAACGGCCAGCGCCATGACCATCAGCTGGAATGCGGTCACGGGCGCTGCCAGCTACAACGTCTACCGCAACAACAACAAGACCAACGCCTTGCCGGTGACGGCCCTGAACTTCACCGACACCGGCCTGGCGGCAGCCACCACCTACAGCTGGACCGTGAAAGCCGCAGACGCCAATGGCGCCGAGGGCACTGCGTCTGCAGCCGCCAGTGGCACAACCACCGGTACACCGCCACCCGTTGCCACCTGCTACACGTCATCCAACTACGCCCATACTACGGCGGGAAGGGCCTACCAATCCATGGGAACCACTTATGCCAATGGTTCCAACCAGAACATGGGTTTGTGGAATACGTTTACAACGACAACCCTGAAGAAGACCGGCACCAACTACTACGCCATCGGCACCTGCCCCTGAGCATGGCATTGATCTGAACTGGAGAAACCAAGAGTGTTAGTTACCAAAGACTTGACGGTGCGATTTGGAGGTCAC
>JAZKDY010000132.1:0-5830 GCA_040387325.1 Pseudomonadota bacterium | reverse complement strand
GCTTTTGCACCGCCACGGGCGAGTCGAATGACGACCATGATTTATCCTTTGGGTGGCGGAAATGATTTCCAGCCTTTAAATTCAAAGTTGAGACACGCAACTGACCACCCGGCCAGTGACACTCTGAATAGCTCTCCATTATAACCTGTTCGCCATCCATGACCAAAATCCGTCCCAGCCTTGACTCCGACATCCCTGCCATCACGGCCATTTATACCCACCATGTCTTGCACGGCACAGGCACTTTTGAGACCACCCCGCCCACTGAGCAGGACATGGCCTCCCGGCGTGCAGATGTGCTGTCCAAGGGCCTTCCATACCTGGTGATCGAAACCGCGGACGGGGTGTTGGGTTTTGCCTACTGCAACTGGTTCAAGCCCCGCCCGGCCTACCGTTTTTCTGCAGAAGACTCCATCTACCTGGCTCCGGCCGCCGCTGGCAAAGGGTTGGGCCGCCTGCTGCTGGAAGAGCTGATGGCCCAGGCCGAGCGTGCCGGCGTGCGCAAACTAATCGCCGTGATTGGTGATTCGGCGAACCTGGGTTCGGTGGGTGTGCACAAGGCCTGTGGCTTCCAACCGGTTGGTGTCCTGGCCAATTGCGGCTGGAAGTTCGAACGCTGGCTGGACGTGGTGCTGATGGACCGTGTCATAGGCCTGGGCAGCACCCAGGCTCCGGCACAATCGCAGGCATGAAAAACAAAACCCTGGCCGCCTGGTTGACCTTCGTCGGAGGACCCTTAGGGCTGCACCGCTTCTATCTTTTTGGACTGGCCAATCGCCTGGCCTGGCTGTTGCCCATCCCCACCCTGCTGGGGATTTACGGTGTGCACCGTGCCCGCACGATAGGACTGGAAGACCCATGGAGCTGGGTGCTGATACCCATGCTGGGATTCACCATCGCGGGCTGCGCCGTCAACGCCCTGGTCTACGGGCTCATGAGCGCGGAAAAATGGAATGGGCACTTCAACCCCGGATCCGCAGCCGACACACCCTCCGGCCAGACCAACTGGCTGACCATAGGTGCCTTGGTGGCTTCACTGCTATTGGGTACCACCGTGCTGATGGCCAGTCTGGCCTACAGCTTCCAGCACTTTTTCGAATACCAGATTGAAGAGGCCAAAATGATCTCCCAACCGGGTTTGCTTAAAAAATCTGCAGACTGATCCAGTACGCCACGGCAGCGACAAAAGCGCTGGCGGGTATGGTGAAAATCCATGCCCACACAATATTGCCTGCCACACCCCAGCGCACCGCACTGGCGCGCTGTGTGGAGCCCACGCCCACAATCGCCCCGGTGATGGTGTGTGTGGTCGAAACTGGAATGCCCAAGGCAGTTGCCAGGAACAGGGTGATAGCACCACCGGTTTCCGCACAAAACCCGCCCACCGGTTTCAGTTTGGTGATACGTTGCCCCATGGTCTTGACAATGCGCCAGCCACCAAACATGGTGCCAGCACCGATTGCCGCATAACAGCACAGCACAACCCAGTTCGGCGGAGCCGAATCACCTGCCGCGGTGTAACCCGTTGCGATCAGCAGCATCCAGATAATGCCGATGGTCTTTTGGGCGTCATTGCCGCCATGACCCAGGCTGTAAGCACCCGCGGATATCAACTGCAGGCGCCGGAACCATTTGTCCACCTTGGAGGGTCGTGTTCTACGGAATATCCAGGCAACCGCCACCATCATCAGCGACCCCAGAACAAAGCCCAACAACGGCGATACGAAGATGAAGGCAACCGTCTTGAGGATACCTGTGGACACCAGTGCACCCGCACCAGCCTTTGCAATCACGGCCCCCACAATCCCGCCGATGAGGGCGTGTGATGAGCTACTGGGAATGCCGTAATACCAGGTGATGACGTTCCAGGTAATAGCCCCCACCAGAGCACCAAACACCACATGGGTGTCCACAATACCCGGCTGCACAATGCCCTTGCCGACCGTGGCCGCCACGCTGAGCTGGAAAACCAGAATCGCCACCACGTTGAAGAAGGCGGCAAACAAAACCGCTTGCCCCGGTTTCAACACACCTGTGGACACAACGGTTGCAATTGAGTTCGCCGCATCATGAAAACCATTCATGAAGTCAAACAGCAATGCCAGCACCACCAGCATCACGACTACCCACAGGGTCGTTTGTACGATTTCCATAGCGGTATCCGCGACGCGATCAGGAATTTTCGAGGATGATGCCCTCGATCACATTGGCCACGTCTTCGCACTTGTCGGTGATGGTTTCCAGCAACTCGTAAATAGCCTTGAGCTTGATCAGCTCGCGTACATCGGGCTCTTCGCGGAACAGCTTGCTCATGGCGGTGCGCATCACGCGGTCGGCATCGGACTCCAGACGGTCGATCTCTTCGCAGGTCTTCAGAGCCGCCTCGGCCGTATTGGGTTCGGCGATATGGCCCAGCAATTTGACTGCGTCGCGCAGGCGTTCACAACATTTCACGCTCAAGTCGGTCAGGCGCACGATCTCTTCGGTCATGTGGCGCACGTCGTACAGGGCCATGGTTTCGGCCGAATCCTGGATCAGGTCAGCCACATCGTCCATGGTGTTGATCAACGAGTGGATTTGCTCACGGTCAATAGGCGTGATGAAGGTGATGTGGATGGCTTTGTTGCAGTCATGCGTGACACGGTCGGCCGCGCGCTCTGCGTCGTCCACTTCCTGGTTGTATTTGGCACGCAAATCCAGGTCGTTGTAGTTTGCTACCAGCCTTGAGAAGGCCTGCGCAGCTTCCACGATGCGATCCGCGTGCTGGTTGAACATCTCAAAAAAATTGCCTTCTCGGGGCAGGAGTTTTCCAAACAGCATCGCGATTCCTTCAACCAAACAACAGTTTCATGACATTTTCAAGACGGCGAAGTTTAACCGCACGGCCCAAAAGGACTTTCGGGTGATTAACCGGAGCGAAAAATAAAGTACACCGCACCCACCATGCACAGGCCGGCCCAGAGGTAGTCCAGTTTGAAGGGTTCATTCATGTAGACCATCGCAAAGGGCACAAAAACGCTGAGCGTGATGACCTCTTGCATGATCTTCAGTTGGGCCACAGTGAAGCCCGCCTGCTGGAAACCGATGCGGTTACCAGGCACTTGCAGCAGGTATTCAAACAGTGCAATGCCCCAGCTTGCCAATGCAGCAAAGTACCAAGGCGCAGTGGCCATGTTCTTCAGGTGTCCATACCAGGCGAAGGTCATGAAGACGTTGCTAGCAATCAGCAGCAGAACCGTTTGCAGGGATAGGGGGATAACGTTCAGGATTTGCATATTGTGGATTATCTAGGAGGCCATTGCGTGGTTGGTCTTTGCTCCGGCTCAGCCGGGCCAGGCGTTTTACTCCGTGTCCCCCGGGCTTCGCCCTCCTCCTTTACCTGCGCAAAACGCCTGGCCCGACTGATCCTCCGAGGTATCGACATGCCAACGCCATAGCGGGCTCTTAGACCTTCCAACGCTCCCCGAGCTTCAGGCCAAGGGTGGCCGTTTTGCGCAGGTAAAGGAGGAGCCCGCGCAGCGGGCGGGGGACACGGAGCAAAACGGCTACCCCTGGCCTGATGCGGGCGAACCGAGCTACTACGGACCCACAAACAAAAAAGCCCCGCAGCTTGCGCTACAGGGCCTCAGGATCAAAAACGGAAGGCTGGAGGATTACGCCACCACTCCGTCCTTCACCGTATCAGCCATGTCGGTGTAATCCTTCACTTGGTCAAAGTTCAGGTACTGGTAAATCTTGTCGCTGGCGGCGGTCAAGACACCCATGTCGGCCATGTACTCCGCCTTGGTCGGAATACGACCCAGCTTAGAGCAGATGGCAGCCAACTCGGCAGAACCCAGGTACACATTGCTGTTCTTGCCCAAGCGATTCGGGAAGTTGCGGGTGGAGGTGGAGAACACGGTAGCACCCTCCTTCACCTGTGCCTGATTGCCCATGCACAAGCTGCAGCCTGGCATTTCCATACGGGCACCAGCAGAACCCAGCACGCCGTAGTGGCCTTCCTCGGTCAACTGCTTGGCGTCCATCTTGGTCGGTGGTGCCATCCACAGCTTGACGGGAATGTCGCGCTTGTTTTCCAGCAGCTTGGAGGCCGCACGGAAGTGGCCGATATTGGTCATGCAGGAGCCGATGAACACTTCATCGATAGCAGCGCCGGCCACGTCGGACAGCGTTTTCACATCGTCCGGATCGTTCGGGCAGGCCACGATAGGCTCGTGGATGTCGGACAGATCAATCTCGATAACGGCTGCGTATTCCGCGTCCGCGTCACCCTTGAGCAGCTGGGGATCGGCCAGCCAGGCTTCCATCGCCTTGATGCGGCGGTTAATGGTGCGCACGTCCGAATACCCCGTTGCGATCATCCACTTCAGCATCGTGATGTTGCTGTTGATGTATTCGATGATCGGCTCTTTGTTCAGGTGCACGGTGCAGCCACCGGCGCTGCGCTCGGCCGATGCGTCGCTCAGCTCGAATGCCTGCTCCACCTTCAGGTCTGGCAGACCTTCGATTTCCAGAATACGGCCCGAGAAGATGTTCTTCTTGCCCTGCTTGGCAACGGTCAACAGACCAGCCTTGATAGCGTACAACGGAATCGCATTGACCAAGTCACGCAACGTGACGCCGGGCTGCATCTTGCCCTTGAAACGGACCAGCACAGACTCGGGCATGTCCAAAGGCATGACACCCGTGGCCGCGCCAAACGCCACCAGGCCGGAACCGGCTGGGAAGCTGATGCCGATGGGGAAACGGGTGTGGCTGTCGCCGCCCGTGCCGACGGTGTCGGGCAACAGCATGCGGTTCAACCAGCTGTGGATGATGCCGTCACCGGGGCGCAGTGGCACGCCACCGCGGGTGCTGATGAAGTCGGGCAGCTCGTGGTGCATCTTCACATCCACGGGCTTGGGGTACGCAGCCGTGTGGCAGAACGATTGCATCACCAGATCCGCACTGAAGCCCAGGCAGGCCAGGTCTTTCAGCTCGTCGCGGGTCATGGGCCCGGTGGTGTCTTGTGAACCCACGCTGGTCATCTTGGGCTCGCAATAGGTGCCAGGACGAACACCTTGCTGGTTGCCCTTGACGACCGGCAGGCCACAAGCACGACCGACCATTTTTTGCGCCAGCGTGAAACCCTTGTAGGTATCGGCCGGGTTGTGCGGCAGACGGAACAGCGTGCTGACCGGCAGACCCAGCGCTTCGCGTGCCTTGGTGGTCAGGCCACGGCCAATGATCAGCGGAATACGGCCACCGGCGCGCACTTCGTCAAACAGCACGTCGCTCTTGACCGTGAATTCGGCAATCACCTTGCCATCCTTCAATGCCTTGCCGTCGTAGGGGCGCAGTTCGATGACGTCACCCATGTCCATCTGGCTCACGTCCAACTCGATCGGCAATGCACCGGAGTCTTCCATGGTGTTGTAGAAAATCGGGGCGATCTTGGCACCCAGGCAAACGCCACCAAAACGCTTGTTCGGCACAAACGGAATGTCTTCGCCAGTGAACCACAACACGCTGTTGGTGGCCGACTTGCGCGATGAGCCTGTGCCCACCACGTCGCCTACATAGGCCACCAGGTTGCCCTTGGCTTTCAGGCTTTCGATGAACTTGACGGGGCCACGTTTGCCGTCTTCTTCGGGCACGATGCCGGGGCGTGCGTTCTTGTGCATCGCCAGCGCATGCATCGGGATGTCGGGGCGGCTGAAAGCGTCGGGCGCGGGGGACAAATCGTCCGTATTGATCTCACCGGCGACCTTGAAAACCGTCAGCGTGATGCTTTGTGGCACTTCGGGGCGGCTGGTGAACCACTCGGCATCGGCCCAGCTTTGCAGCACGG
>JAZKDY010000131.1:0-5455 GCA_040387325.1 Pseudomonadota bacterium | reverse complement strand
TGACCGAGATCGACCCCATCAACGCCCTGCAGGCCGCGATGGAAGGCTACAAGGTTGTGACCATGGAATACGCTGCCGACAAGGCCGACATTTTCGTGACCACAACCGGCAACAAGAACGTCATCACCTTCAAACACATGGACGCGATGAAGGACCAGGCCATCGTCTGCAACATCGGCCACTTCGACAATGAAATCGATGTCGCCTCACTGTCCAAGTGCAAGTGGGAAGAGATCAAGCCCCAGGTGGACCACGTGATCTTCCCGAAGAGCGGCAAGAAGGCCGAAAAGCGCATCATCCTGCTGGCCAAGGGCCGCCTGGTGAACCTGGGTTGCGGCACCGGCCACCCCAGCTTCGTGATGTCGTCCAGCTTTGCGAACCAGACCATCGCCCAGATCGAACTGTTCACCAAGCCCAAGGAATACAAGGTCGGCAAGGTCTATGTGTTGCCCAAGCACCTGGACGAAAAGGTGGCCCGTCTGCACCTGAAGAAGGTCGGCGCCATGCTGACCGAACTGACCACCGAGCAGGCCGCCTACATTGGCGTCGACAAGGCCGGTCCGTACAAGAAAAACACGTATCGCTACTAAGCCGAAGGCCCCATGCGCATTGACCAACTACTCGTTTTACGTGGCCTGGCCACTACCCGGTCGCAGGCCCAGCGCCTGATTGCCGATGGTGTGGAATGGCTGCAAGGCGAGGCGTGGAAGCGCGTGGCCAAAAACGGCGACGAAGTGCCCGAGAACGCTGACGTCCGTTTGCTGGACGACTCCGAAGCCCGCTACGTATCCCGTGGCGGTCTGAAGATGGAAGCAGCGCTCACGCAGGTGGCCCTGTCGGTCGACGGCCTGGCCTGCCTGGACGTGGGGCAAAGCACCGGTGGTTTTACCGACTGTTTGCTGCAGCACGGCGCGCGTCTGGTGGTGGGTGTGGATGTGGGCAGTGCCCAGCTGCACCCGCAACTGCGCGAAGATGGCCGTGTACTGTGCGTGGAAAAGGTCAATGCCCGTTCCTTGACTGCTATGGATTTTGAAGCGGCATGTGTAAATTACACGGGGGCTGGCGGCCAGTTTGATCCAGAGTCCGAGGGCGCAGAGCCGTTTGTACCGGAGTTTGATGTGGTGGTGGGTGACCTGTCCTTCATCTCGCAAACTTTGGTGTTGCCCGCCGTTGTGCCGTTCCTGAAAGTGGGTGGCACGTTGCTGACCCTGGTCAAACCGCAGTTTGAACTGCAGCCGGGCCAGGTGGGCAAGGGTGGCATCGTCAAGGATGACGCCATGTACCCCATCGTCGAGCAGCGCCTGCGCGAAACCTGTGCCGAGTTGGGCCTGACCGTGACCGCGTGGTTTGATTCGCCGATTGAAGGCGGCGATGGCAACCGCGAGTTTTTTATCTGCGCCACTAAAAACCCCTGAGACCTCGCCGGCCTGTCTGCGGCTAAGTAGAGAGAAGCTATGTCCGAAATATCCCGCATCCCCCTGAGCGTGGAATTCTTTCCACCCAAGACACCAGAAGGTGTCGCCAAGCTGCGCACTGTGCGCCAGCAGTTGTACGCCCTCAAGCCGGAGTTCTGCTCGGTGACCTTTGGGGCCGGTGGCTCTACGCAAGAAGGCACCTTCAACGCGGTCTCTGAAATTTTGGCTGAAGGCGTCAGCGCCGCATCGCACTTCTCATGCATTGGCGCGACCCGCGACACCGTGCGTGCACAACTGGCCACGCTGAAAGCCATGGGCGTCAAACGCCTGGTGGCTCTGCGCGGCGATCTGCCCAGCGGTTATGGCGCAGGTGGTGAATTCCACTACGCCAGTGAACTGGTGGCCTTTATCCGTGCCGAGACCGGAGACGATTTCTTCATCGAAGTCGCGGCCTATCCCGAAATCCATCCCCAGGCGCGCTCGCCGGAGAGTGATTTGAAGGCCTTCGCCGCCAAGGTCAATGCCGGTGCCAATTCGTCCATCACGCAGTATTTCTACAACCCGGACGCCTACTTCCGCTTTGTGGATGACGTGGCAGCAATGGGTCTGAACGTGCCCGTCGTGCCCGGCATCATGCCCATCACCAGCTCCACGCAGCTGATGCGCTTCTCGGATGCCAGTGGCGCCGAAATTCCGCGCTGGATACGCCTGCGTCTGCAAAGTTTTGGCGACGATACCGCGTCCATCAAGGCCTTTGGCCTGGACGTGGTGACCAGCCTGTGTGAGCAGTTGCGCGCCGGCGGTGCACCCTCGCTGCACTTCTACACGATGAACCAGAGCGTGGCGACGATCGCCCTCTGTGAGCGTCTCGGGTTGACGGGCTAAATAGCCCCCACGCTCCGCCGCTGCGCGGGTCGCTGCCCCCCCCCAAGGGGGCTAACTCGCCTTGGGGCGGCCCGGCGGCGAGTTAAACCCCTTCAAACTCCATCGCCGGGCGGTGGTCTTCGGCGCTGACAAATTGCCAGCGTCCGACAAAACATGCGGCCAGCCAGGCGATGGTGCCGATCAGGCTGATGACCAGCCAGGCACTGAGCCAGTCGCCGTCAAACGCACCAAACATGGTGACACGCAAGGCCTTGATGACCCAGGTGAATGGCAACCAGGGGCTGACCGTCTGGTAGATGCCGCCTGAGAGCTCCACCGGCAACACGCCCCCGGCTGAAGACAGCTGCAGCACCATCAACAGCAGGACTGCCGCCTTGCCGGCGTCGCCAAACGCGCGGGTGAGGGCGACGATGATGGTCAGGAAGGTCAGTGAACTGATGACCAGCGTCAGCGCAAACGGGCCCAAGTGGGTCACGTGCAAGTTCAGCAAAAACAGCGACATCAACATGATCGCCATGGCCTGTGCCACCACCACGGCCCCCAGAATGCCCAATTTGCCCAACAGCCTGGCCGGACGCGACGCAGTGGCCGCAGCTTGCGGCAGGCGGCGCAAATGGAATAAGAAGGCCGACATCACCGCGCCCAGCCACAGTGACGTGGCCAGGAAATTGGGTGCAAATCCTGCGCCGTTGTTGGGCACGGGGGCGACGATTTCCGTGACTGGCTCCACAGAATCTGCCAGGCCGCGCGCACTGCCATCCGGCGCCTGAACATCGCCCGGCAGCGAGTGGTTCAACAGTTCCAGACCCAATGCAAGTTCTTTGGAACCGCTTTTGAGCTGCGCCAGGCCCAGTTGCAGGTCGTGCGCGCCCGTGTCAACAGCACGGCCTGCGCTGGCCAGCTCGTCCAGTTTGGTGTCGGGCGGTACCTTGCCGGCCGCCGTGTGTACCCCGCCACCCAGGGCCGCCATGCCGTCGGCCAGTTTGGTGGTGCCGGCGGCCAGTTTTTGGGTTCCATCGGCCAGTTGCGTCTGGCCCTGGCGGGCAGCCTGCAGACCCGCCCCCAACAGGGCTGCGCCATCGCCGAGTTGAGACGCGCTCTCCGAGATACGGGTGCCGACCAAGGGGATGCCCTTGGTCTCGTCGCGCATACGGATGCTGCCATCGGTCAGCTCTTGGGCCCCGTTTTGCAGATCCTGCAGGCCGCGCGCCAGGCTGGCATGGCCGGCCATCAGTTCAGTTGAGCCGGATTTAAGTGCTGCCAGCTCCTGTGCCGCAGGGCGTTGCTGGTCCATGGTGCGCAGGCCCGCGCCCAATTGTTTGACACCATCCGTGAGTTGCGCGACGGAGGTTCCCAGCCCACCTGCACCCGCGGACAGGGCCTTGGCCCCCGCATCTGCCTTGGCCAGGCCGGCATCCAGCTTGTGTGCACCGTCGTTCAGGCTCGCCGCACCTTTGCGCAGTTCGGTCAGTTTGTCACGCGAGCCGGTGACGTTTGTCAGAACCAGGGACCAGCGGTTTTCATTCAGATTGATGTTGACCTGGTGCCCCAGTTCTGCGGCAAAACGCTTGGCAATCTGGGCGCCGTTGTAGTTGTTGCCTTCGGACACATACATCACCAGGCGGCCACCAGCGGCGGCTTGCCCGGGTACGGCGTTTGCGCTGAAGTCGCTGGGAATGATTAGCGCAAACGCCAGGCGACCCTGCCGCACCGCCCGCTTGGCTTCGTCTTCTTCCAGGTAGTCGATGAAGCCAAATGCCTGTTTTTCCCGGATGGAGGTGGCGACCTCCTGGCCCACGTTCACATCCTGCCCACGGTAATTCAGCCCCTGGTCCAGGTTGACCAGGGCGGCTTTGAGGTCACCGGTGTGGGCGCCGGGGTCTTGCACACTGGACAGGTAGATCAGCGCGTACAGCGCCGGGATGATGATCACGCCGATCGTTGATACCTTCAGCTTGGGGAAACGCGTAAAAAGCGCCATCTCCATGCGAAAAATCGCAAATGCATCGCGCAGTACACGCATGGCGAAGCCGTGTCTTGCCTGCTAGCCGCCGGATTCCAGCGTAAAGGTGGCGTTCGCGTCCTGCTTGAGCATTTCCACCATCTGGGGCAAAGCCTTCTGCAGGCCGGCCTTGAGCGTATGTGGCGGGTTGATGATGAACATGCCACTGGCGGGCAGGCCAGGGCGGATCACTTCGCCTTCGTCATCCTGCAGTAACTTGCTGGACTTCACGGTGAGGGTGGCGCCCAGCCAGCTTTTGCCAGCCTTGTTGGCCAGGGTCTTGAGCTTCTTGGGCAGGTCGTGTGCCTCGGGGCGCGGGATGATGGGGTACCAGACGGCGTAGGTGCCAGTGGCAAAACGCAACAGCGAATCGGCCACCATTTCGGCCACGCGGCCGTAGTCGGTCTTCAACTCATAGCTCGGGTCGCACAGCAGCAGGGCGCGGCGGGAGGGCGGGGGCAGGAATTTCTTGACGCCTTCAAAACCGTCTTCGCGCAGGATGGCCACCTGGCGGCCGGCTTCGAGCTGGGCGATATTGGCGGTCAGGGTCTTGGTGTCGGTCGGGTGCAGTTCAAACAGCTTGAGCTTGTCGCGGTCACGCTCTTGTATGACGCGGTGGATGATGAAGGGCGAACCGGGGTAGACCTTGTGGCTACCCGCCTTGTTGAAGCTGGCCACCAAGTCCAGATAATCCTGCAGCAGCGGTGCAAAAGGCTCTTTGGGTTTTGTCGCGACCAGCTTGAGGAAACCTTCGGCGGCCTCGGCGCTGGTCTGGGCGTAGTCGCCATCCAGTCGGTACAGACCGGCGCCCGCGTGGGTGTCAAAGACGGTCAGCGCTGCGTCTTTTTGGGCCATATGGCGCAAAACGGCCAGCAAAACCGTGTGTTTAAGGACGTCGGCGTGGTTTCCGGCGTGGAAGGCGTGGCGGTAACTGAACATACTTGGATGGTAACCGGCTTGGCACTTCGCGGGAGTCCTGTATGCCAAATTGGCATGGAGCCCCCGTAAAACTTGGATTGGTAGCTATCAATATCATAGTGATATTGCTGTGCCCCTTGGGGTGCTGCTGCAACTTAATTAAGCAGAACTGGCTGTTTTTTGCCAAATCTCATATAATCGTGGGCTTCGCAGCGCTTTAGTGGCTCCGCGGCGA
>JAZKDY010000130.1:0-3811 GCA_040387325.1 Pseudomonadota bacterium | reverse complement strand
CCCATGCCCTTGACCATCTTGCCGGGGATCATCCAGTTGGCCAGGTCACCCTTTTCGCTGACCTGCATGGCGCCCAGGATGGAGAGGTTGATCTTGCCGCCACGGATCATCGCAAAGCTGTCGTGGCTTCCGAACAGGGATGAACCCTTGATCGTGGTCACGGTTTGTTTGCCGGCGTTGATCAGGTCGGCGTCCACCTCGTCTTCGGTGGGGAAAGGGCCGATGCCCAACATGCCGTTCTCACTCTGCAACCAGACTTCCTTGTCGGCGGGCACAAAATTGGCCACCAGTGTAGGAATGCCGATGCCCAGGTTCACATAAAAACCGTCTTGCAACTCTTGCGCGGCGCGGGCCGCCATTTGGTCTTGGCTCCAGGACATGATCAGACTCCCTCTTTCGATGTGATGGTGCGCTTCTCGATACGCTTCTCCGGGTTGGCGTTGAGCACAATGCGGTGCACGTAAATGCCGGGCAAGTGCACCTGGTCAGGCACCATGGCGCCGGTTTCCACAATCTCTTCCACTTCGACGATGCAGACCTTGCCGGCCATCGCCGCAGCGGGGTTGAAGTTGCGGGCCGTCAGGCGGAACTGCAGGTTGCCGGATTTGTCGGCGCGGTGCGCCTTGACCAGTGACACTTCGGGCACCAGGGCACGCTCCATCACATAGGTTTCGCCATCGAACTCCCGCAGCTCTTTGCCTTCTGCGACGATGGTGCCCACACCGGTCTTGGTGAAAAAGGCGGGAATGCCAGCACCACCGGCGCGCAGCTTCTCGGCCAGCGTGCCTTGCGGCGTGAACTCCAACTGCAGCTCACCGGCCAGGTACTGGCGCTCGAACTCCTTGTTCTCGCCTACATAACTTGAAATCATCTTCTTGATCTGGCGGGTCTCGAGCAATTTACCCAGGCCAAAGCCATCAACGCCGGCGTTGTTGGAGATCACGGTGAGGTCTTTGACGCCACTGTCCTTCAGCGCTTCGATCAGGGCCTCGGGGATGCCGCACAAACCAAAACCACCAACGGCCAACAGTTGCCCGTCTTTCACGATTCCATCAAGCGCTGCAGCAGCACTGGGATATATCTTGTTCATCGCACCCATCTCCTGTGAAGATTCAATAACCGTACGATACTACTTAACTAGCTACGTAGTTCTTCGTAAAGCACAACCCTATGGACATTGACTACCGACTGGCATTTGATCTGGCCCCCGTGGGCCTGGCCCTCTCGCGCAACCGCACGATCATGGACTGCAACCAGCGCCTGTGTGACATGTTTGGCACCACACACGAGCGGCTGGTGGGCCAGTCGTTCCAGATACTGTACCCCAGCGTCGATGAGTTTGAACGCACCGGTGTGCGCATCACGCCGATTTTGAACCGTGACGGCACCTATGCCGACGACCGCATCATGCGCCGTGTGGATGGCCGTTTCAAGGACGAGGTGTTCTGGTGCCATGTCACCGGCCGTGCGCTGAACCGCGATGCGCCCCACGAGGCCGGTATCTGGTGTTTCGAAGACCTGAGCGCGTTACGCCCGGTCAAGGCCGAGCTGACCGCACGCGAGCGAGAAGTAGCCGCCCACCTGATGCAGGGCCTCACCTCCAAGCAGATCGGCAAGACCCTGGAGATCAGCCACCGTACGGTGGAAATCTACCGGGCGCGGCTGATGCGCAAGTACAAATCGTCTACCACTGCCGATTTGGTGCACAAACTGATGGCGGGCTGAAGACGGGGAGTATTGGTAACCGCTCCGTACCAAAACCCCACAGCGGGCACGGAAAAGTTAAATCAAACGTTTGATTTAACTAAGCTAGAATCCGGCTCCTATGTCCAAGGCCCCTCCCTCCCCCGTTCAAGCAAAAACCCTGCGCAGCGATGGCGTCGAAGCCCGCAACCGCCTACTGGACACCGCGCTGGCGCTGTTTGCCGAGAAGGGTTTCGCCAAGACCTCCACGCGCGAGATCGCTCTGGCCGCACAGATCAACATCGCCTCCATCAGCTACTACTTCGGTGACAAGGCCGGCCTGTACAAGGCCGTGTTCACCGACCCCCGCGTCAACCCCCCGGTACCGCCCGAGCACATCGACAACCCCAACCATCCGCTGGAATGGGCGCTGGGCAACCTGATGCGCAGCTTTGTGGAGCCCCTCAAGCGCGGCGACCTGATACAGCAGTGCATGAAGCTGCACCTGCGCGAAATGCTGGAGCCCACCGGCATCTGGCAGGAAGAGGTGGATTGCAACATCAAACCCGCCCACGATGCGCTGGCCCGCGCCCTGAGCCGCCACGTCGGCGTGGCCGAGCCGGATGATGAAATCCACCGGCTGGCCATGGCCATCAGCGGCCTGGGCGTGATGCTGCACATCTGCACCGACGTCACCAACGCCGTGCGCCCCGGTCTGATTGCATCCCATGCCGCACTCGACAGATATTGCGACCGGCTGGTGGATTACGCGATGGCCCTGACCACCGCCGAAGCCCAGCGCCGCGCCCAACCAAGCAAACCCAAGGCAAAGACGACAAGAATCGCAACTGCCGCACAGAAGCCCCTTCACTCTCCGTCACTGTCACGACGTTCCATCCGCAAGCCCACACCCACATGATGATAAAAATACCGCAACCCCTGCGCAGATTTGCGCCCTTGGCCGCAGCAATGGCGCTGTCTGCCTGCTCCACCTTCATGCCGCCCAGCCAGGTCGACGCGCCGACCCCCGCCCAGTGGCAAGCACCCCTGCCCCACCAGGGCAGTGTGGGTTCGCTCACCCAATGGTGGGAGCAGCAGGGTGACCCGCTGCTGGTCGAACTGATCGCCGCCGCGCAGGCCGTCAGCCCCTCCATCTCGCAGGCACTGGCCCGGGTAGAGACCGCACGTGCCCAGCAGGCCACGGCTCGCGGCGCGCTGCTGCCCAACCTGAATGCCCAGTACGCCGCCAGCCGCGGTGTCAGCCAGCCCAATTTCCCGGTGACCAATACGCAGCAGATCGGTCTGCAGTCCGCATGGGAACTGGATGTGGTCGGCGCCAACCGCGCGGTCAGCCGCGCCGCCCAGGCCAATGTCTATGGCAGCCAGGCGCAGTGGCATGACGCCCGGGTATCGGTCGCGGCCGAGGTAGCGAATCTGTACTACAGCCTGTCCACCTGCCAGCAGCTACTGGCCCTGGCCCAGCGCGACGCCACATCGCGCGGGGAGACGGCCCGCCTGACCGAGATCAATGCCAAGGCCGGCTTCCTGGCGCCATCGCTGGGCGCCATGGCACGCGCCAGTGCGGCCGACGGGAACAGCCGCCTGACCCAGCAACGCGCACTGTGTGAGCTGGACACCAAGGCCCTGGTCGCCCTGACCGCCATTCCCGAGCCAGACCTTAAGGCTAAACTGGCTGCAGCCCCCGCCAAACCTAAGCAAGCCGCTCCTATTTCAGTAGCAAGTGTGCCTGCACAGACAATTGCCCAACGCCCCGACGTCTTCAGCGCCGAGCGGGATGTGGTGGTCGCCAGCGCCCAGGTGGGCAACGCCAAGGCACAACGCCTGCCACGCCTGACCCTGGCCGGCTCGATTGCCGGCACACGCCTGACCACCGGCGGTGTGGACACCGAAGGCACCACCTGGTCCTTTGGCCCGCTGGCGGTCAGCCTGCCGCTGTTTGACGGTGGCCAACGCGTGGCAGCGGTCAAGGCATCCGAGGCCAACTACGAAGCCGTGGTCATGGCCTACCGCGGCAAGGTGCGCCAGGCCGTGCGTGAGGTCGAAGAAGCCTTCGTCCAGCTCAACAGCACCGAGGCCCGCACCCAAGACGCCATCGTCTCCACCAAGG